>JAZNJJ010000014.1:0-27922 GCA_045577985.1 Alphaproteobacteria bacterium
TTACATGGAAATGATAACGAAAAAGTACAATCTGGGTATATGAAATCTTGCGAACTCTCGGAAAGCCTTAAAAATCAAGGGTTAGCAAAGAATTTTGCTAACCCTGTACAGTCTGGCTGGGGCGGCTGGATTCGAACCAACGAATGTCGGCACCAAAAGCCGATGCCTTACCACTTGGCGACGCCCCAATATTTATCAGTCGTTTATCAATATTATCCGACCATCTTGCGTCTTTGCTTGTCTCTGTCAAATATTAGCAGTTAACATTAGCATTTTTGTTAACCATATATTAGCAACTAACCCTTTGTCAATAGGCAATTTTTTGACATTGTGGAGTAGTATGTATAAAAATTGTTAATTCAAATTAACAAAAATTGATAAAATATAAAAATTATAAAATACATTTAACAAAAATCTTGACTATTTTGGTTTTGTTAATTATAATTAACATTAAAGGAGATTAAAATGGCAACAGAAACATTGTTAGATAGACCTGAATATATACGTCAACTGAAATCTTGGCAAGGTCAAAATGATTTGATTAAAATAGTGACTGGAGTTCGTCGTTGTGGAAAATCCAAGCTGTTTGAGATGTTTCAAATGCGATTACAATTTGATAAGATTGCCGATTATAGTCAAATCGTTAGTATAAACCTTGAAGATCTTATACAAACTCAAAAAATAGGATTAACCGAAGATACAGAACATTTTCTGGTTGGTTATGAAAAGTTGCTTGATTACATTTTAGCACAATTAAATCCTAAAAAAATGAACTTTGTCTTTATTGATGAAGTTCAGCTATTGAGAAATTGGCAAAAGGTTGCTAATGCGTTACGTTTGCAAAAGAATGTCGATGTATATTTAACTGGCTCCAATGCGTATATGTTCTCTTCCGATTTAGCTAATTCTTTAGGTGGTCGTTATGTCGAAATAAAAATGCAACCATTATCGTTTCTGGAATATTACATGGCATACCGACTTATGGCAGGAGACACCTTGAGAACTCGTCAAGATTTCTTGGAGTTTGGTGATTTCCAAGCCACTTATGAACATTACATCCGTGAAAGTGGTTTTCCGCAGACGTTGAAAATGTTATACGACCGTCAACATATCAGCGACTATTTGCGTGATACAGTTTATTTGAATACTGTCCAAAAGGATATTGTAAAACGCTTTAATATAGCCGATACAAACAAGCTGGATGCTGTAGTTAAATATATGTTTGATAATATCGGAAATGAAACCTCTGTCCGTAACATTGAACGTGGGTTGAGTGCTGGTGGTCACAAAATATCTGTACCGACGATAGACAGGATTATTGAAGGTTTGCTCGATAGTTTCCTGATGTATAAATGCGATCGTTACGATATTAAAGGTAAGCAGTATCTTGACAGTAACTCAAAGTATTATGTGGCTGATATAGGTTTGCGTACGGCTATGCTGGGCATAAAAGATATGGATGCTGGTCATATTCTTGAAAATGTGGTGTACCTTGAGTTAATACGCCGAGGTTATGAGGTTTCAGTTGGTAAAATTCATAAAGGCAGTAAATTGGTTGAAGTTGATTTTGTGGCTAAAAAAAGCGGTGGTATTGTTGAATATTACCAAGTTGCATTAAACGTGTTAGGATCTGAACTTTTAGAACGTGAACTTGCCCCACTTGAATCCATCGACGACAATTATCCGAAGTTTTTATTAACGATGGATTATGGCTCTGGCGAAAATAATGGTATAAAACGCTTGAATGTGCTTGATTGGCTATTGGGACAAGTGTGATGGGAGTATGAGTATGAAAACAAAGCAAGATGAATTAAAAGATGTATTATCTGAAATAGCTGAACTGTATGTCAAAGACCGTGAAGCAGGAATAAAAAAGTTAAGAGAGCTTTTAGACCAAGCATTGGCAAACGACTTGAATAAAATAGAAGCTGATGATAAAACATCTCAAGAAGAAAAAGATGTTTTGCGTTTTCTATACATTAGATATTATTTCTCATTGCAAAGTGACTTAGACAATGAAGAATTTTTTATCAATGTGTTAAAAGGGCTGAAATATGGCTTCAAAATAGCCAGCAAATTATCACAATAATTTATATTCGATGAAGTGATATCGTTTGCCTTCGTTTTAATAGGTTTTGAGTGCAGATGGTCGTAAAATATGTGTAACTCGTCGTAAAATCTCTGCGACGTGGTTGTATGGTTAAAAAATTGGTAACTAAGCTCAATTATTGCTTGCTTTTCAGAGTGTTTAGGATAGAATCGGGGCATAATTAATATAACAGAGGAACTATAATGCCGATATTGAATTGGTTAGGGCGAGATGATGCCTTAAAGACTGCGACGAACACACCATACCGCTTATTGGAAGAAGTGCCAGAGCTTGGTTATGGTGATAAAACCAAAGAAAATATGATAATTCAAGGTGATAATCTTGAAGCGTTAAAGGCATTATTACCATTTTATGCAGGTCAAGTGAAGTGCATATACATAGATCCACCATATAATACAGGTAAAGCTTTTGACCATTATGACGATAACTTGGAACATTCTACTTGGTTGTCATTTATCCAACCAAGAATAGATATATTGAAAGATTTTTTGAGAGAAGATGGTTTCTTTTGTTGCCAGATAGATGATGCTGAAGGGCAATATCTTAAAGTGTTACTAGATGAAGTTTTTGGAAGAGAAAATTATTTAACTACTTTTTATATACAAGTCCGTTATCCAAATAAAACATTGGCAGAGGATAGCGATTATCAAAAAGTTATTGAACAATGCCATATATATGCTAAGTCAAAAGTTAAAGCAAAAGTTAATCGTCCGATTCAAGAATATAGTATTGATAAATTTAAATATAAAATAGTTGAGCTGAAATCTGGACGACAAATTGAACTTGGTAATAAAAAAGTCGAAATATTTAAAGAAGATGAATATACAATCAAAGAAATAGAGCCTTCTATTGATGGTTTAAAAGAAACTTGGGCGACTGGTTCTTTAACAAGAGTAAGAGCTAGTGCTGGAGAGTTTTTTGAATTATACTTAGCTTCAAGAAAAAATGAAGATGGATTGGGGTGTTTATACAAAGTTTATGGTATTGGTGAAGATGGATTAGGATATAGATACATTAGTGGTCCTAAAAAAGTAACTGCGAATAAAGGTAAATTTTATTCTGGTATACCTACATATAGAAAAGAAGAATTAAAACAAGGAACAAGCTATAAATCATTACCTGTTACTAACTTCTATAATTTTGCAGGTAATTTTGGTAATTGTCGTCTAGAAGGAAATGCTGATTTTAAGGGTGGTAAGAAACCTGAAAAATTAATTGAACTTCTTTTAAATTATTTTACTAATCCAAATGACATTGTGCTTGATTCTTTTTTAGGTTCGGGAACTACGGCAGCAGTGGCTCATAAGATGGGACGTCGTTATATTGGTATAGAAATGGGAAATCACGCTATAACACATTGTGTGCCCCGTTTGAAAGCTGTTATTGATGGTGAACAAGGTGGCATTTCAAAATCTGTTAATTGGCAATGTGGTGGAGGTTTTCGGTTTTATAAACTAGGCGAACAAGTTTTTAATGCAGATGGTTGTATTAACGAAAACATTAACTTTGAAAACTTATCAGCGCATATATGGTTTACGGAAACAAAGACACCATTTAACAAACCAACCGAAAAATCAACGTATCTTGGCACTTTTGATAATATCTCTTATGCATTGCTTTATAACGGCATATTGAGAGATAAAAAAGTTGATGGCGGTAACGTTTTAACAAACAAGACCTTAAATGTGATTTTAGACGATATGAAGCACATACCATACGAAAAACTTGTGATTTATGGTGAAAGCTCTCGTATCTCTCCAGCACGCCTAAAAACCTTGCATATTGAATTTAAACAAACCCCTTACGACATTAAAGCGAGGTAAATGATGGGAATTATACAAGAAATTCAAGAAGATTTACTAAAAGACCACATAAAATTATCTATAACTCTTCGTAAGGCTTATATTCTAGCTGTTAAGTTAAATTTACCAGATTTAAAAGAGTGGTTAGATAAAGAAACTCAAGGGTATGATAGTGATGATGAATTTCCTTTATACCGAAAAATTCAAGGATATTGTAAAGCTTTAAATCCTTTATATGGTTGGAATGTGGTTAATTTTCATACCAAGCAAGCAGAACAAGAATTATCTGTATTTTACTATAGTAGGACCATATTTGAAGTAGAAGATATATTAAGTACGACAAACTTTAATGAGTTTCAAACACCTTTGACAACAGATTTAATTTCAAAATATGGGATTGCCAATTGTAATAGCTTGGTAATTGTTTATCCTAGAAGAAAATTACTAAATATTATTAGTGGAGCAAAAAGTTTTTTAATGGCATATGTCGCTAAACTTAGTGATATTGGTATTGTTGGAAATGATAGTGAGTTTACAAAGGAAGAAAAAAATAAAGCACAAACAATAATTAATCAAACAATAAATGTTTCTGGAGGCAATTTTATGAATCAAGTTGCAACGGAAGATTCTAAACAAATTCAAAATAATGGCTTGGATGTAGAGCAAGTAAAAGATATTTATGAACTGATAGTAGAAAATATAAATAAATTTAATTTAGTAGAGGCAAAATGTGATCTACTAAAATCAGAATTAACTGTTTTAAGAACTGAATTAGATAAAGATACACACAATCCATCATTAATACAGCAAAGCTTAAAATCAATAAAAAATATTATTGAAGGTGCAACAGGAAGTGTTGTGGGACAAGCAATTATGCATTCTTTGAGATTATTGGGGTGCTAAATAATGAAACCATTTAATGAATATTATGGTAATAAAAAGAAAAATAAAGAAGCTGTATTAACAGCTTATGAAAAGAAAGTTGTATCTGCATTAAAAAATCATAATGTTAGAGATCAAGACATTACTTATATTCTAAATATAGGCAGAAAAACAACGTTAAATCACGCAAGAATTGGTGCTGTAAAAAAATCAGATCCTATGTTAACAGATGAAGAATTAAAGCAATTTGAACAAAAGCAGATGGCGTGGGATTTTCAAACAGGGTTAAATCCTATAGAAAATGATATCGATTACCTTTTGATAAAATCAAAAAATGCAATGATACAATCTGTAACATCATTTAATTCACCTGCAAATAATTTTTCGATGGAAAGTTTTTTGATTTTAGCAAACGTTGCTTGGTTGTATTTATTTCAAGCATTTTGTTTAAAATACGGAATTAATTATACTAATACTGATAGAACAACACAAGCATTATCGTATATGATAGAAAGTAATAAAGCGTTTCTAACAAAGGCTAATATCAAAGATGCTATTATCAAGAATATAGAATTTATAATCAAACTGAGAGATTTTGTATCACACGATGGGCTACAAAGGATGCCTTCTTCTGTTATTACGAAGTTACAAGCGAATTGTATAAATTATAATAATGTAATAAAACAAATGTTTGATGATAGAAATGGTTTGGATAATATATTCTCTATAGCACTTCAATTTGCTTCTATTTCTTTATCACAAAGCAAATCTATAATTAAAAATTCAACATCAAAAAATATTTTAAATTTTGTTTCTGAGTTCGAAAAAAATATTAATGATGACATATTAGATAGTGAAGAATATCAATTTACCGTAACTTATATAGCCATTAACGAAGGCAACAAAAATCAAGCTGATATAGTTAGATTTATAGTTCCTGGTAGTGAAGGTTATGAAGAGAAAAAAGAAATTTTAATCAAAGAAATTTCAGAAGATGCCAGATATAAATATATGTTTAATGATATAAAAGAAAAATCTCATAAGACAAAGAATCAAATATTAGATTTCATAAAGAAAAAGAAATTTAGAGATTTGAAAAAAGGTATATCCAATAACAAACAAATGATGAAGCCGTATATTTTTGGGAAAACAACACAATGGAAATATACGGAAGAATTTTTACAATTATGTATTAATGAAATTGCTTAAGGTAGAATGATATGCAACTGAAAAACTATCAAAATAATACGCTTAATGTTTTACGTAAATTCTTTGAACAAGCTCGTATCTGCGGTCATAAACAAGCCTTTGAAAATATTGTTTCAGAGCCAGAAATCAGTTATCGTTTAGGTAAATTAAAAAGTCCTTATACAGTATGGTCAACGATACCGAATACACCAAGAGTTTGTTTGAAAGTTCCGACAGGTGGTGGTAAAACAATTATAGCAGCCCACGCTCTTAAAATAGTTAGTGAAATGTGGATGGAGCGTGAATTTCCGATAGTTTTATGGTTTACGCCATCTGATACGATACGTGGGCAAACCGCAGAAGCTTTAAAAAATCCGAGACATCCGTATAGAGAAGTATTAGACGAGCAATTCGGAGGGCACGTTAAAGTTTTTGATATTGATGAAAAGTTTAATATTCGTCTAGCTGATATAGAACAGAATTTGTGCATTGTGGTATCGACGATTCAATCATTTACCAAAAAAGATACCGCAAAATACAATGTTTATAAGCATAATGAAAACTTAGAGCCACACTTTACGCATATTACAGCCCAAGAAGGTATGGAAAGAGATGAAAAAGGTCAGCTAAAGTATTCGTTTGCAAATCTACTTTACGCCCAAAGACCTATTATGATTGTTGATGAAGCACATAATGTGGTTACCAACTTAAACGCAGAAATGCAAGGGCGTATCAATCCTTCGGCAATTATTGAATTAACAGCTACACCAAGATTACAAAATAATACGCTTTATAATGTGTATGCGACAGAGCTCAAAGAAGAAGAAATGATAAAACTTCCGATTGCATTAACTGAGCATAATAATTGGGAATTGGCTGTTACCGAAGCTATTGCAAAACGAGATGAACTAGAAAAAGCTGCAGGACACGAAAAAGAATATCTGCGCCCGATTTTGTTGTTTCAAGCCCAAGATATTAAGGGCGAAGTAACGGTCGAAAAGTTAAAGGATAATTTAATAAACGTACAACAAATTCCCGAAGAACAAATTGCTATTGCAACTGGTGACCAAAAAGAGCTTGATGGCGTTAATGTATTTGATAGAAATTGTCCGATACGTTACATAATCACGGTACAAGCACTAAAAGAAGGTTGGGACTGCTCTTTTGCTTATGTGTTGTGTTCCTTAGCCAACGTACAAAGCGATACAGCCGTTGAACAGTTGCTCGGTCGTGTTATGCGTATGCCTTATGCAAAAAATCGTTCCATATCATCATTAAACAAGGCTTATGCTTATGTATTGTCGCCAAAATTCGGTGTGGCTACTGATTGCATTGTTAAAAAGCTAGGTGATAAAGGTTTTTCTGATGATGAAGCTCTAAGTGTGGTCGAACAAAAGCCAATATCAAATGATTTATTTAGTAGTAATCCGCAACCGAATAAGGTTATACTAAAACCAGAAACAATTATAAAAGCACAAGATTTACCAACAACGGTTACGCTAACAAGAGAGACCGACGGAGCGCAAAGCATTACCTTTACTCCTCAAACTACGCAAGAAGATATTGAAAAGGTTAAACTTGTGCTGAATGATGATAATGCAAAGTTTGAACTGGAAAATAAATTTGCTAATTATAAGAAAGAGCAAGAAGAACCATCACCAGCTAAAAATGGTGAAAAATTCAAAGTTCCGCAAATAATGGTTGAATTGCAGGGCGAGCTTGAATTGGCTGACCCAGAGATTGTTTTTGAGTATTTTGATTGGGATTTAAATGATTCTGCCCCATATCAACTTAGCGAAAATGAGTTTGCAATAACGAAGCAAGGCAATGGTTTTATGATTGATATTGATAACCATAGCTTAAAATATTCTCCGACAGGTGAAGACCAATATGAAATGGCATTTATGAGTGTTGATAATTGGACAGCCGAAAATTTAGTTAGATGGTTAGATAAACAACTCAGAGATTCTTATTTTTCCCAAGCTACAATGGTTAAATGGCTGTCCGATGTTGTCAACTACTTAATAGAGCATAGAGGGCTTAAATTGGCTGAATTAATGCTTGCTAAATATGCATTGGCAAACAAACTGAAAACAAAAATTCAAACAGCTTATGCAAATGCTCGCCAAAAATCATATCAAACATCATTATTTGCCCCTCAAGCACGTGTCGAACTGAATTTTGATAATGGTTTTGAGTTCTTCGATAATATGTATGAAAATGAAATTTGTTATAGAGGGAGATATAAATTTTCTAAACATTACTTAGGATCAAATAATGTTCCGAATTTTGATGGTGGTGTTGATGGCGAGGAGTTCCAATGCGCTAAAGCTCTTGACTCTAACCCAAGCGTTAAATATTGGATAAGAAACGTTGCAAGACATCCGAACTCGTTTTGGCTGCCAACTTCTACAGATAAATTTTACCCCGATTTTGTGGCTATGTTAAATGATGGTCGTATTTTGGTTGTTGAATATAAAGGTAAACACTTGATTGATAATGCTGATACACGAGAGAAAAAGCAAATTGGTGAGCTGTGGCAATCTAAATCAAACGGTAAAGGATTGTTCTTAATGGCTGAAAAAGTCAGAGATGGTATGACTACTGCTGAACAGATAAAAGTAGCAATAAGCAAATAAATCACTCCACACTAGCCTTGATAAACTTATGTGTTTTGTTTTGGTATGGGGAAAAACGACAGTTTCCACCGTGAGGGGTAGTGGTTTTCTTTCCGCAAAATTGGCAGAGTAGGGACTTAAAATTGCATAAATGCTTGAAAAGAAAGAAACTTATTATAACGGGTCCGTGTAAATGGCGGGGAGAGGCTGTTTTTAATTTGACTTACACGGACTGGTCTGAAAGCCTTGCAAAATAAAGAAAAAAGCCACCTAAAAAGGTGGCTTATCTGCTCTGGCTGGAGATAACTTGCAGTTTTCGGGTGTCTTATGACTTTTTTAATATTTTGTAGTTATATTAAATGAAAGATTTTAAGGAGCTAAAGATGAAAAAATGGGAAGTCGCATTAAATAAATTTGTAAACAGATATCTAAATGAGCCATGGTTTGAAGGGGCTTTATTATGCGGCTCTTATTCAACGGGAAATCAAAACAAATTTTCAGATATTGATGTGGTGATAGTTGCATCTGATAATATTGGTTGGCGTGAAAAATCAAATTGTTATGTTGATGGTTTTTTAGTAGAATATACAATCAATCCGATTTATAAATTGCAGGAATATATGGATAGAGGATTAAAAAATCATCATCTAATAGACCAAAATATGTTTGCATACGGAATTGTATTGCACGATAAAAATGGGATGATGAAAAAATTACGCCAGAGAAGTATTCGAGATTTAAATAAGAAACTTAAACCGTTTTCAAAATATTCTAACGATTTTAAAAAGTATGGTTTGTGGTGCAGATATGATGATATGTTATCTCTAAAACATGATGGACATCATATTGATTTGTTATATTGGACGTTAGTCGATAAATTAATAGATGCTTATTATGATTTTAAATGCTTACCTCATGTATCACATGCTAAAATACAAAAAATTTTAACAAATGAAAAGTTTGCCGATAGATATCATGCCATACAGTTGCCAGATAAAAAATTTACAGAATTATTGATGTCATGTTTTAATGCTAAGCAAAAAGATAAAATAGAAGCTATTGACAAGTTCTATCATCATGTGATTAACGCTGGTGGTGGTTTTGATATCGGCAAGTTTCGAGGACGTGAAAAGATAGATAATAAATAATTCTAGGTGGTTAAAATATTTAAGCAAGCCAATTTAAATGATTATAATATATTAGTTTTTCAATAAAAAAGACCATTAAAAATTGGTAAATATTTTTTGTTAAGTAAAACCTTTGCAAATTTTTACATAGGTTCTTTTTTCTGCTCAAAAAGGCTAAAATTAGCTAAGCTATTGAAAAATATAGAAGCAAGTTCGAAGATACTGTAAAACAAGCTATCAAAATATATTCATCTTAGAACCAGCTTAAGTGCTTGATTTATAAAGAAAAAAGGACGATTTCTCGTCCTTTATACAATTTGGCTGGGGCGGCTGGATTGGGTACTCCCGCTCAAAATTTCGCGAGTCCTCCTCGCGTCGTAGGGTTCGCACGGCTTAAAATTGTGCTCACCAACTATCCGCTCCGAACCAAGTTGGTTCGCCTCAAAACCACACTATCCAACAAAAAAATCCTCCATAAAAGGAGGACTTTTTTGTTGGCTGGGGCGGCTGGATTCGAACCAACGAATGTCGGCACCAAAAGCCGATGCCTTACCACTTGGCGACGCCCCAATAAAGTGTCAAGGCAATAACATCTTCAACGAAAGTACTTTTAATCTAAAAAAAAATATATTGCAAGTGTTTTTTTTATTTTTTTCAAAAAAATATATAAAATTGTTGACAGTTTTAATTAATAATATATAAATAATCCCCGAAACACCTATTATTAAGCAATTATGAAGCATACTGATTTATTATCTATTCTCAAAAGCGGAGACATTAAGAGTATTACTCAAGCTTTTAAGGAACAAGAGTGTTCATTGAGTGTGAAAGAGCAAGAAGTGCTTATTCAAACAATGAAACCTGAATTGATTTTGTGCTATGGAAAGCCAATGGATGAGGTTGTTATTGACCATATTCTTATGGAAATTATTCTCAATCCTGAAACCTCATATGCCATGCATGAAATCTTTGAAGCTATTGTTGAATTCTCAGATTTGACAGAGCGTCAAATTACTATTGTTGCAAATCACAAAGATCTAGCAATCAGATATATTAATTCATTAAGAAAAAAGATTGCTCAATTACGATAAACCAATCCCCGAGTTATATATAATTCGGGGATTAGTTTTTATTCATATCTGAGAGCGTTTATCGGATTTAATAAAGATGCTTTATATGCCGGAAAAAATCCGAATAATAAGCCAACTATACCGGAAAAACTGAATGGTAAAATAACATAAAAAGTAGATAATACAGCAGAAATAGATGTAAATAAAGGTAGTACATAAACTCCAATAACACCTAAAACAACACCAATAAGCCCTCCAATTAATGATAAAATAAGAGCTTCAATCAAAAATTGTAATCTAATATCCCAGCTTTTGGCTCCTATTGCCATTCTGATACCAATTTCTCGAGTTCTCTCCGTAACAGAAACCAGCATAATATTCATGATACCGATTCCACCAACTAATAAAGAAATAGAAGCAATGGATCCGAGTAAAATAGTCATGATTTGAGTTGAACTTTGCATCATCTCCATGAATTGAGTTAAGTTTCTGATAGTGAAATCATCATCTTTATTAATACCTAAGTTATGCCTTTGCCTTAATAGCGCAGTAATTTCATCTTGAGATGTGTAGGTACTTTCCGCGTCATGGGCCTGAAGCATCAACATATTAACCATATCAGGAAATTGAGTTCCCGATACTTTTTTCTGTACAGTACTTAAAGGCATATAAATCATATCATCTTGATCTTGTCCATGACCACTTTGACCTCTTGTAGTTAGGGCTCCTATAACTGTAAAAGGAATACCTTTTACTCTAATGGTTTTACCGAGGGGATCAATATCACCAAATAATTCTTTAGCAACGGTTTGACCTAAAATAGTAACTTTATTTGCATTTCGAAGATCTGTTTCAGAAAAGAAGCGTCCGTAGGCCAAATCCCATTCTTTTATTTCAAAATAACGATTATCCGTACCAACAATATTAGTAGCCCAGTTATTATTAGCATAAACAATTTGACCGCTATCATTCACAACGGGAACAGCTAAACGAATACTACTTACTTTTTCTTGAATAGCATCAGCATCACCATTTTTAAGAGTAGGCTGAGAACCGTGTCCCATTCTCGCTCCACCGGAAGTTGAAGAGCCGGAACGAATCATTATTAAGTTTGTTCCCATACTACGCATTTCATTTTGAATAGAAATTTGTGCTCCATTACCAATTGCGAGCATAACAATCACGGCTGCAACACCAATAATAATACCCAAACTTGTTAAAACAGAACGCATTTTATTTGCCTGAATAGCTCTTATTGCAATTTTTAGAATAGTCTTAAGTTCAATCATTTTTTATGCTCTTTTATATTTATTAATTGTATCAGAATGTATTTCGCCATCTACAATTTTTATGATACGATTTGCATAATGCGCAATATCTTCTTCGTGTGTAACAAGAATAATAGTTCTTTTCAGTTGCTGATTAAGTTTTGTGAAAAGTTCCATAATTTCAACACTCATTTTTGTATCTAAATTACCGGTAGGCTCATCAGCAAAAATAATAGGTGCATCATTAACAATAGCTCGAGCGATTGCCACTCTTTGTTGTTGTCCGCCGGATAATTGATTTGGTTGATGAAATAATCTATCTTTTAAGCCAACGCTATTTAGAGCGTGTATCGCTTTATTTTTTCTAACATCATCTGCAAGTCCGGCATATATCATAGGAAGTTCGACATTTTCAATGGCAGACGTTCTTGACAACAAATTGAAACCTTGAAAAACAAATCCTATTTTTTGGTTTCTTATTTCAGCCAGTTGATCTGCATTCAAATTTTCTACATTAGCACCATCCAAAAGATATTCTCCACTTGAAGGAGTATCTAAACAACCTAAAATATTCATCAAAGTAGATTTTCCCGAGCCGGAAGGCCCCATTATAGCAACAAATTCTCCGGAATTAATTTCTAAACTTATACCTTTTAGAATTTCCAAATCAAATCCATCAAGAGGATAACTTTTTCTGATATTATTTAACTTTATCAAAGGTTTCATTAACGAGGCATCCTTAATCTCATTTTTCTTTGTTCTTCAGTAGTTGATTTTGAAACAATAACTTCATCACCATCTTTCAATTCATCTGATAATATTTCGGTATTATTATCATCACTAACACCAACTTTAATGCTTATACGAACAGGTTGTCCATCTCGCAATACCCAAACACCACGATCTTGAAAGCGTTTGGCATCATCACTATCATCTAAATAAAAGCGTAAAGCTTGATTAGGGGCTAATAAAACGTTGCTTTGTTCAGCAGTTAATATTTCTACATTAGCAGTCATACCTGGTTTTAATCTTAAGTCTGAATTATCAATTTCAATAACCACTGTATAAGTAACAACATTTGAAGTTGTAACAGCCTCATTACGAACTTGAGTTACAACCCCGTAAAAATAATCATCTGCATAACTATCTACCATAAATCTGGTTTTTTGCCCGACTTTTACTTTTGCGATATCAGCTTCAACAACAGAAGCTTCAATTTGCATTTTAGTTAAATCTTCGGCAACAGAGAATAATTCAGGAGTTGAAAAACTTGCTGCAACAGTTTGTCCTACTTCAACTGCTTTAGAAATGACAATACCGTTAACGGGAGATTTGATTTCAGTGTAAGAAAGTTCTGTTAGAGCTGAATTTAATGATGCTTCCGCTTGTTTAACTTGAGCTTTATTTAATGCAAGTTGAGCTACGGAATTATCATAATCTCTTTCTGCTGCTTCTAAATCCTTTTCTGTAGAATATCTGGAAGCATTTAATTTAGAAATTCTGTTAAGAGCCTTTTTATAATATTTAACATTATTTTCTTCAACAGCAACCTGAGCCTTTGCAATTTCAAGAGCAGCTTCACGTTGAGCCACGCTTGCTTTAGCATTATCTTGATCTATCAAAGCTAATAATTGTCCTTCTTTAACTTCAGAATTATAATCAACATATATTTCAGCAATTCTACCGGATGCTTGAGTACCGATAGAAACGGTTGATAGGGGATTTATAGTTCCCGAAGCTGTAATACTTTCTTTTATATTGCCAATAAACAGTGGTTGAGTTGTAAAAGTTGCAATTTTATTTTGTTTATTAAGTAATTTATAGCTCAAACCACCAATTATTAAAATAGCTGCAACATAAAATAGATATTTTCTCATATTAAGACCTTTCTTTAACATTTTAATAAAAAGATAAAGAATAATTATGAAAAAATCTATAGAAAATATAAAAATATCACAAGCTTTAAAAAATAACAAGGTAACGTAAGTGTATGAAAAAACAAAGTTATTCACAATTGTTAAATCCAAACAAAAAAAGCCTTTATTTTTATAACAATATGTTATAAAGAATCAAACTGAATTGTTGTAACTATATAAGGACTATCCTTTTGAAAAAAATTTTGAAAAAAAATATCAAATTTAAAAAAGAAAAGGTAATTTATACCGAAAAGAAATCTTTTTTAGCTGATAAAGAAATAATTTTCCGTAGTTCTGGTAGAGCAAAGGTATTTAACATATCTCACAGATTGCAAGTGTTTGTTTTATCGTTAATTATTGCGATATTCTGTTGGTCTGGATACAATTATTACTATTACCATACGTCATCTAGTATTATAAATAAAAAGGATAGAGAGCTTGGGAAAACAAGAGATGCTTATATTGATTTGATGTCAGATATAACTGCATTACAAAATAATCTTAAAGACGTTGTTGCATCATTGGCCGAGGCAGATAGTGGTATTGAGAATGTTAAAAACTATAAAGAAAAAACATCCATCATGGAAGATAAGATAAAACAGCTTGCTGATTCTGAAAATTGGATAGATCAAAATCGCATACAAGATGCCATTACCAAAAAAGAAGCATTACTTCAGAAAGAAATGCTTATTAAAGAAAATAAGAATTTACGTTTTAAAATCGGCATGTTAGGAGCAAAACTTCAAGAGTTACAAGAAAATGTAAAAGGTTTAGAAAGTGCTGAGATTGCTATATTGGAGAAAATAGAAAAACTCTCAGGAAAAGAAATTGAACAAATAAAGAGTTCTTTGTCTCAAATAAATAAAACCTTAAAGAACCAAAATAGATATTTTAATCCTTTAGCCAATATTAAAGAAGGCAAGGGAGGTGTATTTGTTCCTGCAGAGGGAGAAAAAATTGAGAATCAAGAACTGATTGATAAATTATCAAAAACCTTCAAAAATATTGATTTAATTGAGAGGTATAAAGAAGCATTAAGTACAGTTCCATTAGGAAAGCCTGTGTTTAAATATCGTTTAAGTTCTCGTTATGGAAAACGTAATGATCCTTTTAAGAAAGCCAAAATAGCCCGTCATAAGGGTTTAGATATGGGAGCCTCAACCGGTAGCAGAATTTCTGCTCAAGCTGCTGGAAAAGTAACATTTGCCGGTTTCAAGAATAACGGATCCGGAAATTTAGTTGTCATTGATCATGGCAACGGTTTTGTAACCAAATACGCTCATATGCATAAAATATATGTTAAAGAGGGAGATAAGATAAGTTATAACCAAGCAATAGGCGAGGTTGGTAGTACAGGACGTTCAACAGGAAGCCATTTGCATTATGAGGTATTATATAACGGTGCAAATGTTAATCCGTTGACATTTGTAAATATTCGCAGTATGAATGAATCTTAAGGAGATAGAAATGAGTAGCTTAAGACGTTTAATATATTTAAAAATAGCTCGTATGAGCCGCGGTTCAAGTACCCCAGTTCCTAGCATTATTAGTCATGATACAAAAATAAAAGGGGATATTTGGGGTGGAGACACTATTCATATTGACGGCAAATTAGAAGGTAATCTAATGTGTAATGAAGTTATCATTGGCACAAGAGGTTATATTGTTGGAGATATTAAAGCTAAATCATTAAGTGTTTATGGAACGGTTAGTGGTGTTATTGATACAGACGAATTATTTGTAGCTAATAATGCACGTTTAATAGGTAATGCTACATACAATAAAATAGCTTTAGAGCCGGGAGCTTATATTGAAGGAAATTGTATTCCACGTGCTCGTCAAAATCGTTCAAATAATGATAATCAAAATAAAGAAAATTCAGTGGAATTAAAAGCTGTAAAATAATGGCAAAAAAAGCAAAAAAATCAGATTTTATATCAACCGGCGTGGTGGCTCAAAACCGTCGCGCCCATTTTGATTATTTGATAGAGGAAACTTTTGTAGCCGGTTTAATGCTCACGGGAACAGAAGTAAAGTCATTACGTTTAGGTCATTCAAATATAAATGATGCATACGGTATAATCGAAAATAGCGAGCTCTATATATCAAATATGTATATTGCGGAATATGATAATCAAGGATATTCCAGTCATGCAGAACGTCGAAATCGCAAATTATTACTGCATCATAAAGAAATTATAAAGATTATCAATGCTCTAAATCGTAAAGGTTCTACTCTAATTGCTATGAAATTATTTTTTGATAATCATGGTCGTGCTAAATTAGAGATTGGTCTTGGACGAGGTAAAAAACTATATGATAAACGCGAAACTTCAAAAGAACGTGATTGGAATAGAGAAAAAGCCCGTCTTTTAGCTCATTAAAAAACACCCCTCTAAAACGAGGGGCTTTTTTTGTGTAGAAGAAAGAATTCTTTAATTATTGAAAGATCCAAAGAATTACTGCTAATCCCTGATTATTGCCAGAACAAGCATCTACAGCCACATCAACCGGCATCGGGACAGAAATATTAGCTCCTCCTGAACAAGCAACAGCATAACCATTACCTATTCCACCGGAGCAGTTTCCAAGAACTTCTTCTTCACGAGGAATTTCGTTACTTGTAACCAATATCGTATTTAATCCAGTAGTATCGCGACTACCCCAATCATGAGTAGCAAGTTCTATACATGCTTCTTCTGATAGAATTTCGGTAGCAATTGTAAAAGTTGCACTATCAACTATATCCCCCACATCAAACTCTCTACCCCAAGCATTAGTCATACTATATCCCGAACCAAACATTTCCTTTGGAGCTAGATTTGCTTTATATAAAATTCTTGTATTTAAATTACGATAATTTTTCTGTCTTTGTTTTCCATATAACATTCTAACATTTTGCGAAATTTGCGTAATTTGGTCGATAGTTTTATTAATTCTATATTTGGTCATCGCTTTTGAATATCCAGCAATACCACCCACAGATAATACGCCGATAATCGCTAAAACGCCTAGCATTTCAATCATTGAACGACCGGATTGATTTGTGGTTATACACTTTTGTTTCATTATATTCTCCTTTCTAATGTCCGAAAAAAAGGATCCCTTTTTTCGGACATTTTTTTCATTAAAATTTGTTCTTTTCAGAACGTAACATCAATAGGTTAATTTTTTCTAAATTTAAGATTTTGTGTCCGAAAAAAGGGATCCCTTTTTTCGGACAATATGAACAATAATTAGTTCATTCATCAATTAACAATATAACATCTTTACATTTTCAAAATATTAGATAGAATACTCCCAAAATAAAATTATTATTAAAATTATTAATTATGAGAGATTTTTTAGTATTTTGTAGTTGGTTCGTCGGTATTTTGGTTCTAATCATCTGTGGGGCGGTTATTTTACCTTTAGTATTAATCGCTTTTTTTGCTATGTGGTTAATAATTAAAATAGTCGAGAGTATTCTTAATATTAAAGAGGCTATAAGAGCGAAAAAAGATTATAGCCGGCCACGATACAGAAGTATTGCTTTTAATAAGAAAACTATGAAGTTAGAAGAAACTGTTGGTGAACCAGAACTGCCATTTGAAAATTAATCTTATTAAAAAAAAGACCATGGTTTAACCATAGTCTTTTTTTTGTAACTTATTGTACATTATTTACAATAATTGAGCAAAATGTTTCCACCTTCGTCATCATCTAAATGATTTTGTATAACTCCATCGATGTTGCACAATAAATATCTTTTGCGCATATATTTTCTGTATTCTTCATCAGCAATACAAAAAACACCATCATTAGGAAGTTTACAATCATTAGCTTGAACTCTCATCTCAGAAACCTTGTTCCATACTTTTCTCAAAAGCAGAAACTCTGTGTGAGTAAGCAGACGACTTGAGCACTTTTTAGCAAAACGATCTACATAGTTACCCCACCAACAATTACCTCGAGCAATTGATTCATGCAAAATGAAATTAGGTGAAATTCTGATTCCTAAATAAGGAACTTTTCTATTTACCCATTTTTTGCTCTCAGCACCATCACACCAAACAAATGTGATGTTTTCTATAATCTGTTCCGCATCCTTTTCTAACAAGGTCTGATTATTAAAACCTTTAGCAACGCGAATAGTGGCTGTCATATATTGTTCTGCAGGACTATATCTATCCAAAACATCACCTAATGACATCGAGGCATCTCCAACAACGTGTGAAGGAGAATACATTTTACTTTTTTTCTTTTTTCTTTTCATTTCATAAAAATTTTAAGTTACACAATAATTTATTTAATTCGAGTTATAATCCTAATAAACTTCTAGAATATTCATGAGCATTAAACACATCTAAATCTTCAATTTTTTCACCCACTCCGATAAAATAGATAGGTAAATTATTTTCTTCGGCAATTGCCACCAATATTCCACCTTTAGACGATCCGTCAAGCTTTGTAACGACTAATCCGTTAACCCCGACAATTTCTTTAAATGTTTGTACTTGAGATAAAGCATTTTGTCCGGTTGTTGCATCTATTGTTAATAAAACACGGTGAGGGGAATCAGGTATAATTTTCTGTATAACTCTAACAATTTTCTTTAATTCATCCATCAAACCGCTTTTATTTTGTAATCTTCCGGCAGTATCAATAAAAACAACATCATCGCCATTTTTAATAGCCATATTTAATCCATCATAACAAAGTCCGGCACTATCACATCCGTCTGGCCCACTAAAAATACGAATATTTGTTCTTTCCGCCCAAACTTTTAATTGCTCAACTGCCGCTGCTCTAAATGTATCTCCCGCAATAAAAGAAACCTTTTTTCCCTGATTTTTTAGTTTTGCTGCTAATTTTCCAATTGTCGTTGTTTTTCCGGCTCCATTCACTCCCACCATTAAAATCACAAAAGGAGTTTTTGTTTCATTAATAGTAAATTTTTGTTCACATGGCTTTAAAATTTCTTCAATGTCATTAGCTAATAATTCTTTAATCTCAATATCAGAAATCTCTTTATCTTGTTTTTTTGCAGAAAATTTATCAATAATTTTAGATGTTGCTTTGATTCCTAAATCTGCTGTAATAAGTAATTCTTCAAGTTCTTCAATGGTTGCAGAATCTAATTTCTTTTTTGTAAAAATATCACTAATACCAGATACTAGCTTATCTGATGATTTTTTTAAGCCAAAACCCAATTTTTCCCAAAAACTCAAATCAATTACTCCTTACTTAAATTTCTTAAAATAGCTGCTCGCTTTCTTCTTTCTTCCATAGACAATTGAGGCATTTTAGCAGCAGGTGTTCCACTTCTTTCTGAATAAGGAAACACATGTAATTTACTCAAATCAGCCTCTGTAACCAATTTACACGTGTTTTCAAATGCTTCATAGCTTTCTGTTGGAAATCCACATATAAAATCAGCCCCGAAAACAGCATCATTTCGTATATCTTTAATTTTTTTACATAAACTAATAACATTTTCTCTGGTGTGTCTACGTCCCATACGTTTTAGTATTAAATTATCTCCAGACTGAATAGAGAAGTGAAAATAATTATTAATATTTTTATATTTTTTCAAAATATCAATAAAATCTTCGTCAATTGCAGCCGGATCAAGAGAACCAAAGGATAATTTAGGCAGATGTGGTATTTGCTCTAAAATATAACGAACAAGACCACTAAAAGAAGGTTCATATGAACAAATATCAACACCTGTTAAACAAATTTCCCCAAATCCGTTTTCAATCAACTTAATAATTTGTTTAACAATCAATTCTTTATCAACGGAACGATTTATTCCTCTGGCAAAAGGAATAATACAATAAGTACATCGATGATTACACCCTTGCTGAATTTGTACAAAAGCTTTTTGTCGCCCTTCAAATCCTGTTATAATATAATTACCACAATCATTATCCTTAAAAATATCACTAACGGAATTTTTTGTACTATAATTATTTACAAATTTTTCAATTTCTCTTTTTTCTTTATTTCCTAAAACTAGGTCAACTTCGGGCATGTCTGCCAATTTATGAGAATTTATCTGAGCCGAACAACCGGTAACAATTATTTTTGCATTAGGGTTTTCTCTTTTTAATTTACGAATTGTTTGCCTGCATTGGCGTTCAGCTTCTCCCGTAACGGCACAAGTGTTGATAACAATTAAATTATCAACATTTTTAAGCTTTTCTTTAATAACTTCGGATTCATAAGCATTTATTCTGCATCCGAATGTAACAACTTCTGCCATATTTTACCTCGTTTGGGAAATATACGAGAAAAATATGTACAATGCAACATTTTTTTATATAGAAACATCGATTCTAATCTTCTTCACTATATGCTTTAATTTTCTCAGCACTCTGCCTTAATAAATTATGTTCATTTAGTGATAATTGAGGATAAATAACTTGTTTAATACCACTTCTATTTATAATTGTTGGTAAAGATAAACAAACATCTTTAATCCCTTCAACATCTTTATGTAAGCTTGATACAGTTAATAATACATTTTCATCATCAGCAATAGCTTGACAGATTCGAGCAATACCTCCTGCGATTCCATAGTATGTAGCCCCTTTTCCGGCAATAATTTTATATGCGGCATTTCTTACATTATCATCAATTTCATTTTTTATTTCTTCACTTAGGATATTTCCACTTGCTTTTGCAAAATCATCAACAGGCATTGTTCCTGCTTTTGCTGTAGACCATATCAAAACTTCACTATCTCCATGTTCGCCCAAAACATAAGCATGAATAGATTTTGATGCAAGATGTAAGTGTTCGCCTAATAATGTTCTGAATCGAGATGTATCTAAGATAGTTCCGCTTCCAAAAACTCTACTCGGAGATAACTTTGATTCTTTTATTACAAAATCAGTCATTACATCAACCGGATTTGTTGCAACCAAAATTATTGCATCAGCAGCAAATTTTATTATATTAGCAATGATGTCCTTAAATACAACAGCATTTCTTTCCAAAAGATTTAATCTGCTTTCTCCGGGTTTCTGATTGACACCAGCCGTGATAATGATGATATCTGCTCCCTCTAAATCCTCATATTCTCCATCAATGATTCGGCATTGATGAGTAAAAGGGGTTGCATGCAGAATATCTAAAGCTTCAGCTTGAGCTTTATTTTTATTAATATCAATCAAAACTAAATCATTGACAATACCTCTTAAAACTAGTGAAAAAGCAGAAGCACTCCCAACAAATCCTGTTCCTATAATTCCAATTTTCATAAATAACCTCTCAAATATATAAAAAATGCTTATATATCTAATATTTAGTGCAAAAAAATATAAAAACAACTGTTTTTCTACAATTTGTTATTAACTGTAATATATTGAAAAAACGTGCTATTTTAATAATATAAACAAATTATTTAGGAGAAAATAAAAATAATACTTGTCAAATATAATAAAACTGTGCTAACAAGTAAACCACAGGCGATGACGTCTGAAAAAATTTGTTTTAATTATGTGAGGTTAATTTAAATGACTGATACCGCAGATCGCGTTAAGAAGATTGTTGCTAAACACTTAGGTGTTGATGAAGCAAAAGTTGTTGAAACAGCTAGTTTTATTGATGATTTAGGTGCTGATAGCTTGGATACAGTTGAATTGGTAATGGCTTTTGAAGAAGAATTCGGTTGCGAGATTCCTGATAAAGCTGCTGAAAAAATTCTTACTGTAAAAGATGCTATTGACTATCTTTCTAAGAATGCGTAAGTCGTAAGGCTTTGTTTGATTAAACTCGCTTTTGTTCATAACAGCGAGTTTTTTTAATAAGATAATAATTGAGGTTTATATATGAGAAGAGTTGTAGTTACAGGACTTGGTATTGTATCACCATTAGGTCGTGGCGTTGATTATAACTGGAAAAGTTTGTTAGACGGAAAATCCGGTATTCGCAGAATACAAGGTATTGATTTAAAAGATATTCCGGTTCTTATTGCAGGACAAGTTCCTTTTGGAGAAGGAGAGAATGAGTTTAATCCGGATACAGTAATGGCTCCAAAAGATCAAAAAAAGGCAGATAGATTTATATTATTTGGAATTGCAGCCGCTAATGATGCTCTTAAAGATGCTAATTACGAACCAAAAGAATTAAGCGAAGAAGAGCAATATAGAGCTGGTGTAATGATGGGATCTGGTATTGGCGGATTAAATAATATTTATGAAAATGCTATTTCTTTTAATGAAGTTGGCATAAAAAGAATTTCACCATTCTTTATTCCATCTTGTTTAATTAATTTAATTTCTGGTACAGTGTCAATTGATCATGGCTTAAAAGGCCCTAACCATGCTTGTGTAACAGCTTGTTCAACAGGAACTCATGCTATCGGTGATGCTGCACGTATTATTGCATCTGGAGATGCTGATGTTATGGTTGCAGGAGGTGCTGAATCTGCAGTAAATGTTCTTGGTTTAGCCGGATTTGCTCGTATGCATGCTATTACATCTGCATTTAATGATGAGCCTGAAAAAGCTTCTCGCCCATGGGATAAAAATCGTAGCGGTTTTGTAATGGGAGAAGGAGCTGGAGCTGTTGTATTAGAAGAATTAGAACATGCAAAAGCTCGTGGAGCTCATATCTATGCTGAGGTTGTAGGTTATGGAATGAGCGGAGATGCTCACCACATGACAGCGCCTTGTCCAGATGGTGATGGCGGATATCGAGCTATGAAAATGGCTGTAGAACACGCTAAAAAGCATGGTGTTGAAATTGAAGATATTAATTATGTTAACGCTCATGGAACATCAACTCCATTAGGTGATGTTGGCGAAGCTCAAGCTGTAAAACGCTTATTTGGTGATAAAATATCTTCAATGTCAATGTCTTCAACAAAATCATCTGTTGGACACTTACTTGGTGCTGCTGGTGCTGTAGAAGCTGTATTTACAGTTAAAGCAATTGAAGATCAAATATGTCCTCCTACATTAAATTTAGAAGATCCTGCTGATGAAGTTAAGGACTTAGATTTAGTGCCATTAAAACCAAAGAAAAAGACTATTAAAGCTGCTATGTCAAATTCATTTGGTTTTGGAGGTACAAATTCTTCAATTATTTTCAAAAAATATGAAGACTAGTATATAGTTCGGAGATAATTATGAAAAAGCTGTTGTTTTTATGTGTTTTTATATCGGTAACAACAGCTTTTTTATATATTTATTTAAATTATATTTTTAACTCAACTATCTCAGTTTCTTCTGAAGTAATTTTTCAAATTGAAAAAGGGGATTCGTTAAATAAAATAGCTCACAACTTAAAAGAAAATAATCTGATAAGAGAGAGATGGAAGTTTATTTTATATTCTAAAATCAATAGATTATATCCACAAGTTAAAGCTGGAGAGTATCTTATTAATGACGATGTAAGTATTAAAAGTTTAGCTGATTTATTGTCTTCAGGTAAAGTTTTTCATCGTAAATTAACTATTCCAGAAGGTGTAACTTCATTTGAGGCTATGCGTATAATAAATGAAAATGAGTTTCTGACGGGGGATTTTGTTGAATTTTCAGAAGGAGAGATATTACCGGAAACTTATACTTTTTCAAAAGGTAGCAGTCGAAAAAGTATCGTTGATAAAGCTAAAGAAGCATTAAATAATACATTAGAAAAAGCATGGAATCAGAAAATAGAAAATCTTCCTATAAAATCAAAAAGAGAACTACTTATTTTAGCTTCAATCATTGAAAAAGAAACAGGTTTACCAGAAGAACGAGCACAAGTAGCCTCCGTATTTATCAATCGTTTAAAGCTTGGTATGTTATTACAAACAGATCCAACGGTTATTTATGCTGTAACTTTAGGAAAAGAAGAATTAAATCGTCCTATTTATAAAAAAGATTTAGAAATAGATAGTCCTTACAATACATATAAATACGCCGGATTGCCACCAACACCGATTTGCAATCCTGGTAAAGATGCTATTTGGGCTGCTTCACACCCTGATAATACTCCTTATCTTTATTTTGTTGCTTCAGGTACTGGCGGTCATAATTTTGCTAAATCATTATCAGAACATAATAAAAATGTGCGTACATGGCGCAAGATTTCTAAATAATTATTGCCTCAAAAATAAAAAAATGCTACTCTATATCAATAAAAGGTAGTATTAATATGAAACGTCAACGTAAAAAGATAAGCTTTTATTCCGGGGATTTGCAAGAAGATAGCAAATTTTCAATTGGATGTAGAGATATGTCATCTCCACACCATTGGAAGGAAGTTGATGGCAAATATTTTTCTCAAAAACACAAACGAATACTCATTTTACCGGGGAGTGGAGCAAATTCCGCTAAGGAAGCCAATGGAATGTGTAAAGTTGTCGAAAAAATTCTGGAAAACTCATCAGTTAAATACAATATCTATTCATTATATTATCCAAATTCAAGAATATATAATGATATAACTATAGTTCGAGCTCAAAAACTTTTTGATGAGTATCTAGTTAATTTAATATCATCAAAAGATAAACAAGGTGATTTACATCGTTTAGATTTTGAAGATGCAATGTCAAATATGCGTGATACTTTGATATTTACACATTGTTATGGATGTTTTATTCAGAGAGCTTTAGAACAAGAATTTGTCAAAACAATGAGTTCTATCGGTTATTCTGCAGAAGAACAAAATAAGATTTTAAAACAAATGGTTGTTATTCAACATAACAGTATAAATTCAAGTATTGGCTGTGAAAATCCTAAAACTACCCAAATATTAAGATGTTCACAACAAGATGAAGAAAATTCAGCTTGCGATTTTTATAATGATACATTTCAATATTTTATCAAAAATGAAGAATTATTACCGGATGAAGTTTTATATATGGCTACTTCTCAGAATGAAAGAGTTTTACTGGTTCCTAAAATATGTAGGGGAAATGATCATAATGGCGGATATTGGAATGATAAAAAAACAGAGGCGGGGTATATAGAAGAGCAAATATTCAAAATAATATTTGCAGAGATTATAACATCTTCAGAACCAATAATTAATGTTGAACAATTTATAAAAAAAGCAATTTATTTCAATACTGATAATCGAGAGCTATTTAAACAACTCATTGAAAATGGTAGAGAATATTTTGAGGAATTTCAAGCTAATCGTAAAGCTATTCGCTTAGGATATGACTTATCTCGCCAAAAGATATTAAATGAAGAATTTCAACCTGATGATATAGAAAAGATACCTGTAGATATTCTATTTGCTATCAATGACAAAGAAGAAACATTACTAGATATTGCATTAGAACGAGAAAATACAGAATTAGCGATAGCTATTTTTTCACGAATGCACAAATATTTACCTAAAAACGATACTTTATTACATAAATACAGTAGGAATTATAATGATTTTAACCAAAGTATTGAAGATTATATCCAGCTATCAATAGATGCTGCAAATCCGCAGTTATTTATAGCCTTTGCACAACATAGTACAAAATTAGCAAAATTAAATTATGATAATATTGATAATAACATTCTTCCTATAGTTATAGACATATATTTAAAACAACCGAAAAAAGAAGCATTATGTGATCAGATGCAATATTTTGATAAATTAATGTTATTATATTCAAAATGTGAAAAGACATCACAGACGTCAAATATTAGAAAAGCACGACGTCAAATTGAAAGTTTGGCTTTTAGTCAAGATGATGCTATATCCAGACGTTATATCCAAACGTCTGCTCAAAAATATAGTGCAAATGAGTTTTTAGCTAAAGCCAAACAAAAATGGCAAAACAAAAAAGAAGAAAGTTTAACAAATATAAAAGATATCAATAACTATGCACGTTAAATTATTGCAATAAACTTAAGAACAGCCCAAATACAAGCACTTGCAATTAATCCTGCACAAACATCATCCATCATAACACCATAAGCATTTTTAACGTTTTTATCAAACCATTTGACAGGACCAAGTTTACAGATATCAAAAAATCTAAAAGCACAGAAACCGATAAGATAAATCCACCAATTATCAAAAGAATGATATAAATTATCCGCAACAAAAATAAAAGTAAGTAATTGACCAGCTACTTCATCAATAACAATTTTTCCAGGATCTTTTTCATCATTATCCCTTGTCATCACATCAATCGCTAATACTCCTGCAACAAAAGAAATTATTGCTGCTATAATTATTCCATAAATTCCTGTAAAATAAGCTAAAATAAAGGCGAGGGGGATTGTACCTAAAGAACCGACAGTTCCAGGAGCCTTAGGAGATAAACCCAAACCAAAAAATGTACCTATATATGTAGCTATTTTTTTAGACATAACGTATCCTTTCATCTTAATACATATAATAAATAAATAAAAAAAATAAAACATTCAAATATTCTAAATAATTTTACACAAGCATAACATTTAAAAATAAAACATTGTAATTATATATAAGATTGTAAAACAATAAGGAGAAAGAAAATGGATTTTGCAAAAATAGCACTATTATTAACAATTATAGGTGGTCTAAATTGGGGATTGGTAGGTTTATTTAATTTTGATTTAGTAACATTTTTGCTTGGATTTATGCCTATCTTGGTAAAAATCGTATATATATTGGTTGGAGCCTCTTCAATATATGCAGCATATGCATATTTAGGAAAATAAAAATTGTTAATTAATGTATAAAACAATATCTTAACCCCCGATTTTTCGGGGGTTAAGTCAAAGAATATAAAAATAAAATAAATTTGTTAAAAAAAATAAAGAAATATCTTGACTATGTATTTTTATTATTCTATGTTACTTCAAGTCAGTTGACGGGCGCTTAGCTCAGTTGGTTAGAGCCGGCCGCTCATAACGGTCTGGTCGCAAGTTCGAGTCTTGCAGCGCCCACCACTGAAACACCACCCCATCGCGGGTGGTGTTTTTTTGTTGGTGAAACTATATTTTCTCGAACTTGCGAGGAAGCAAGTTTGACAAGGAGGAGAAGGCGAGACGGAAGTATCGCCGCACTTACGACGACACAGCGGCGGAGCTTAAGCGACGTCAGTCTTGCAGCGCCCACCATTTATAAAGTTTCTTAGGTTAAGAGTTTTTTTGTTTTAAATAGTGATTTTTTGGGGGATATCTAATTGATACCAACAAAAAAACGGAAGCTAAAAAGCTTCCGTTTTTGATTAAAAACTACTAAGATTACCATCCATTGCTTCCCATACTTCTCCCGGTGTATCACAAGAGCCTCCCTCAATACGCACTGTTAATATAGGTGTGGTTCTTTGCCTGAAGTCATACTCTCTCATTATACCTTCATTACAACACATAAGTGAATGAGTGCTTGAGTAAAGATTGCAATCTAATAAATCATGACTCTGACAATGAACAAGAAATTCATTATAATCAATAATTACCGCAGGAAAAACGTTGAAGGCCTCGTTTACATCATGGACAAACTCATGATAATAACGCATTGCGCCACACTCGGTTTCTTCAAACTTTCTGGCATCTTTAATCGGAAAAGCTGTATCTACTCTGTAATTGATGTCATCAATGTGAATTTTACACTCAAATGGTTCCAACACCCAACAATATTCCATTTCTCTGCCGTGCTTTGCAAAATTTTCTTTACAAAATGCAACAGATGACGCAAGCGGAATTGTGGGCTCAAATGTAGTGTTCCTTATCGCTACTAAACGGTGTGTGCTATATTTACGCTTCAACCATTGGTCTATGAGGTTTCTTGCATCGATGCTTGATTTAGCAACACCAATACGCTCAAAAAAAGTAATGACGAAATAATAAGAATAAATATCTGCCGCTAGTACAAGGTCAACAAAACCCACGCTTTTAGTTGGGTCATCGGTAAGTTTAAGATTTTCATCAACATACCGAAGATTTCTTAATAGTTTTTCTTTTTTGTCTGCGTTCATAATATATATTTTTAATTGTTTAACATAATTATATTTCTTAGAGGACAAGT
>JAZNJJ010000015.1:0-26968 GCA_045577985.1 Alphaproteobacteria bacterium
AGCATACTTAATTTTCGTGCTGACTTTAATGACATTGTTTCTTTATCTGTCATTATCTTTACCTATTCTAAAGTTTATACTATTTAGATAGGTTGCAAAAATTTCCAAAACAAGACAATATGCAACAAAAAAATCCCCACATTCGCGAGGATATAGAAAACTAGGTATTCCGAAGTTGATGAATTGTTAAAATCTATTATATAGAATGCTTATGATATCAACAATGGTTATGATGAGTTATAATAAAGGTGAAATTATAAATAAATTGCAAAAAAAAGAATGTGAATCTCTTCTAGTAGAAATTTCACATTCTTAAAAAACGCTCTTACGAGACTTTAATTTTTCCTCAAAGAGGTAATTCCAACCATCAATTAATGGTGGCCAATAAATAGAATCTTATTATTTTTTATTCTCTGTTGATGCCCTTACATAATAAACCTAGGGACTCCAAGTAAACCCATCCTCGGCCAATAGGGCGATGCCGTACAAACAAATACTCCATCATAACTCACTAGAAAAGCAACAATTTCAACATATTTATTTTTTATCAACAAAGGAAATAATCCTACAACTTCATCCTAAAAGATTCCAAAAATCAGAAGAAGTTGATACAAATATAATAATAGTCATAATAGGATATATTTCATTTATATTTATACCACGAAACTAAGGAGATGTCAACACATATTTTGCGTCGCTTACAAAATTAAGGACATAATTGAAAAAATGTATTCTTGAACTTTTTTATGGAAGGAAAAAATCCTTTAATTACAATGTATAAACACTTCAACCTCCTATCAAAAATAGGAGGTTGTCAAGATTGGTGCTCTGAAAAGGACTTGAACCTTCACGAGAAACTCCCACAAGTACCTGAAACTTGCGCGTCTACCAATTCCGCCACCAGAGCTTGATAACATTGTTTTAAACTCATTTTATTAAGTAGTCAATAACATATTTATCATTGAGCTAAAATTTTCACATCATAAATTCCATACGCATCTAAAAGCAAAATTCCACCTAATAAAATTCTGTAAATAGCAAAAGGTAAAAAAGACCAACGTTTTAACCACTGCATCAAAACAAAAATCGCTAAAATTGAAAAAACAAAAGAATAAGCAACTGCATCACTCGCCGTCAACATTTGTGTTACATTACCACTTTCCCATAGCTTATAACCCTCATATAAACCGGCAGCTAAAATAGTAGGAATAGATAATAACATAGAAAATTTTGCGGCTTCTCTTCGTTCCAATCCCAAAAATCTCCCCATAGTAATAGTTATTCCAGATCGACTTGTACCTGGTAATAAAGCTAAACATTGAGCTAGACCAATTAAAACAGCATCTTTTATTTCCAAATTTCTTATTCTTCGAGCAGTAATTGAAACTTTATCTATAAACCACAATAATACACCATAGATTAAAATATTCCAGCCAATTAACTTTGTATTACGCAACCATTCTGTACCAAAATGATTTAAAACAAGTCCACATATCAAAGCAGGAATAGTTGCTACAAAAATTAGATAAAACAATTGATTTCCCTGATTTTTAAAATTAGGCATAAAACTATTTTTCCATAATCCCGATACTATTTCCCAAATATCTTTAGAAAAATATAAAATAACAGCAATAATAGATCCCACGTGTAAAGCTACATCTATAGCCAATCCTTGATCGGGAAAATCTGTAAATTTAGAAAATAAAATTAAATGCCCTGACGAACTAACTGGCAAAAACTCTGTAATTCCTTGTAATAAAGAAAGAAAAATCATATGCATATTCATAACAACACCTATAAGTGAAAACACTCTTTTTCATTAAAATTAAACAAATTTTGAGGATCAAACCTAACATCATTTAAAGATGCCCCTAAATGTAAATGAGGACCGGTAACTCGTCCAGTTTTTCCTACTAAACCAATAATATCTCCTTTTTCCACTACATCCCCCTTTTTAACAAATATTTTTTGTAAATGAGCATAAATAGTACTCAAACCATATCCATGATCTAAAATAACCATATTCCCACTATAGAAAAAAGGTCCATCACCCAAAGTAACAACACCTTTTGCAGAAGCTTTAATTTCTGTTCCTTCTGGTGCAGCAATATCCCAACCTTGATGAGGATTTTTCCTTATTCCATTCATAATCCTTTGTCCGCCAAACAAACCACTAGTTCGACCATCAACTGGTTTGAGCATTTTTTCATCCCAATAAGAATTCTTTGTCATATTTTTTAATCCTTGGGAAACAGCTTTTCTTTCTTTCATAATTTCAGTTTCATCTGCTTTTTTAGGAGTAACTTTAGATGGTTGTACTCCTTTTATTTCCTGAACATCCCATTTTGTTTCTAATAAGTTTAATGTTTTTATTTCCTTTTTTTTATTTTTATAAAAGACCTCAAAATTTTGTATCAAATTATCATCTCTTCCAAATGCTATTGCTAATTTACCTTCTTCATTCGCTTCATAAGTTTTTCCATTTAAAACTATTTTTTGTAAATCCGCATCATAAACTTTTACAAAACCACCCTGTTGAGGTTTTCCACACACTTCTACAGAGAGTGCTGGTTTTATAAATAACATACTACATATTATCAAACAGATCGCCTTGTACTGCACAATTTCTCTCCATAACTTTAACTTTAACAATTCCATCTACAAATCTAATATGCAAATTTTGACTTTTTTTCGCTTTATTAGTATCATAAATAGTTTTAAACTGACTATCAGAAACCCACGCAAATCCTCTTTTTAGAACTGAATCTATTGAAACAGATTCTAATCTTAAAGATAAATTTTTTAATTTATCATTTTTTATTTCTAACAAATTTTTTATAATAAAAGGCTTTAAATTTGCCAATAATAGCATACCATTTTTATTAGCCAACAAATTTTCAAAAGCTAAACGTAAACGTTCACTTCTATCATCTATTTTTTGTTGATTTTCACAAATAATTTGTTCTAAAGAAGGAATTCCTCGTCCTAAAGCTTCAACATATTGTGTAAACTCATTTAAATAACGAAAAACAGAATTTTTCATTCTTAAATCGCTAGTTAGTAAATTATTATATATCTCATTTTTTACAGGAACAACAAACTCTGCTGCACCTGTTGGAGTAGGCGCCCTAACATCTGCCACATAATCAATAAGCATAGTATCTGTCTCATGCCCTACTGCAGAGATTAAAGGTATTTCAGAATCATATACAGCACGAACAACAATCTCTTCATTAAAGGCCCATAAATCTTCTAAACTACCTCCTCCTCTAGCCACAATTATAACATCCGGTCTATTTGGATTATCTTTAGATAAATTGTTGAATCCTTTTATCGCCGCTGCAATTTTATCTGCAGCCCCCTCTCCCTGAACAGGTGTTGGCCAAACAATCACCCTGACTGGAAATCTATCTCTTATTCTATGAATTATATCTCGAATAACAGCACCTGTAGGACTGGTAACTACTCCTATCGTTGCAGGCAAATACGGAATATTCTGCTTATGTTCTTTATCAAATAAACCTTCTGCCAAAAATTTTTGCTTGCGCTCTTCTAATAACTTTAGTAAAGCCCCTTCTCCGGCCACTTCTATTTTTTCGATAATCAATTGATAAGATGATCGTCCGTTGAAGGTTGTTATTTTTCCTGTGGCAATAACTTCAATACCATCTTCAATTTTAACAGGTAATGAATTTGCCACTCCTTTCCAACAAACAGCAGATAACAAAGAATTATCATCTTTCAGCGACAAATACCAGTGTCCAGAATCAGCTCTCTTAGCACCGAACACTTCTCCTTTTACCCTCACCTTATCGAACGAAGTTTCAACCAATCTTTTAATTGCAAATGAAATTTCGCTGACAGTAAATTCTTTTTTTTCTGTTAACATATCTATCATGGCAACAATAATAACTCATATTCCTTAATAATAAATTTACAGAATAAGTTCTTTTATATCAAAAATTATAAATAGAAATTTAAATACAAAAAAAGGGTGAAAATCACCCTTAAATTTGTACTATATGAAGCATATTAGTCTTACCTTTATACCCTATCGGATATCCTGCCGTAATAATTAAATAATCCCCTTTTTTACCAACTTTATTTTTCATAGCCGCTTCAACAGCAACTTTTTCCAATACAGAGAAATCATCAAAAACTCTTGTATTTATTGAAGTTTTAACTCCCCAAACAATACCCATTCTTTGAGCCACATCTTCAGATAAAGTAACTGCTAATATCGGCAAATTAGGTCTTTCTCTAGCCATAGAAAATGTAGTAAATCCGGAAGCTGTAAAAGTAACAATAGCAGCAACATTTGGCAATACCTCTACCATTTCACTTGCAGCATAAGTAATAGCATCAGACATTTCATTGCAACCACAACTATCTTTATTACGTTGAATACAAGAATAATAAGAATGATCTGTTTCAACTTGAGAAATTATATTATGCATCATAGATACGCTTTCTGCTGGATAATGTCCTGCAGCTGTTTCTGCAGATAACATAACAGCATCCGCCCCATCGTAAACAGCTGTAGCTACATCTGAAACTTCTGCTCTGGTAGGCGTAGGATTAACTATCATAGATTCGAGCATTTGTGTTGCAACAATAACAGGTTTTGCATATTTACGACAAGCTTTTACTATTCTTTTTTGCAAAACCGGTACAGTTTGCAGTGGACATTCAACACCCAAATCACCTCGTGCCACCATAATTCCGTCCGATTCTTTAATAACTTCATCTAACTCATCAACAGCACTTGGCTTTTCAAGTTTTGAAATTATCCACGCTTTTTTACCAATAAGTTTCCTTGCAATTTTCACATCTTCAACACTTTGAACAAAAGACAAACAAACCCAGTCAACACCCAATTTTAATGCAAAATTCAAATCCTTTTTATCTTTTTCCGTGATTGCTGATATTGGCAATTTAACATTTGGTAAATTAACACCTTTATGAGCAGATAAATATCCCCCAACTTTCACAAGTGTTTCTGCATAATTTTTACTTTTTTTCAAAATTTCTAACTCAATATTACCATCATTTAACAGTAACTTATCACCAATATTTATAGCTTCAAAAATCTCCTTATGAGGCAAAGCAACTCTATGCTCATCACCAGGCTCATCATTCATATCTAAAATGAATTTATCTCCTGTTTTTAATAAAACTTTATCAGTTTTAAAAGTTCCAATTCTTAATTTTGGACCTTGTAAATCAGCAACAATTGTTAAATGACGTTTATACTTTACAGCTAGTTCACGAACAATTGCATAACGTTCAGCATGTTCAGCATGAGTACCGTGACTAAAATTAAATCTAAATGCATCTGCACCGGATAAAACCAACTTCTCCAACATAGATTTACTCGCCGTTGAAGGTCCTACTGTTGCTAAAATTTTAGTATGTGTATCTATTGGCATATTTAAACCTCATCATATATATTTTGCCTGCACTATAAATCATATAAATTAAAAAATTGTTATTTAAATACAATCATTAAATAAATTTATCACTTGTAAAAATTATTTTTGTTTGTTAAAACTCTCTAGAGTAATTATTTTATATAAGGAGAAAACAATGGCTGATGAAAATCAAGTAAATACAGAAGTTGGCGGTGTTGCCGTTGATAGATTACGTTCTTTGATAGAAAGAATTGAACGCTTGGAAGAAGAAAAAAGAGGGATTCAGAGCGATATTCGTGATATCTTTGCCGAAGCAAAATCTGCTGGTTTTGATGTAAAAGCAATGAGAACAATATTAAAATTACGCAAAATGAATGCTGCAGACAGAGATGAACAAGAACTTGTTGTTGATACATACAGAAAAGCTCTGGATTTCTAAGTTATTCCGCCTAAACCCGATGTCCTTACATCGGGTTTATAATTATATATTATAACTCCCAACCTCTAGGTACAAAATGAAAAGAATTCTCATTTTTTACTATATCTGATAAAGTCAAAAAATTTTTCACCCCTAATTGCTCTGCAAAAGACTGAACTCTATCAAAATTACCACCTAATTGCTTAACAGCGTGAGCATCATCACTAATAATCACGGGAACACTCTCTTTAGCTAATTTTTGTACAATTCTTTTACTGGGATATGGCTCATCACCAAATTTATAATAACTAGTATTTAATTCAACAATCATTCCTGATTTTTTAATTTCTGCAATAGTTTTTAATTCTTCTTCATACCAATTTTTCTCAATCCCCAAACCAACCTTTTTTATTAAATCTAAATGAGCCATAAATGTAAACAAACCAGACTGTACAGCAGCTCTTTCATTTTGCCAATACCTATGTATTAATCTATTTTGCTCAATCTCCGGTGTCCTTTTAATATCATGAGAATTAAACAAAACATCATTATATTCTACAAAGTGAGCGGCTCCTATTAAATAATCCGGTTTTAAATATTTTATCGCTTTATCAAAACCATCAATCCAAGAATCGTCTGAAAAAAAATCGACTTCCATCCCTTTTAAAATTCGTATATTTACAGATTTTTTTAATTCATCTATTTTTTTATAATGCAATGCAAATTTTTCTATAACTTCATCAAAAGATTCTGAATATATATTATTATATCCCCCCTTCTCCGCATAAGCATACATTGGTGATTTTTTTATTTTAGGATGAACAATAAAATGATTGGAAAAACCGATTGTTTCCCACCCTAATTTTTGAGCTTGAGAAATCATTTCTTCTTCAGTATTTTGCCCGTCGAAACCTTTAGTATGTGTATGTAATGAAAAATTTTGCATAACAGAGTATCCTAATATTATTGAAATGTTACAATATGTTCAACATAAGACTTTATATCTTTTAATTTATCTCTAAAAAACATAGGATATGCCTCATATTTATGTAATTCTGAAATTGGTAACCATTCCATTCTTTCCTCAATAGTGTTATTTAGAGTTTTACTTTTACTATTTAATTGTTGAGTTCCTCTTGATTTCATTAAAAAATAGAAAGTAATTTCATGACATTCTAAACCTTTTAACATTCCATCTTCTCGTTTAAAGAAATTTTCCTGAACAAATGCTAACCTATCAACTTCATAAGGAATACCAGTCTCTTCCAAAACTTCTCTCATTACAGCACTTTCAGCGGTTTCTCCCATTTCAATAGCCCCTCCTATTGAATAGTAATAATTTTCAACATCATTTGTTGCAAATAAAATACAGTCATTTTCTATGATAATTGCGGCTGCTCTTAATCTAAAACGTTTATTATCATTTGTTTGAAAACAAACATCATTATTTAATTTTTCGACAACATTTGAAATTTTTACCATTATAACCTCCATAAAAAAAGAAAGGTACAATAAAATTTATACCTTTCTTGTTCAGACACTTACTTCAAAAGACCATCTTTTTTCAATAAACTACGAATAAACTCATATCCTTTCATCGTCCAATAAGTATGGGCTTTAGAATGCTTATTACCTCGAACATCTTCATAATATTGATAAAACTGTTCTCCAGTATATCCTTTATCAGAATATTTCTGATACAACATCCAAATTCCACTCTTAAAATATTGCACCTTTTTATCCTGCAAATACTTATTAAGTCTCACAGCGGACCACCCAAAACTTTTTGCCACAACTCCGGTAGAAAATAAACTTTTAGAATTCATAATATCATCATAAGCTTCAACTTTTGGCAACATTTTTTGAATTCGTAGTTCCAAAGTCTTATTTTCTTCTCGTAACATTTGAATTTGTAATTCCAAAGTCTTAAAGTCTTTTTGTAACGATTGAAGCCTGTTTATTAACTGAGTAATTTCAGACACTTCTTCACTTATTTTCTTTGTCTTTTTCCTTTTTGCTTTAACTTTACTTGCTTCATTCTTTACAGGAAGTAAATCAGGAAACAATTCTCCTGTATAAGCATCTTTTTCAATTTTCTCCATAATTATAAAATTAAATTAATAATAAAATTCAACAGTTTCAGTATAACTATTTAATTTATATAATCAACAAAAAAGTGCCTCTCAAATAGAAGGCACTTTAAATTCACATCTTTCAACTAACTCCTTTTTCTTAATCTTTATTTTCCAGCTTTTTACACCCTGTTAATATGCCTATATAGACCATAAAAAATATACAAGCAAATAGCAATGCTAACAGTAAATAATCCAAAGAAACATCAAATCTTAATCTCCCTAGTAAATTATTATTTACCATTTCTGTAGGATAGACCCAACTTTTTTCACAAAATTGAAAACAAGTAATATTTCTACCTGGATATAACCTTAACTCAGAAAAATCAACATCTGCCGGATCTGGTTTTGAAAAACACAAAACCTCGACAACTTCACCATTATCTTCATAATAATAGATTTTGAACAAATCATTGAATAGAAGTTCTTTTTGCTGGAAATTTTCAAAAGGAGAAGTATATGCTTTAACAGCAAACCACCCTAAAACAAGGAACAAAATAACGTAAGTTCCCCAAAATAAATAATTAAACTTTTTCATAATGATAATATATAATAATTAATAAATGTAAGCCTAGAATATTTATAATTAAATCAAAAGTCAACTTATAAAAAATACTTTGTTTATTTAGCCTTCAAAATACCTTTTGTAACGCTTAATAAATACTTTTATTTTTTCATTTCAGATAACCTAAAAAAATTATTTTCCAAACAATTTAATTAATCTTATTTTAACAGAATCAACTTAGATTTCATATAGAGCTCATATAAGAGGAAACACATTATGGAAAAAGAAACAAATACAATTGATAAAAACGTAACATCTCAAATTGAAAGCTTACCGGCAAATACCAGTTGGTTTAATTTTTTTAAATCCGCATATTTTGGAAAAAACTATTTTTCAATTAAAGGACGAGCTTCTCGTAGAGAATATTTGGCGGTTTCGTTATTATTTATCTTATACTATTTTTTATTAAGTTTTCTCATACTCTTTATAGCAATGATAAGCGTACTAACTGGAGAAACAATAATTATTATAAAAATCCTTTCCATCGTATTATATTGTTATTTGATTATACCTCTGATAACAATGTCTGTAAGACGTTTTCATGACATAAATATGAGTGGTTGGTGGACATTGTTACTTACTCCTCTTTTACCATTTATACAAACAATTCTTATTCAGACAAACATGATATTTGTATATCTACTAGTCCTTATTCTTGTCTTATTTTTATATCTTAAGAAAGGAAATAGAAAAGATAATCGTTTTGGTGCAAATATTTATCCTGAACCAAAACAACAAGATAAATAATAAATTTTGTGATATAAAATCTTGCTTAATTATTAAATTACAAAAAAATAAAAATAATTCCTTTAACAAAAAAAGAGGTCAAAAACAGACCTCTTTTTTACTCGATATTAACCAAAAAACCTCTCTACTAATTCTTTGGCCACTTCTTCGGCATCTTGCGAACCATCTACAACTACCGCATCATCAGAAGATATACTAAGTTCATCCCAAAGGGAAGAAGTATACTTTTCATACTTATCCAAACGATGTTGAATGATGGCATCATCTTTTCTAACAATTGATTCTCCACCACACTGTGGACAACATCCCTCATCCACACTATGAGTGGTCTTACAATCTTTACAGACACGTCGTTTTGAAACTCTTTCCAAAATCAACTCTACAGGAGTATCTCTCTTGACAGCAAAAAACTCACACGGAGGCATCATTAAATAAAAATCATAAAAATCATCAAACTGATCTTTTGTACGAGGATATCCGTCAAAAAACACTATAGAAGCCTCTTTCTCTAATTCCTTAACCAGTAATCGTTTAACAATTTCATCATCAACCAAACCACCGGAATTCAAAATTTGAGCGATTTCTTGTCCAAATTCAGAACCCGAAGCAATTTCTGCTCGAAGTAGATCTCCGGTAGAAATGTAATTAATCTCATTTTCCGAAACAATTTTCTGATTTAGGATTTCTTTTTTGATACAATTCCCTAAATATCCCTTTCCGCAACCAGGAGCGCCAAAGAGAACAATAATAGCTTTCTTCATAAATAATAAATTATTAATTAATAATATATTTAATCACTTGGAAATTACATCTTTTTCATAATATGTCAACAAAATTATTTAAAAACATCTTGACAGTTTAGACAAAATAAGCTATATTGACTAACGAAAAACTTATTATTTACATAAATCTTATTATCTATTCTATGGAACAGAACGTTAAAAAAACTTCCTTTGCTAAGCAAGTTATGAAAAAGGCTATTATTGCTTTTTTGATTCTTTCTGGTTTATGGTTGCTTTTAACCATCGGACATAATGCTTACGATATTGTCCCTATTGGAGAAGGCGGTGTTTTAGTAACCCTAGGTAAAGCATCTCCCAAAACCAAACACGGACTTGTTATCAAAGTACCATTGATCTCCGAGGTTCTTAAGTACAGCACAAGACAACAGAGTCAGAGTTATGACAACTTAGGTCTCAAAACAGCTGATTTGCAGAACGTATTCTTGTCCTGCACGGTTATTTATCAAATCAATGATGAAAACCTGCCTAAAATGGTACAACAGTACAATATGGACAGATATGTTGCGGAGATATTATCTCCTAAAGTTGAAGCGGCATTTCAAGATGCTGTTGGAAAAAATGATGTTTGGCTGCTTGTTACTGAAAAACAAACTGTAACTGATGCTATTGCCTACATTATCAATGACAAGTTGAATGAAGACAGCTTTCTCATCATGAAAGATGTTCTACTCAAAGCTCCCGTATTTGAAAAGAAATTTGAAGATGAAATATTGGCTAAATTAACTGAAGAAGTTAAGCTTGAAAAAGCTAAAATTCAAACTCAAATTGCTTATCAAGAGGCTGAACAAATGTTGGCAAAAGCTAGCGTAGATCCCAAGGTTGTTGAACAAATGTCTAAGGCAATAACCAACCCTCTCATCATTAAATATGAAGCAATGAAGGCTCTCAACAAATGGAAGGGTGATGTCCCATCCACATTTATGAATGGTACTGAAAATGCTCTGCCTTTTATTGGAGTTAGTAAATAGTATTAATCTTATATAGATAAATATGAATTTTCTTCCCAAAGAAGTTACATTTTGCTTTATTGCAATTTGGCTGGTTCTCATATTGTATTGGACAATAGAAGCAATAGTAAACTTCATTAAGAGTTCCGCATTTCAGAAAAAGATGAAAAAATGTGGAGAAGTATGCGGAGATATACTCTGTAACATCTTCGAATTTTTCTTATATGCTTGGCCTATATGGACATTATTGCTGATACTTATTATCCCAATAATATTAGTATTTAGTTGTGGTTACTAACAAATAGAAACCCCCCAGTTTACTGGGGGGTTTCAGCAAAGCATGTAATAAAACAAACTATTAACCTTAAAACAGAGATGTATAAAAAAGTACACATTTAAACAATTTATCGACGATATTAAAGCTACCCTCTTTGTTATTGGATTTATGCTATTTACTGCAGCAGGAGTAGGAGCTTTATTATTTGCATTTTATCCGCTTCTTTCTGCCCTCGCAGAAGCAGGACTTTAATACTTGTTTTAGATGTATTATTTACGTTCTCCTAATAAGAAAAAAAAACAGTCTTGATTGAAATCAAGACTGTTTTTTTATTGAAATAGATTATGCAGCTCCTTTTACCTTTTTCTTCAATAATTCAAGCTCTAAGATATCATGAGCTATCTGTAACTTCTGAAATTTGAATTCTGCATTTGGCTCTCTAGAATTATCAGGATGATATCTCTTTGCCAATTCTCTATACCGTTCTTTCAAAGATGTTTCACTCAACGTTACCTCGGTTAAACCGAAAATACGATAACTTGCTGCAATACTTCTTTCCTTCTCTGTTGGTAACAATTTTTCATCTCCAACACAATCTTCTGAATGTCTCTGTTTATCTTTCCTTGCTTGAAAATCAACGAGTTCTGCGGTCATTCTATAGGCCTCATCAAATTCCGCCCTCTTTTTTTCATACCAAGCATCCAACTCCTCATTTTTAGCAACCAAAGCTTCAAGCTTTTTAGCCTCCAAAAGACAAGATTTTAATCTCTCATTTTCAGCTTTCAAAGCTTCAAATTCAGCATTGTTAGTCTTGGAAACATCTGAAGATGATGCTTTTCTTATACCCAAAAGTTTGGCTTTAAACCAACCTATAACTTCATCGTCAATTATATCAACGCCACGAAGAATCATAAGGACAAACGCAAAAATAACACTACATCCCACTAATGGAAAAAGAATCTCAACTACTTTCATATATATATAAATTATAAGGTTAACATGCTCTTTATATCACAACCTCTTCGTTTTGTCAATACTTTTATATAATTGTCTATTACTATTTAAAATTCTATATAAAAATTATTTGCATCTATAAAAATACCTTTGACAAATATATTTTACATCATATAATGAACCCATAATGTTATTCATTTTTATACAAGGCGTTTTATGTCTGTTAGTTTGATACTTGGTAATATTCTCTCCTTTATTGGGATAATCTTTTTTACGCTCAGTGCAATAAAAAATAATAAAGATGAAATTCTTATATATCAAATAATTGATTGTTTTTTTATCGCATTATCAAACTTTGTTTTAGGCGGCTTCTCTGGAGCCGTCGTTATTTTATCTTCTATGGTAAGAAACATTTTAGTTTATAAAAATAAGATGAATCACTTCGTCTTCTCTCTTATCGTTTTAATAATGTTTATTTTTGGTTTAGGTTTCAATCAACAGGGGTGGATAGGAACCCTCCCTGTAATTGCTAATTTTGAATATACATGGTGGTTATGTTATGGCGATGGAAAAGTTAAAGGCATAAAAATAGCTCTGGCAATCAATGTATTTATCTGGGCTGCTTATGACCTAACAATCTTAGCTTTGCCTGCTTTTGCCTCTGATATAATCATTTTTATAATAACCATATATGGACTATATAAAACGAATAAATCAACTAAACTTAACACCTTAAATAATGCTTCAATAAAAAACTATTGACATTATTTATTTTATTGTTATTCTAAAATTGTTCTTGTTGCTCGCAGGGCTTATGAGCAAGGAACTATAGAAACTGAGCCGGTTTACAAAAGTTGAAATAAAAATATTTATTTTATTCTTTAGATGTCGGCTCCTAAAAAGGGAGTTTTTTTTATGAATAAATACAAATACACACATGGTTTAAGCATTATGAGAGCTCAACCATTTCATATTGGACACCAAAAATTAGTTGATCGGATGTTGAAAGAATGTGAACGCGTGACAATAGTCTTAGGTTCAATACAAGAACAAGGAACACCTCGAAATCCGCTAAATTATACTACTCGAAAAAAAATGCTCCAAAATATATATCGTTCCAAACCTGAATATGAACGTTTGAAAATTGTTGGTTTGTTTGATATTAATAATCCGGCAGAATGGGGGGAATATGTTTTGGATTTTATCGCAGAAAGTTTTACTGATTTACCCAAACCTGATGTTTACTATGCAGGTTCTGCATATGACGCTCACTGGTTTAAAGAATGTTTTAAAAACATAGAACTTGAAGATAGAACAGATCCTACTTTTCCATTTGTAACCGGAACAATGATTCGAGATATGATAAAGTTCGGTGATACACGTTGGAAAAATTTTATTGCTAAAGAAAATCATCATCTTATAGAAGAATTTTTTAATAAGAAAAAAGGAATTATTTAACAAACTAAAACATCTGTGTCTTCTGCAGGGCTTATAGAAGACAGATGCTAAAACATAACCCCAATAAGCCAGAAAGGGAATTTAATATGAATAAACGTATTTTAATGCGCATTGATATGCAAAACGATTTCGTACATCCACATGGATCTTTAACAATCAATGATACTTTATTAATCGAGAGACACCAAAAATTTGCTGATAATATTTTCAAAGATAATTTTGATGAAATTATTGATAGTTATGACACCCATTTTTCAGAAACATATGACCAAACATTTGAGGCTCAAAATTTTCCTAAACATTGCATTTTTGGAACATGGGGATGGCAACAAGCAGCTCCATTTAAACAGGAATTACAAATAAATAAAATTTACAAATCAACCACAAATATATGGAATGAATTAAAAACCTATCAAAACCTAAATCAAGAATGGAACAAATGTGACGTATATTTATGTGGAGTATTAAGTGATATCTGTGTAGTTCAAGCCCTAAATGGCTTATTAAAAAAAGGAGCCAATGTCATAATCATTGATGATTTATGTAAAGGAGCTGAACTACAAATTGAAGATATTTTACAAAATGAAGTTTATCAACCTTTTATACAACGAGGTCAGTTGAAAAACATAACAACTAAACAATTTTTTCGTTCAAACCTATTAAATAAAAAAATACAACATAATTTAGTAAATAGAAACTTAGGAGAATAGTTATGATGAATAATACAAGACCCAATATATTAAAAACAGGTACCCCTTTATTTTGTGATTTATATCATCTAACAATGTCTCAAGCATGGTTTTTAGATGGGAAGGCAAACGAAATAAAAACATCTGAAGCTTTTTTTAGAAAATGTCCTTTTGGCGGTAGTTATCTAATTGCTACGGGAACTGCTGAATTTATTGATTGGATAAATAATTGGCATTTTGAAAAAAAAGATATTGATTATTTGCGTTCATTAAAAAATGAAAATGGAACACCTAAATTTGCTGAAGATTTCTTAGATTTTTTACAAGAACAAAAACTACAAATAAGTATAGATAGTGTAGATGAAGGAGAAATCGTTTTTCCTAATGAACCAATATATTCCATTACAGGTCCGACTTGGCAGGTAGATATTGTTGAAGCTGCATTATTAAACATATTCAATTCTCAAAGTTTAATAGCAACAAAAGCTGCCCGTAGTGTATATGCTGCTTCCTTAGATGGTAAACAACGCCCTATTTTGGAATTTGGATTAAGAAGATGTCAAGAATTAGGAGGTTTTTCTGCCACAAGAGCTGCTTTTATTGGAGGAATAAGTGGAACTTCAAATACTGCAGCCGGAAAATATTATAACATACCCGTAAGTGGAACAATGGCTCACTCTTTTATTATGAGCTATGAAAAAGAAATAGATGCATTCAAAGCATATCTTAGAGCAAATCCCAATAACACAACATTACTTGTTGATACCTATGATACGAGAGAAGGCATAAAAAATGCTATTCAGGCATCTTTAGAAACACAAATTCCATTAAACGGAATTAGAATAGATTCTGGCGATTTATCATACTGGGGAAAGGAAGCTAGAAAGCTTCTTGACCAATCAGGATTTACAAAAACTAAAATAGTCGCATCAAATGATTTAGATGAACATATAATCGAAAATTTAATTATGGTACAAAAAGCTCCTTTTGATATATTTGCAGAAGGAACTAAATTAGTAACGGCATACGATACTCCTGCCTTAGGAGGTGTCTTTAAAACAAAACAATATTTAGGCTCACCAAAAATTAAAATTGCGGAGGGAAAAACTACAATTCCGGGAAAAACAAATATTCTTCGCATTGAAAAAAATGGAATGTACGAGGGTGATATCATATGTCAATATGCTTGTGATCTACTAGAAGATAATTGTTTAAGACAAAATATTACTTCGCACACTTTAGGTAGCTTAAATAGTAGTATTCATACATTTAATAAAGGAGAAAAAGCACGGTTATTACTAAAACCTATAATTGTAAATGGTAAAATTATTTCATATCCAGAAACAAATCTGAATATATTACAAAACCGCGTAAAAAATAATTTGAATAAACTTGATAATAGTTACAAGAGATTATCAAATCCACATATTTACGGTGTAGGTTTAGAAAGTAAAATATATAATCTGCAACAACACTTAATAAAAACTCATCAAGGGAGATAAAACATGGAAAATTTATGGAATAATTTAAAAAATAAACTTAAAACTCATTGCAAGAGAAATAGTTTTAATAAGGTTGTTTTAGGTCTCTCAGGTGGAATAGATTCTGCTATTGTTGCCGTACTAGCCGCAGATAGTCTTGGATGTGAAAATGTAACCGCAATCATGATGAAAACAAAATATACTTCCGATTTAAGTATTGAAATAGCCCAAGAAATTGCAAAATTAAACAATATAAAATATCTGGAAATTGATATTGATAATATTGTAAATGATGAAATTAAAATTCTTGAAGATTTATTTCAAAGCAAAGTTAAAAATATTGTAATAGAAAATTTACAAGCACGTATCAGAGGACAAATTTTAATGGCTTACTCTAACCAAAACGGGAATATGGTGCTTGCCTGCGGAAACAAATCTGAAAAACTTACAGGTTATTGTACTCTTTATGGAGATACATGTGGAGGAATTATGCCAATTGGAAATCTTTATAAAACTCAGGTATTTGAATTAGCAAAATGGCGCAATACAATTAATCAAGTTTTACCTAATAGTGTATTAACCAGAGCACCATCTGCTGAATTATCTTTCAATCAAAAAGATGAAAACACTCTACCGCCATATCCTATATTGGATAAAATATTAAAAATGCTAAATGACGATAAAATGAGTATATCCGAAATTTGTAACAATGGTTACAATGAAAAACTTGTTAAACAAATAGATAAAATGATAAAAAGATCAAAATTTAAATCAACACAAATGCCTAAGCCTTTGTAAAAAGAAAGACGTCTTAAGACGTCTTTCTTTTTACAAATTATGATTATTTATAAAGATTACCTTTTATATACGTTCTCAATAAATTACATTTCTCATCTAAAACAACAAAATCTGCATCAAATCCCTTTTTAATTTCTCCCTTATTTTTGAGATTTAAAATCTTTGCCGGATTTTTAGATGCAGCCATTAATGTATTTTTCAAATCAGCTCCCCAAGATAAAAAATTTCTCACCCCATCTAACAAAGAAATATTGGATCCTATTATTGTTTTATCAGATTGACGACACCAACATTTATCAAGTTCATATTTGATGCCACATTCAGTATATGTTTTTCTATTTGTTTTACAAAATTTTTGCGCATCAGTAATCAAAACAATTTTTTCTGCTGATTTACATTTCATCAAAATTTTCACAGCAGCAGAATGAACATGACATCCATCTGCGATTATTTCACAAGATACATCATCATTTTCGAGCACAGCCCCTACAACACCGGGACATCTATGATGAAAAGAAGTCATTGCATTATATGCATGAGTAATATGGGTTATACCTAAATTAAAAGCATTTCGCATCTGTTCATAAGAAGCACATGTATGCCCTGCTTGTAAAACAATTCCCTTTTTTTGACAATATTTAACTAACTTTTCAATATTTTCAAGTTCTGGTGCAACTGTCATTGAAACAATTAAACCCTGCGAAACACTCCATAATTCATCCATAAACTCTAAATCTATTGGAATAATACCATCTTCGATTTGTCCTCCTCTTTTACCTTTGGATAAAAAAGGCCCCTCTAAATGAATACCTAATATTTGTGCCCCCTGTTCTTTTCCTTTTGCTTCAACAACAGCTTTTATATCACCAATAATTTCATCTTTATTATTTGTCATACGAGAAATAGTTGCCACAAAAGAAGTAACTCCAAACTGTGGAAGAATTTTAGATATATTCAACACATCTTTTTCAGATTGAACTTGAAAACTATACCCCCCAATTCCATGAAAATGCGTATCAATAAAACCGGGAGCAATAATTTTTCCTTTTATATTAATATTTTTATTTATTGTAGGATAATCTTTTTCATATACGCCAGATATTTTCCCATCTTCAACTAAAACGGCACCATTTTTTATAAATCGTTTACCCGTAAACACATTTGCATTATGAAATAATATACCAGCCATAACCTAATCCTTATAAAATACCTAATATAGGCATATTAATACTTTGGAAGTGAGAAGTCAAATTTTTTCATAATAAAAATATAGATACCTGAATCTTCTTCAGGTATCTACTGAAAACGAGAAGTTTATACGTTCACAATACCCTTAATCATAGCATATATTGCAAACAATGCGATTGCGACAATAAAGCTGGCAACAATTCCTTCACCTACGGTAAAAGCTGGTTTATCAGCGTTATTTTGTTTACTAGCCCAAATATAAACCGGAATACCAACAGCCATAAATATAACAGCCATCAATAAATAATTTAATCCAGCAGCATAAATCAACCACAAAGAATAAACAGCTCCCATTAAACCAGAAAACAAGGCAATAGATCTTTTAATATAAAAGTTCATAGGATATTCATGATCTTCACATATTTTCCATAAATATGCACAACTTGAAAAATATGCAGGCAACACCATTACGCCAGTAATACTTAGCATAGTATTCCAAGCATTACCTGAAAAATATACAAGTAACATAAAAATCTGCATTAATGCACTTGTTACCCATAAAGATACACTTGGAGCTCCCTTATCATTTTCTTTTGCAAATTGCTTTGGAAAAGTTCCATTTTCTGCGGCTGCCTGCGGAATTTGAGCAGTAACAACTGTCCAAGCCAACCAACTTGTTAACACGGATATAAGCAAACCTATATTCATTAACCAAGCACCCCATTTACCAACTAAAATTTCTAAAATTCCCGCAGTAGATGGATTTGCAATTTTTGATAATTGCTCCTGATCCATAACACCAAAAGGCAATAATGAAAGTAACACATAAATAAACAAACAACCGATAAAACCTAAAAATGTAGCATTTCCAACAGTTTTAGCTGACTTAGCATGCTTAGACATCACCACAGCACCTTCAATACCGATAAATGCCCAAAGTGTAACTAACATTGTACTTTTTATTTGTTCAGAAAGTCCCCCTAATCTTGCAACTGTAGTTGAATTTTCACCCCAAAAATCAAATTCAAATTTATCAACATTAAACATAAAAGCAGTTATAATAATAAACAACATTAATGGTACAATTTTTGCAACAGTACCAACTAAATTGATAATTGTAGCCTGTTTAATGCCTCTTAATACCAAAAAGTTAAATCCCCAAATTAGAACTGACCCACCAACAATAGAAGCTAAATTATTTCCTCCTTCAAAATAAGGTGGAAAGAAATAATTTAAGGCATCCATTGTAATAACAGCGTATCCTACATTACCACATATCTGACAAAGCCAATACGACCATCCTATTGTAAATCCGACATAAGGGCCAAATCCTTCTCTACTATACATATAAATACCTGCTGTTAAATCAGGTTTAGCAGCAGATAAAATTCTAAAAGTATTTGCAATAAAATACACACCTATACCTGTAATCAGCCAAGCCAACAATATTGCACCTGCTGAAGCACCTGCTGCCATATTTTGAGGCAAACTATAAATACCGCCTCCAATCATTGAGCTGACAACAATACCGGCCAAAGCCCAAACACCTAAACCGGAATTTTTATCTGTTGTAACAGCCCTCTTTTTATCTTCCCCGGCCATAAACAATCCTTTCTATAAATAAAGGACGATAGGAAACTATCGTCCACCATTATTCAAAACTAAACTTTAGCTGGTTCAGCGACTTCAAAATTTAGAAATCCTAAACAAGTTAAACAATAACCAAATTGCTCAGTAATATTGATATAATTATGAAACATTTGAAAATCGCTATGTTTTTCAACACCTCTAATATCTAGTTCGTGTTGTAAAGATTTATTTAACCACATTTCGGCATGACCTCTGGCAATATCATCATCTATATGTGTATCAAAATATTCTACATATTCTGCAGCCCATCCACCGATAAGTTCACCTTTTTCATTTTTACCCCAACAAATACCAACACCGGTTGCAATAGCTTTATGATCATCTCGACTTGCACCATTACCAGCCATAATCACTTCCAAAACAGCTCCATGTTTAAATTGACTAACAACTTTATCTACGGGCACAATATTTCCCAACAATTCTTTAGGAAGTACAGATGTATAAGGAACAACATTAAAATTTTCAATTTTTGCTTCTAATAAAGCTGAATCATAACAAAATGTTTCAAAAGGTTGTGGTGGAATACCATCATTTGCTTGTCCAGCACCACCTGTAATAAATGCTAAAGTCGGATAACGAACACCATAAGTCATAACAAATCTCCTTAAAAATTAAATATTGGTTCGAAGTTAGAAATAATTATGACTCAAAGCATTTCAATATAACCTTTTTATTACAACTCTCTTTTAAAGAGATTCGTTAAAAATATATTAACAAAACATCTATTTATTCATTAACATATTGATATTTAAAAAGATTCATATTTTATAAACAAATCTTAACAAAATATTTACATCTTGTGAATTAATATCAAGAAAATATTGTATTCTGCTAAAAATGCATCTAGCATAATACAGTATTATGTACCAATTTTTATAGTGAGATATATAAAATGAGACGCGGTTTATTAAGATTTATTTTTATGTACAATTGTTTTTCTTTTATCTTCAGCCCTGCTTTAGCTAATGCTGCATATTTAAGAAGATCACAACTTTCAACTGAAAGTTTATATAATATGGCTTCTGCTGGAGACATAAAAGGTCTAGCTAAAGCTGTTCATAATAAAAATGATATGGACATAACTAACCGCTACGGGGATACTGCTCTTTGTATATCCATAAAACGAATGGATTATCGTGCATATAATAACTTAATAAAAGCTGGCGCAGATAATAAACCTGATTGTGTGCAACGTATATCTACAACAATGTACGAACGCTTCATCAAATATCTCACTCCTATTGAAAGAAACACTACACCATGGTATAAGAATGGATATGCTCTAGCACTCGGCGGAGCATTAAGTGTTGGTGGAATTATGGCTGCTGCCGGAGGTGGAGGTGGCGGAGGAGGTTCCGACAAAAAATGTTCTGGATACACTCAAGTAGCCTGTACAACTGGACAACACATCTCTGCAACGTGTCCAGAAGATCCTTCTTTTCACAAATGTACAGACAATGTAAATAACACTCCTGAAAATTGTAGCAAATTAATTCAAAATGAAGATAAATGCGAAATATGTAAAAAAGAATGGTGGCAAGACGAAAACGGCAACTGTATCAAACGAGTAAATACTGATAACTGTGCTGAATTTAATGAATATGAAGACATCTGCTTTTCTTGTACCGTAGGAAAACCTATTCAAGGTTCATGTTCTTCAGTTGAATCAAAATGTTCTGATTACTCTAAAGCAGATTGTAATGTAGGCTTCCATATAGATACTATATGTCCTGCAGATAGTTCTTATCATCTTTGTTCAGAAAATAATATTAACACTACAACAAACTGCGAAACCATTATTAAAAATGAAGATAAGTGCGCTTTATGTAAACCTGGCTATAAATTAGTTGAAGGAAATTGTATTCCAATACAAACATATTGCAAAAATCAAGGTTTTAACTATAAAGCAAATTGTCCGGTATACTATAACAGTACCGGTACATGTGATACCACTGAAAATGATGGAACATTATATCATAGTTGCGAACCTAATACTATCAACACTTCAGAAAACTGCCAAATAGCAGAATTAAATAAAGACCAATGTACCACCTGTACACGGGATTATTTCAATAATGAAGGCAACTGTACTCTTCGTACTAATGTAGAATTTTGTGAAGAATTTAATCCAGACTCGGATACTTGTTCAAAATGTGCCGTTGGAGCTCCTGTTGACGGAGTATGTAATACAATTGAAGCAAAATGTGCTGAATATAATGCTATCGGAGATTGTGCTCAAAATTATTACAAAGATTATTGTGGTTACAATTCAGCTGAAACATCATACTATAGATGCTTACCTGGAAATATTTCAAAATGTATGATTTATGTTGATCAAGAAAACGAATGTCAGACATGCGAACCCGGATTTTTCCTAAACGCCAATATGTGTGAAGCACAAAATATTGAAAACTGTAAAACTCACGAAGAAAACGTAAATAAATGTGAAATTTGTTCTGAGGGATATTATTTAAATGATGGCGGACAATGCTCATCTCAAACAGTCGTTGAGAATTGCGTTGAATATGAAAGTAATATCAATAAATGTAAAGTATGTACAGCTGGTTATGATATATCTGCAGATGGTACAACCTGTACAAAATCATTATCTTTAACTTGTTCAGAAAGCGGTTACAATCGCTCTAGCGGTGACTGTAACGCGGGAGAAACTAAGGAATATTGTCCAAATTCATCCAATCAATATTTCAAATGTGTTGCCGGAACAATAAGCAACTGTACAAATTATGATCAAAATTCTGCAACACAACAATGTATATCTTGTAGTGATGGATTCTATCCTAGTCAAGACGGTTCATCATGTTTAAATCAAAACATTGAAGGTTGCCAAAGTTATGTTACAAACCAAAACGAATGTAATGTATGTATCGCCCCTAGTGGAAATGTTCCTGGATACCTATTATCAAATGGTAGCTGTATAAAACAAACAGAAAGAGCCAACTGTACAAATTATTCAGAAACCGAAGATAAGTGCTTATCTTGTAAAGAAGGATATGAAACATTAGATAATGGTTTAAGTTGTACTCCAAATGCTTTCACTTACTGCACTAACGCAGGATACACTGAAGATAGTGGCAACTGTTCCAATACTCAATACAAATCATCTTGTGAGTTTAATGGTTCCACAACAAAATACTTCAAATGTTTAGATGGTACAATTGCCAACTGTACAGAATACGATCAAACAAAAAATAATGAACAATACTGCTTAGTATGTGAAACAGGATACTACGCCTTTGAAGGAAGTTGTTATACACAAACCGGAGCTAATTCAAATTGTTCAGAGTTTGAAGCAAATTCAACAAGATGTATAACATGTAATACGGGTTATTATCCGGATGCGAGTGGCATCTGTCAACTTCAGTCTTCTGCAGATGCAAACTGCCAAACATTTACTCCAAACACCTCAACTTGTACATACTGTAAGGATAATTATTATCTAAGTGGTGGTTCTTGCTTACTTCAAAATGTAGAAAATTGTTCAGAATACACTGATAATACAAACACTTGTATAGTTTGTGAAAATGGTTTTTATGCAAATAACGGAACTTGTTCTGCTCAAAATGTTTCTAATTGTAAAACATATATAGACAATCAAAATACTTGTTCTGTATGCAACACCAATTACTATGAATCAAATGGCGCATGTATAGAACAAAATATTGCCAACTGTTCAATTTATGTTGAAAATCAAAACCTTTGCCAAACATGTTCAGATAATTATTCAACTTTTGACAATGGTATATCTTGTTCATTAACAAGTGATACTTGTGCGCAAGATGGTTATTATTCTTCATGTTCATATGGTTATCATTTTGGCACAGAAGGTACCGGAAATTGTGCCAACCACTATAAGTGTATTGAAAATACTATTAATACATCTGAAAATTGTCAAAGTATTACCCCTAATAAAGATGAATGTGGCGGAGATTGTGTTCTTGGCTATAACAAACAAGGAACGACATGTGTTGCCAATACCACAAATACAGACACAAACTGTTCATCTTTTGTAGTTAACGAAGATAAATGTACAACTTGTAAAAGCGGATATTATAATGACAATAACACTTGTAAAGCATATACTGTAACTAATTGCCAAACTAAAGATCAATACGCTGATAAATGCGTAACTTGTAATAATTTATATTATTTAGATGCAAACAGCAAATGTCAGGCTATTACAGATAACAACTGTTCAACAAACGATACAAACGCCAATACATGTAACACTTGTAAAAATGGATTTTATCCAAATGCAAGCAAAGTTTGTACCGCTCAAAATATTACAAATTGCTCTAAATATGTTTCAAATCAAAACAAGTGTAGTGAATGTAATACAAATTATAGCTTAAGTGCAGATGGTTTAACATGTAGTCCAACATCAGCACTCTGCCCTTCAGGTTCTGTTAATACAGACTGTCCGCAATATTATCACATTGGTGAATATTGTTCTATTACAGGATTTACTGATTATCACACTTGCGTTGCAAATACAACTGCCATAAGTAGCACTTGTGCAACTACTCAAACCAACATAGATAAATGTTTAAGCTGTAAAACCGGATATTATACCTATAACAATGGTTGTCGTGCCCATACCACTGTTACCGGTTGTACTGAATACTCTACAACATCAGATGTATGTACTGAATGTAATTCATCATATAACCAAAGTTCAACACAATCTTCTTGGGCTTCTTACAGTACTTGTACCTTAAATGGCACAACAAATAAATATAAAGCTACAAGTTGTAACCAAGGATATTATTTGGATGGTAGTACATGTACTAAAAATACGACTGTTACCGGTTGTGCAACCTATTCCACAACACAAGATGCTTGTGCAACCTGCCAATCATCATTTAATATAACGACACAACCAAATAGTAGTACCACAAGTTATTCTACTTGTGTTTCAACAAGCGGAACATATTATAGAATTGATGAGTGTGTTCAAGGATATTATTTAAATAACAATACTTGTGTAGCTGTAACAGAAGTCTTTGCATGCGCTACATATTCAATAATATCTGACAGATGTGAATACTGCCAAAGTGGTTATACTCTTCAAAATGGATCTTGCGTATTTAAAAACGAAGCCGGAACAAACTTCTATAAAGTTGTAAATAATTCAACTCGAACAAATCAATGTGAAGAAGGATCTAACTGTATTTATTCTACTTACTATGGTTTTACATCTAATTATGCAACAACTGGTGATTCTAAATATAGTAAATATTATGACATTTACAATGCTGATGGAGGAGGAAACACATCAACAATTTCTGTTAATCCAACAGGATTACAGAGTGATTCAGGCATAATTGCCGGAATAGCCTCTCCTACTGATGGAACCGGTTTCATATATAATGGAGCAAATAACGAATCAATAAATTCTGCAACAATTACCGTAGATTATAACACCACAAATGCCGGTCAAACAAATTGGAGTACTTATGGTATTTTAGCTAATAGCAATGCTTATAACTCTTATTTCGGATATGCAACGATAAGTGTAACAAGTAATTCATCTTCTGCCACATCTACCGGAATATCTGCAGGTGGAGATGCTTATAACTCTCTTGGTGGTACAGGTCATATCTATATTGACGCCCCTGTATCCATAGGTATGACCGGATCAACAGTATACAATTCTTATGAAGGAACTGGATATATAAATTTAACAAATACAAAGTCAAAGAGTACCTCAGATGTAGCAACCGGATTAACCGGAACTGGTTCAATATATAATGCATATTATGGCAACGGTACAATAGAAATAGATAATACGAACGGACATATTTATATCGGTTATGGTATCAAAGGTTCAGAAAATCAATCTATATATAACACATATTATAATGCCGCAATAGGAGAAATAATCGTTAAAGCCGATACAGCTTACGGAATGTATGGATACGATGTAACCAATGCCAACAATGGAACTGCAACTATTAACATTACGTCATCAAATGCTACAGGAATGCAAGGTACCTATGTTACAGGATCGTCAGGCGGAACAAGTGAAATTAATATATACTCCACAGGAACAAGAGGAGTAGATGCCATTGGATTAAGAGGAAACTTTCTCCAACACGCAGCAACAGGAAAAAGTACGATTAATATCACAAGTACCGAGGATAACTCCTTCACAAATATGTATGGTTTAAAAGTTTCTGAGGGTAATAGTAGTGCATATAATGCTTTCAATAATGGAATAGGTGTCATAAATATCAATAATTCAGCATCTACCTCCGGTAACATCTATGGAATATATAATCCGTCAAGAAGTAATTACCAAAATATACGTAATGCAACAACCAATGGTACCGCAACCATAGAAATCATAAATAGCGGACAAATGAACTCTATCTATGGAATATATAATGGTGATTCAACGACTGCAGATGCAACATCCAGTACCATAACTATTACAGATACGGGTAAAACTACCACCGTTACCGGTATCTATAATGGTGGAATGTATGGAACTTCGGCAAACGATACTTTAACTATAACCGCTAATTCATCAACAATTTACGGTATTAATATTGACAATCAATATGCAGCCGGAAATTTTAGCGGAAAAATTACTATTAATCGAAACAGCTCTTCAACTCCTGGAAATACATATGGTCTATATAACAGTTCTCCCGCTACGATTAATAGTTCTATTGATATGACCATAGATGCAAAAAGCAGTGCTGGAGAAAATGTATGGGGAATAACTAATGCAAATAACCTTAATTCTATAACTATCACTGGTACAACAGCAAGTAATATTGTTGGAATGTCTGTTAATTCGGGTAAAAGTATAACCAATTCAGGATCTATCACGATAAATAATGCATATAATGCTAAAGGCGTAGAAGTAACCAATGCAAGTATTAGAAATACCGGTGATATTACTATTAATTCGGCTACTACCGGTGATTATGACATCTATGGTATCTATGCCGATAATTCATATGTCTTAAATGAAAAGAATATCACTATAACAGCACAATCTACAGGTGATGTATATGGTATCTATGCTACTAATGCTTCAACCGTAAAAAATAGCGGAACCATAACTATAAATAGCTCATCACATACCGGAAATACCGCTAAAGGCAACTTCATTTACTTAACCGGCTCATCTTCAATGATAACTTCCGGAAGCATAGTTTCTCCATTGTCTATTGATACTTCATCATTTGGTGAAGGTACCTTTGCTCTTGCCAAAGGCGGTCAAATCATAGCTCCGGCAATAATTGGCGATATCACCGCTGATTCTGATATTGTAACTGATGGATATGATGATGAATATACTTCAACAAACGCTATTGAAGGTGATGCATCTAAAGTTAATCTACAATCAGGTTCTTACATGTTCAAAGCTGAACTTGTTCAAAATGAAAATGGTTCATCTGATATTGTCATGACCAGAAAA
>JAZNJJ010000016.1:0-31954 GCA_045577985.1 Alphaproteobacteria bacterium
CATCTTCAATACTCCTTATTTAGGTCTCTTAGCGCCGTACAGAGAACGACGTTGACGACGTTTAGATACACCTTGAGTATCCAAGGTACCACGAATGATATGATAACGAACACCAGGTAAGTCTTTTACACGGCCGCCTCTAATCAGTACCACTGAGTGTTCTTGAAGATTATGACCTTCACCAGGGATATAACTGATTACTTCAAAGCCGTTTGTAAGACGAACGCGAGCCACTTTACGCAAAGCTGAGTTTGGTTTTTTAGGGGTTGTAGTATAAACCCTTGTACAAACACCGCGTTTTTGTGGACAAGCTTTCAAAGCTGGAACTTTGTTTCTCTTCACTTTTGGTGTTCGTGATTTACGAATTAACTGATTAATTGTAGGCATCACATTTTCCTTAAAAGTTATTATTATTACACAAAACTAACGGCCAAATGAATTAACATTTGGTCTTAGTTAGCGCGGATAATAACATAAAATTACGGAGAGTCAATAGATTTTTTAAAGATTTTTAGGACAGTTTGTTTTAAAAAATGAAATACATTATATTTTGTTTTGAGTATTTAGAATGTCCGAAAAAAGGGTTCCTTTTTTTCGGACATTTTTTACATGAAAATTTGTTCTTTTCAGAACGTAACATCAATAGGTTAATTTTTTCTGAATTTGAAATTTTGTGTCCGAAAAAAAGGAACCCTTTTTTCGTACAAAGATAAGGGAGGTATTTATGAATAAAATGTGTAGAACCACAATACAAGATGGTCGTTCAATGATTGAAATGTTAGGTGTTTTAGCGATTATTGGCGTATTATCTGTGGGTGGTATTGCTGGTTACTCAAAAGCGATGATGAAATTTAAAATCAATAAAACAATCGATCAAATTTCACAGATTTCTCAAAATATTCGTACGTTATACGCCAGACAGAGAAATTATGCCAGTTTAACAATTAATGGGTGGTCGAATTATAAAATCTTATATAAAGCAAACTTAGCTCCTAAAGAAATGTTTGAAGGTTCAGGAACTAATTATACAATGACTAACGCTTTTGGTGGTGAGGTTTGGATTCAATCTAGCAGTAAAACAAATAATGATAATGGTGGAGACAAAGCATTTACAATTTCGATGCATGTTCCTGAAGAAGCTTGTATTGAACTTGCTACACAAGATTGGGGAAGTGATACAAATTCTGGGTTAATTGCTGTTGGTCCTGGGTGGGTTTCTAATGTGCATATTGGATGTTCTGGCGATACTTCATCTGGAATAGCTTGTCCAGGTGGATCTGAAGTATCTGTACCAATGCCTGTTGATGTGGCTGTTGATCGATGTAGTTGCAGTAGTTCAATGTGTCATTTTGCACTTAAGTTTTATTAAAAAAAGAGGCTTTATGCCTCTTTTAAATTATCTTACGCAATCATCTCCATTAAAATTAAAATCTGTAACTATTCCATTTTTTATTACAAATGAAGTTTTGCAATAATATATTCCCTGAGCTGTAGGTAAACCGTATGATGGAACAGACATTGCTTCATAACTTAAGTTGTTTGCGTATGGTTCTGTGTCTCCATCTATTGGTTCATTGTAGCGTGTTAAATATGTTGCAATGAACGAATTTGGTCCGGCTGAATATGTTGTATTAGGGTATCCCCATTCAGCATATAAATTTTCTTCACTTTGGCCTAGCCATGCATTTAATTCATCTTCATAACGAGCGGGACTTGGTTTTGCTGCGCAAGAAACAATAAATGTCAGGATACAGATTAAAGATATAGTTTGTTTCATTTGTATTTCCTTATATATATGTTTGGATTATTCTCTACCATCTTTGCTAAACGAGCAAGTTCTTTGTTGCTTATTCTAACAGTTAATGTATTATATTCTTCGGTATTTTCAACCGAGATTACTTTACTATTTTGATGTAGCCACGCAGAGAAACGCCCATCATTAATAGGCAATCTTATTTCATATTTTAATTCATCAGAGGTAAGTTTTTCTTCTATTTTCTCAAGGAGATTTTGACATCCCTCACCTGTAAATGCGGAAGTCAGGATAATTGAATCGTTATTTGCGGTTTTATTTTGCCAATGAATTAGTTCCTCTTGCTGTAGTAAATCTGATTTATTTAGAACTTCTATATATTTAGATGAAGTTTTTATTTCTTTTAGACCTAAGTTTGCTAAAACATCTAAAACGTCTGTGCACTGAGATATATTATCAGGGTTGGAGATATCTCTTATATGTAAAATAATGTCTGCACACAAAACTTCTTCCAATGTTGCACGGAAAGCCATGACTAATTCATGTGGAAGATCTGAAATAAAGCCAACCGTATCTGATAGAATAACTTCTTTTCCATGTGGTAAACTTATTTTTCGCATAGTTGGATCTAATGTAGCAAAAAGCATATTTGCAGCCATTACATTACTTTGGGTTAAATAATTAAATAAAGTGGATTTCCCTGCGTTTGTATAACCGACTAAAGCAATAACAGGATATGGGACTTTATTTCGTGCGTTACGCTGAATATTACGAGTTTTTTTGACTTTTTCTAAATCTTTTTTTATTCGCACAATTTTATCATCAATTATACGTCTGTCTAATTCTATTTGAGTTTCTCCCGGACCTCCTAAGAAACCTGCACCTCCTCGTTGTCGTTCAAGGTGTGTCCAACTTCTAACTAAACGAGAGCGTTGATATGTTAAGTGGGCTAACTCAACTTGCAAACACCCTTCTCTTGTTTGAGCTCTTTCACCAAAAATTTCTAAGATTAAAGCGGTTCTATCTATTATCTTTATTTTTAATGATTTTTCTAAATTACGTTGTTGTATAGGTGATAATTTAGCATCAACAATCATTAACTCTATTTTGTTTTCAGAAATGATATGAGTAATTCGTTCTATAAATCCCTGTGAAAAATAAGTGGCTGGTTTTATATTTTTTATGCGAACAATTTCTTTGTATGCAACATTCAGCTTTATAGCTAAAGCTAAACCTTCAGCTTCTTGTAAGCGGCTTTCGTCAGATAAACTCTGGAATGCCCCAACAACTGTAGGGCATATTACACAAGCATTAGTAATTTTTTGTTCTACTTCTATCAAAACTATTCTTCGGCAATATCTACAGCTACACTAGGCATAATTGTAGAGATAGCATTTTTATACACTAGTTGAGTATGACCATCTCGGCGCAATAAAAGGCTTTCTTCATCGTGTTGTGTGATAATACCTTGTAACTTAACTCCGTTGATTAAGAATACTGTTACAGATACTTTTTCATTTTTTATGTCTGTTAAGAAATCACTTTGTACTTTATTCATTTTTATTATCCTTATTAAAGAGATTTATCTATTTATGTGCAAACTTTAATTACTTTTTTATTTAAAATCTACAATAATCTGCATTTTTGCACGAAAATATTGAAGTTAATAAACTTAAAATAACGTTGATAATATATATGAGCAAGGGTATACTTCTTTTATTGATAAATGTAGAGGATTAAAAATGTTATACGGAATTATCGCTTTATTTGTGTTATTAAGTGTTTCTTTGGCTGTGATGATTATTTTCATTATTAAAAATTCCAATAAAAATATCTTGATTGCGGAACAACTTAAACAATTAAATGATTTAACTATAAAACAATCTAAATTAGATGAAGAGAACTCTGTTTTAATTACTGAAAATACCAGATTAAAAACAGAATATGTGAATCATAAGCGTTTTATGGAAGAAAAATTACAATATATTGAACAAAGTAAGAATGAATTGGCTCTTAAGTTTAGAGATATATCTAATGAAATATTAAAAAATCAATCTCAACAGATTAATGAAAATCAAAAAAATACTCTTAATTCCCTATTAAATCCATTTAAAGAGCAATTACAGGCATTTAAAGAAGAAGTAAGTAAGGCTAATAGCGAAAATATTAAGAATAAATCCAGTTTTGATGAACAGTTTAAAAATTTAATCAATCTAAATCAATCACTCAGTCAAGATGCTCAAAATTTAACTAATGCTCTTCGTGGCAGTAAAAAAATGCAAGGAGATTGGGGAGAAATTGAATTAAATAGAATTTTAGAAGTGTCCGGTTTACAAAAAAATATAGATTATTATACGCAAGAAAACTTTAAAAATGAAAATAATCAAAATTTACGTCCAGATGTTATTGTCAGATTACCAAATAATCGTAGTGTGATTGTTGATTCTAAAGTTTCTATGAATGATTATGTGTCTTTTGTTAATGCCGAAGATGAAATAACAAAAGCCAGTTATTTGCAAAAGCATATTCAATGTATAAAGGCTCATATTGATGAATTATCATGTAAGGAATATCAAAAATTATTAAAAGAAGAAGCGTTGGATTATGTTGTGATATTTATTCCTATTGAAAGTGCTTTTGTTGAGGCTATTAAAAAAGACGATTCTTTATACGATTATGCTTATAAAAAGAATGTCGCATTAACTACTCCTTCTTCCTTATTGCCTATTTTAAGAACTGTGGAAAATTTATGGCGTATTGAAAATCAAAATAAGTATGTACAAAAGATTGCAGATGTTGGCGGGTCTTTGTATGATAAACTTGCTAATTTTGTAGATGATATGCAAAAAATAGATAAAGCTTTGGGAACAGCCAGACAAAACTATGAACAAGCTATTGCAAAATTGGCAAATGGTAAAGGTAATGCATTGTCTCTGGCTAATCGTTTGAAAGAATATGGAGCTAAGGCAAATAAAGTTATAGCTATTGAATTTGATGATGACAATGAATTTGTTAAATTAACAGATAATTCTGATGAAAAGGTTTCATAATATGAAGAAAATAATATTTACAGGTGGTGGTTCTGGTGGACATGTTACGTTAAATCTTAATTTAATTCCTTTGTTTCAGGAAAATGGATGGGACGTTATTTATATTGGTTCTAAGACGGGAATAGAAAAAGATTTAATTGCGAATATTCCAAATGTAAAATACTATGCTATTGAAACAGGTAAATTGCGTCGCTATTTTTCATGGCAAAATTTCAAAGATGCATTGAAGGTTCCGGTGGGAATTTTGCAAGCTATTTTTATTATATTTAAAGAAAAACCGGATATCATATTTTCTAAAGGTGGTTTTGTATCATTTCCAGTTGTTGTCGGCGGGTTTATTAATCGTTGTAAAATATTTATGCATGAATCTGATGTAACTCCTGGGCTGGCAAATAAAATGTCTCTTCCTTTTGTAAATAAATTTTTTACAACATTCAGTGATACAATAAAATATGTGAAAGATAAAAATAAGGTTAAATATGTGGGGCCTGTTTTATCTGATAGATTGTATAATGGTGATAAAATTAAAGGTTTTAAGTTTTGTAATTTTAAAGATGAAAAGCCTGTAATTATGTTTGTCGGTGGGTCTTTAGGTGCTAAAAGTTTAAATGATTATGTTAATAAATATATTGATGATTTATTGAATAAGTTTAATGTTATTCATATTTGTGGTAAAGGGCAACTGAATAATATTAAAAAAGACGGATATGCTCAATTTGAATTTGTTGATAAGGAATTTAAGGATTTAATGGCTTTAACTGATGTTGTTGTATCAAGATCTGGGTCTAATGCAATTTTTGAATTATGGAGCCTTAATAAGCCGATGCTCTTAGTTCCGTTGCCTTCTACATCTAGTAGAGGTGAGCAATCATTAAATGCTAAGTCTTTTGTTGAAAAAGGTTTGGCCGAAGTTGTTAAAGATGAAGAATTATTTGATGATAATAAACTGTTGGTATTAATTGATAAAATTTATAACAATAAAGATTTCTATTTAAATAATATGAAAAAAAATGAGCTAAAAAGCACATCTAATAAAGAACTATTTGAGGAAATAGTTAATGGATAAGATATATAAGAATATTGTTATTTTAACAGGTGCTGGAATATCAGCTGAGTCCGGTTTATCTACATTTAGAAGTGAAGACGGTTTATGGAATAAACATAAAGTTTCTGATGTAGCAACAATTGAAGCATATTATAGGAATCAGGATTATGTACATCAGTTTTATAATGAAATGCGTCCGGAATTATATAATACAGAACCAAATTCAGCTCATTTAGCTATCACAAAATTACAAAAAAATTATCCTGCAAAAATTAGTGTAATTACACAAAATGTTGATACGTTACATGAAAAAGCCGAAAATTTAAATGTTTATCATATTCATGGGCAAATTAACCAAATTGTTTGTATGAGTTGTGGACACGTTTTTGAAACATGGGGAAATTTTTCATCGAAAGATATATGCAAAAAGTGTGAAAGAAAAGGAAGATTGAAGCCAAATATAGTGTTTTTTGGAGAGAATTTGCTATATATGGATAAAGTGGATGATTTATTAAAAACTTGTGATTTATTTGTTTCGGTGGGAACTTCTGGTGTTGTATATCCGGCTGCCGGTTTTGTGCAAATAGCAAAACTTTATGGAGCAGATACAATTGAGTTTAATATGGAAACCACATCTAACAATAGTTTATTTGATAAGCACATTTATGGAAAAGCAGGCACAACCCTGCCCCAATTTTTTGATGAATTAATTAATTCACTAAAATAAAAATATATATAGAAAGTTTAAAATGTCCGAAAAAAGGGATCCCTTTTTTCGGACATTTTTTTCATTAAAATTTGTTCTCCTCATAACGTAACATCAATAGGTTAATTTTTTCTAAATTTAAGATTTTGTGTCCGAAAAAAGGGATCCTTTTTTTCGGACAATGGAAAGGAGAATAATAATGAATAAAATGTGTAGAACCACAATACAAGACGGTCGTTCAATGATTGAAATGCTCGGAGTACTCGCTATTATCGGGGTATTATCTGTGGGTGGTATTGCCGGATATTCTAAAGCTATGATGAAATTCAAAATTAATAAAACTATTGATCAAATTACACAAACTTCACAAAATATTAGAACTTTGTATGCAAGACAAAAGAGTTATAAGAATTTGAGCCATAAAGTTGTTAGAAAAGCTAACTTGGCTCCTAGTGAATTATTCTTAGGTTCCGGTTCAGATTATAATATGACTAATGCTTGGGGCGGAACTTTTGCGGTCAATACCCATTCATTGAAAACTATGGGTGATGATAAAGCATTTGTAATTCATTTACAGAATATTCCTGAAGAAGCGTGTATAGAACTATTAACACAAGATTGGGGAAGCGATGCTAATTCAGGTTTGGTTGCTGTAGGTGGTTCTTATGTTACTGGTTCGACAGGGTTATTAGGATGTTCAGGAAGTATCAGTTATCAAGTAGCCTGCCCTGACGGTTCAGAAGTTTCGGTTCCAATGCCTGTAGATTTAGCTATTGAGGTGTGTTCTTATTCTTCAAATAATTTTATGTGGAAATTCTACTAATCTAAAAATTCTTCTTCTACACAAAAAAGCCTCCCAAGAAGGAGGCTTTTATTATAACGGTTTAGTCCAAGGAGATCCTTGTTGTAAAAATTCAGGAAGTTCCTTTAAAGAAGAGGCTCCGGCAGCTTTTGCGTGCCCTCCTCCGCCAAATTGCGCGGCAATTTGAGATACATCGACATTATCTTTTGTGGTATAAAAAGTTAAATTCCAACGATTTTTTTTATTCATGAAAAAGTTCACCATAAAATCAAATTCGCGAATATTATCTAATGAATCAAAAAATTCTGATTGACCTTGTGCCATATTAGAACAAACACAACGTAAACCGTTATATTCACTTTCAAAAGCCATACCTCGTACTAAACGATAATTACGATGTCTTACCCATGATAAAATAGCATTACCCTTTTCAACTAGAGATTTTATATCTACTTCATTATTTATTAATTGATGCCATATTTTATCTGTAGGACGGTTAACTCCAAATGTTTGAATTGCGTATTCAAATGGACGAACTCGACGATCACGTAAATCATATATATCATTTAGACCAAGTAATCGGATACCTTCAGGTAATTCTTTTTCCGGATAAAAGTATTGCCAAGTTAAAACTAAAGCGGCTGTTCCTATTTTACGTAATCCTTTGATTGGTTCATATTCACCATTTTGCATTAATTCATCATATTCTTTTATAACTGAAACATGATGGTCTATCCATGTTAAGTCTACCTTTTTGTTAAGTTCAAGCATATATTTAACAGGTAATGCAATATCACAAATTACTAATTTATCATGTTTTTCTATTTCTTCATAGGGGATTTCCATATCGTGATTGAGCCCCATTAACTCAATCTCAGGGAATTTACTTTTTACGATAGCTGCAGAACCTTTACCATCATGATCTGCTATGTGATAAATACAAAGCATATTCTCTCCTTACTGTCTCTATAAATTTGTATATCGGTATGATAAGCAATATACATGAACTACGTCAAGGGATTAATCAAGTGATTAACACAATATTTAGGGTTTTATTTTATTGAATAAATTAAAAAAATTCTGAGAGGTTATTTGTGCCATTTCTTCGAGAGATATTCCCTTTATTTCAGCTAATGTTTGGGCTGTATGTATTACATATGATGGTTCATTACGTTTTCCTCTGTGAGGTGTTGGTGCTAAATAAGGTGAATCTGTTTCAATAAGCAGTTTATTTAATGGTATTTGAGAAAAAATTTGACGTAAGTCTTCACTTTTTTTGAATGTTATTATACCAGATGCTGAAATATAAAAACCAATACTCAAAGCAAAATCAGCTAGTTTTTCAGAAGAAGAGAAACAATGAAGCTCTCCGCTGAATTTTTGATGTTTATAAGCTTCTTTTAAAATATCTATCATATCTTCATCTGAGTTGCGATTATGTATTATTAATGGTAATCCGCTCTCTTGTGAGGCTTTTATTTGTTCTTGAAGTACCTTTATTTGAAAATCTTTTATATCTGAATTATAATAATAATCTAATCCGCACTCTCCTATTCCTACGATGTATGGAGAACTTGTATATGAAATTATTTCTTTATATGTTAAATTAGCGTATTTATCAGCTATTTCAGGATGTACACCAACCGTTGTATAAATATTTTTATGTTGTTGGCAAAAAGTTATCAAATTTTCTGTTTTCGATATATCATCACTTACGTTTAATATATAATTCACATTATTTTCATGAGCACGCAAAATACAATCTTCGCGGTCAGAATTGAAATCTTGTGAATTTAAATGGCAATGACTATCTATAAACATTATAATACCTTACATATTTTACTAATTAAGTTAATTAGCATGAGACGTTTATCCATATTTACACTAGAACAATCATTAAACATCTTATTTATATTATTCCAACATTCATAAAGAGCTTCTGTATCAGAGCATGTAGGCATATTATCTTTGATGAATTTAATTAAAAGTTCCTGCAATAAATTAAATTTGTTTATATCTGATGACATTTCACCACAAAAATCTATAAGTTTTTCAGTTGAAAAATTGTTTTTAGCGTATAGTATAGAACACAATTCATCATATATTTCAACAGCGTTCAAATCAGAATAAAGGATAGCATTTCCGATACTTCCATTACTGATATTTGCTATTTTTTCTATCATCTTTTCATTTAAATTTGATCTATAACGACGAAGTAAGCTCGCAACTTCATTATTATTTAATGTTTTTAGAGGAAGTTTTGCACAACGAGAACGTATTGTTGGTAATAATATGCCCGGATTATGGCTTATAAGTAATAAAATAGTTTTTGCAGGAGGCTCTTCTAATATTTTTAATAATGCATTCGCACTATTTTTATTCATATCATCTGCACTATCTATAATAACTATTCTCCATCCATCATTAAAAGATGTTTTAGCCAAAAATTCATTAACCTTTCTAACGTCGTCAACTCGAATAAAGGCTGATTTTTTCATATTAGATATTTCATTATTATCTAATGCTTCTCCTTTTTGTATTGCTTTTATAATTTTTTTACGGTCAGCTTCTATGAAATCTCGCTCTATTACCATTAAATCAGGATTTGAATTATTGGCAACTTGTTTGAAAATATTTGAATTTTCAGGAATAGTTAAAGATGTGTAACTATCCTTATTATCTTTATCTGCCCACAATAAAAAACGAGCAATACGATATGCTAATGTTGATTTTCCAATTCCTTTAGGACCACTGATTATCCATGCATGGTGCATAGAATTGTTCTTCCATGAACGTAAAAAGAACTCTTCAGCATCTGTCTGGCCTATTAAATAATTATTGTCTTTTGGAGATATATTCATGTTTTCTGTCATTATAGAACTAACCTGTTTTCAACTATTTCTATAATCTTATTATGCAAATTTTCAATACTATCATTTGCATTAATGACAACACAACGGTCTGGCTCTCTTTTAGCAATTTCTAAAAAACCTCGGCGGAGATTATTATGAAATTCTATCTGATGGCTTTCAAATCTCAATTCTTTTACAGTCATTGTTTGTGCTTTATTAAATGAACGTTTCAATCCTATTTCTGGATCTATGTCCAGTATTATCGTTAAATCAGGTTTAAATTCTCCGGCTACTATACTATATAAAGAATTTAATGTGTTGGAATCAATTCTTTTGTTATATCCGTAATATTGATAAGCTTCCGTTGAATCTGCATATCTATCACTTATAACCCATTTATTTTGTGCAATTGCCGGCCAAACGTTTTTTGTTAAATTACAACGTCTATCGGCATAATAAAGCAGACATTCCGTAACAGCATCGAACTTATCTTTATTTCCGGTAACAAGCAATTCCCTTAAAATTTGTCCTTCTGTTGTACCTCCCGGTTCTTTTGTGGTTACCACCTCAATCCCCTTATTTTGAAGGTACTGACATAAAAGCTTTAACTGGGTTGATTTACCACACCCCTCTCCGCCTTCAAGAGTGATAAATTTTCCACTCATTATTTAACTCCTAATATAAAGTATTTTATGTTTGATATAAATTTACCTAAAAAACCAATTTTTTCGATATCTTTATTTGCAACAAGAGGAAGCTCATCTATAATTTTATTGTTTAATTGTATTTTTAAATGACCAATTTCTTGTCCTGCTTTTATAGGTGCTTTTATAGGTTCATCAAATTCAGCAAAACTTGTTATTTTTTTTATTGAATTATTTTTTAAAGTTTTAACTACTTCATGAGGAATAATTAAGTCTACAGTATTTTCTTTACCATACCAAACTTTGGCAGACGTAATCAGCTGATCTTTGTTTAGTATTTTATAATTATCAAATTCTCTAAAGCCCCAATTCATTAAGCGTTCTGCTTCTTCAGAACGTTCCTTATTGCTATTCATTCCACTCATTACTTGGATTAATCTTCTTTCTCCTTTTTTAGCAGTTGCAGCAAGACAGAAACCTGCTTCTTCGGTGTGTCCTGTTTTTAGACCATCTGCTCCGTCAAGAGAATATAATAAAGGATTTCTATTTCCCTGTTTTATGTTGTTATATGTGAACTCTTTTTCACTAAAATAATGATATAAATCAGGAAATTCATTTATAATATGACGAGAAAGAATAGCCAAATCTTCCATAGACATATGATGATCCGGATGAGGTAATCCGGTTGAATTTGCAAAACTACTATTATTCATTCCTAAATTTTTTGCAGTTTCATTCATTAATTTAGCAAAATCTTCTTCAGAACCGGATATGTTTTCAGCAACAACAATACATGCATCATTACCTGATTGTATAACTATTCCCTTGATTAAATTTTCAATACTGACGTTATCTCCTATTGATAAAAACATTGTAGAACCACCTGTTGCAGCTCCACCTTTTCGCCAAGCATTTTCACTTACAGAAAATGTATCATCTAGTTTCAAGCTTCCATCTTTTATTTTACTCATTAATATATAGATGGTCATTAATTTACTCATAGATGCAGGAGGAACACTTTCAGAAATATTTTTTTCAAATAGATGTTCTCCTGTGTGATAATCCATTAAAATGGCATTTTTTGCTGCTGTATCAAAACTGTATGCACTAAAGCTGTATGATACAAAACATAATGATATTGCTATTCCTAATTTATTTAATTTCATCATCATCTCCTATTTTTTTTCTATTCTAGCATCTTTTATGCCATAGTATTTTAATTTAGCCTGAGCCACTTTAGCCTCTTCTTCTCGTGAATATGGGCCAACTGATACGCGATAAATTTGTTTTCCTTTTACGTTTGCATTATCGATTTTGCTACTACCATATTCTTTTAATCTAACCATTAAGCGATGGGCTAAATCATAACGACTAAATGCTCCAGCTTGAACATAATATGTTCCATTTTGGGAAGTTGCATTTATCTTTGAAGCTGCTTTTCCATAAATTCCTGTGTCTGGTTCTATATATTCTTCAGTAATTTTTCCGAGCGAAGCTGTTTTACTTAAACCATCAGAGGTTATTGCACTTCCATATACGGCAGGTTGATATTCTCCTTCAACAGGGTGATACATGCCTATTGAATAATGTTTTCCGCCAGCAGAACCGTATATTTCAGCATTTTTTGAAGCTTCGATTCTTTCTTGGTTTGAAGCATATAGTGATTTTGCTGGAGTATTATTGAAAGCAATATCTTTGGTTTGGGTATATGGTTGATTGTGCATTGCGGCTTTTAAAGCTTTACTTTCATTTGCTAAAACTTCAACTTTTACTTTTGTTGTTCCTTGTCCTAGATATCCTAGAAGTTGTGCTCCTCTTTTTGATAAATCAATTATTCTATTTTTTACATAAGGTCCTCTATCGTTTACGCGTAAAATAATTGAACGACCATTTTGTAAATTAGTAACTTTAACAATACTTGGAAGAGGTAATGTTCTGTGTGCGGCTGTTAAAGTATTCATATTATAACGTTCGCCGTTTGCAGTGAGTTTTCCGTTGAAATCCTCACCATACCATGAGGCAATTCCAACCTCTGAATATTGGTAATCTTCTTTTGGATAATACCATTTTCCGGCTATTTTGTATGGTTTGCCAACTTTATATACTCCCCCATAATTTTTTATTATTTCCGCTTGAGCTTCGGGAGATAAACCAGAAAGTTCAGGAGTGCCTGTTGTACAAGAACTTAATGAGAATATAATAATAGATATGCTGAAAATTAGTTTGATTCTGTTCATTTATCACTATCACTTCAATATTGTTAAAACTTCGCTTGAGGATAGCTTGTTTTTTAATTTACATCAAGTATTATTATATAGTTATTCTGTTTTATTTATGTTTATGTTTTTGTGGTTGAACAGGAACAGAAAATCCATATTTAGGGTTGTATTTTTTTATCTTATTTAACAATCTATAGTCAGGATATCCATCTTGGGGTAATCTGGCTTTTTTTTGCAATTCTTTGATAGCAGCTCGCGTTTTAGATCCTAATTTACCATCAACAACAATTTGTTTATGTGATATTTGATTATAGAATTTTTGGATTGTTTCTATTTCTTTATTATTCAGAATATATTGTGCTGGACATTTCAGTGCTGACCATTTTTTATTTGGATTGGCGATATAATCAGCTAAAGTTGCGACAGCTATTGCATAATTATCTGAACGATTCCAAATCATTATTTTTTTAAAATTATCCAAAACAATATAAGCGGGACCTTTTCGTCCGTCAGGTAGAATTAGTGAAGCTGTTAAATTATCGTTATATTGTAATGATTTACCTGAATACGTCTTTATGCCGATGTTTTTCCAATCTTTTATTTTTTTAGAATTATGAAGTCCCAAATTTTTATAATCAAAATTCCATGGTAAATTTACTCTTGTTCCCCAATGATGTTCCTTTTTCCAACCTATCTGTGATAAATAATTTGCCGCTGAAGCTATTGCATCGTCAAATGAATTCCATATATCAGGAAAATTATCTCCGTCAGAATCAATAGCGTAATGGTTGTATGTTGAGGGCATAAATTGAAAATGTCCCATTGCTCCAGCCCAAGATCCAAGCATTTTTTCTTCAGATAAATGATTTTTATCCATTATTTTTAATACATTATATAATTCATTTTTGAAAAAATCAGAACGACGATTGTTATAACTTAAGTTGGTTAAGCTATCAATTAGGTGATAATTTCCTTTGTTTTTTCCAAAATTAGTTTCAACAGCCCAAAAAGAAATCAGATAATTTAATGGAACACCATATTTTTGTTCAATTTTTTGATATTTTTTTGATAATTTTTTATGGTGTTCTCGGGCCGTTCGTACTCTATCTTTTGTTACAAGTCTGTTTACATATTCCGTTGTTGTTAATATAAATTCTGTTTGTTTATTATCTTTTTGGATAACTTCAGGGTTTTCATGATAATAATTTTTATTTTTATATGCATTGTCCAATGTTGAAGAAGATATACCTTTTGCTTTCATTTCTCTTATTAAATTTTCAAGCCAAATATTCCATTCTTTTGGAGCTTCTGTTGTATTTGCATAGCCAACTATCGGCGAAAATGTTAATAGAAAAAACATCGCAATTACGCATATTATTTTTTGATAAATATGTTTCATTATCTCTCCATTTTATTTATTTAATTTAGTGTACAATAATTTCTTTTACAAATCATTAAAATTGAAAAAATAGTGATTATTTATACTCTATAAATTTTTATTTTATGAGAGGTGAAAAATGAATACAGAGAAACTAACTAAACCAGTTTATACATATTGGTTATATGTTATTGGTATTATGGCATCTTTAGGTGGTTTATTATCAGGTTTTGATATGGGAGTTATCTCAGGTGCTTTAATTTATATTGAAAAAACATGGACTGTTAGTGCGTTAACCAAAGGATGGATTGTTAGTGCAGCTATTGTCGGTTCAGTTATTGGAGCCGCCGTTAATGGTATTTTGGCTGATTTATACGGTCGTAAAAGAGTTATTATTGCAACCTCTTTATTATTTGTTGTTTCTTCAATATTATGCGGATTTGCAGGTAGTGTGGGACAACTTATTTTTTATAGAATATTAGTTGGTATTGCTGTCGGCATGGTTACTTTCGTTGTGCCTTTATATTTATCTGAAATTTCGCCACAAAATATTAGGGGTATGATGGTTTCTATGTTTCAGTTAGCTATAACAGCGGGTATTCTACTTTCTTATTTAGTAAATAGAATGTTTGCTTTGAGTGAATATAACTGGCGTTTAATGTTAGCCTCAGGTGTCTTACCTGCGGTTATAATGCTTATTGGTATTCTTTTTCTGCATGATACACCTCGTTGGTTGATAAAAAAAGGAAGAGATGATGAAGCTAAGGAAGTCTTTTTATCTGTTGAGCCGAATATTGATGTCGAAGCAAAAATAAAGGAAGTTAAATATACTTTATCTTCATCAGAGGGTAAAAATAAGGAAAAAAACTATATTGCCAAATGGATGTGGCTTCCTATTTTTGTGGGTGTCGGTATTATGTTTATGCAAATTTGTACAGGTATAAATACTATTATCTATTATACTACAACAATATTCATGTTGGCTGGTTTTACATCTGATTTAGGGGCTATTTATGCTACTATTGGAGTTGGATTTGTGAATTTTATAATGACAATTATTGCTATAATATATACAGATAAAATCGGAAGAAAACCCCTACTATATATGGGATTAATTGGTATGTTTTTCAGTCTAATTATGTTGGGATTTTCTTTTAATTATGAAAGTATTTATGGAATATCTGCAAAATGGTTAGCGGTTGTAAGTGTTCTAGTTTATATCGCTTCTTTTGCTTTCAGTTTAGGTCCTGTCGGTTGGATTATGGTTTCAGAAATTCTGCCATTAAGAATTAGAGGTGTTGCTATGAGTGCATGCACAGTTTCTAACTTTGCGTTTAACTTTGTAGTTGTTTTAAGCTTTTTACCAATGGTTAATTCTATAGGAGAAGCCTCTACATTCTGGATTTATGCTGTAATTTGTTTGATTTGTTTGTTCTTTGTTTATTATATGGTTCCGGAAACAAAGGGCAAATCTTTGGAAGATATCGAAAATTACTGGAAACAAAAAGCGTAAAATAAAAACACCGCGATTGCGGTGTTTTTATTTTGCAAATATATTATACTACTTTTTCTTTAATTCTGATGTACAATGCGGACATCTTGTAGCATCAACGGGAATCTCTGTACAACAAAATTGACATTTTTTAGTTGTAGGTGCTGCCGCAGCTGCTTCTTCAGCTTCTTGTTTTATTACTTTTTCTTGTAATTTATTTACAGCTTTAATTAAAATAAATACAGCAAATGCAACTATAATAAAACTAATTACATTATTAATGAATGCTCCATAATTTATAGATACATCTTCAGCTAATACAACTTTTAGGTCTGAAAAATCAACTTTTCCTAAGATTAAACCTATTGGAGGCATAATGATGTCTTTTACCATTGAATCAACAATTTTACCAAATGCTGCACCGATGATGATACCGACTGCCATGTCCATAACATTTCCGCGCATTGCAAATTTTTTGAATTCATTCAAGAAATTTTTTATCATTTATATAGTCCTTTCTTATTTATATATTGGAAAATTATGACATAGTGCCACAATTTTTTCTTTAACTTGCGCAATTACTTCATCAGCATTGCCTTGAGCTAACGCATCAACTATATCTCCAATACAGTTGCCGATAAACTCAAATTCTTTCTCTTTGAAACCTCTAGTTGTTCCTGCAGGAGTTCCTAATCTTACACCTGATGTTATTTTTGGTGGCATAGGATCAAAAGGAATAGCATTTTTATTACATGTTATATGTGCTTTCTCTAGTGCTATTGTTACAACATCTCCTGTTAATTTTTTAGGGCGAAGATCAACCAAAATTAAATGTGTATCTGTTCCTCCTGATACAAGGTTTAGTCCTCTATTTATTAAGGTATTTCCTAAAACTTTCGCATTTGTAATAACTTGTTTTGCATATTGCTTAAATTCAGGTGTTAAATCCTCAGCAAAACAAACTGCTTTTCCAGCTATTACATGTTCTAGAGGACCACCTTGTGAGCCAGGAAAAATTGCAGAATTGATTTTTTTGAAGATTTCTGCATTATTTGTTAAAATCATTCCTCCTCTTGGACCTCTTAATGTTTTATGTGTTGTAGTGGTTACAACATCAGCATAATCTAGGGGATTTGGATGTTCCCCTCCAGCAACAAGACCAGCGAAGTGAGCCATATCTACCATTAAATATGCTCCTACTTTATTTGCTATTTCTTTGAAACGGGCAAAATCTATCTGACGAGGATATGCAGAACCACCGGCAATAATTAATTTTGGTTTAGAATCGAGAGCTAAACGTTCTACCTCATCATAATCTATTAGGCCATTATCTTCTCGCACACCGTATTGAACAGCATTAAATAATTTTCCTGACATTGATACTTTTGAGCCGTGAGTTAGGTGTCCGCCGGCATCCAAACTCATTCCCATTATTGTATCTCCGGCTGTAAGTAACGCAAAATAAACAGCCATATTTGCTTGAGAACCTGAATGAGGTTGTACATTAACAAATTGAGCATTAAATAGCTTTTTAGCTCGTTCTTGAGCTAAACTTTCTATTTCATCCACATATTCGCAACCACAATAATATCGATGAGCAGGATAACCTTCGGCATATTTATTAGTTAATATAGAACCTTGTGCTTCCATAACAGCTCGAGAAACAATGTTCTCTGATGCGATTAATTCTACTTGTTCTTGTTGGCGTAACAACTCCTTTTGAATGATATTATAAATAGCACTATCTTCATTCATTAAGTCTTGCTCAAAATCCATACCCTACTCCATTGTTTCAATTTTATCTAATCTTTTTTGATGTCTGTTACCTTCATACTCTGTTTGTAAAAAAGTATCAATATACTTAATCACATCATCAACAGACATTGTTCTTCCGCCAAATACTAAAATATTCGCATTGTTATGTTGTTTTGCCATCTTTGCAACTTCTTGACTATATATTAATGCAGCTCTAATTCCTTTACATCTGTTGGCCGCAATAGATATACCGACTCCTGTTCCGCAGATTAATATTCCCAACTCAGTGTCTTTCGAATATATTGAATTTACCATCTTTTGAGCAATATCAGGATAATCTACAGAATCTGTCGAATCTGTTCCTAAATCAGTGATATTTAGAGAAGAATAATGTGTTTTGAGTTTTTCTTTTAAATCATATCCACCATGATCTGATGCAATTGCTATTTTCATAATTTCCTCCGTTAAAACTATCTAACTATATAATATATAAGTGAAAATTAACTACAAAAAATAAAGTTTTGCACAAAGTTATAAAAAAAATAATATATTTTGAAAAAAAGTTATTGACGTTTGGAAAAAAATTTGTATATATGGTTTTTGTTGAGTGAGTTTGGTACTTACAGTAACGAACTGGCCGGTTGGCAGAATGGCTCATGCAGAGGACTGCAAATCCTTCTATATCGGTTCGATTCCGGTACCGGCCTCCAAGATATTCCGACTTAGCTCAGCGGTAGAGCAATCGGCTGTTAACCGATCGGTCGTTGGTTCGAATCCGACAGTCGGAGCCATTAAAAACCTCCCTTTGGGGAGGTTTTTTTGTTATTATCTATTCGTTTGGATTATCAAATTTAGTAAAATTGAAAAATATATTGATTTGATATATTTTTCTTATAAAATTTTTACAGTATTGGTTTTTAGGATATATAAATGTTGAATGTTATTTGGTCTTCTTTTTTTGTATTGAGTTTCTTTGCGGCTATTACTCAGTGTTTTGTTTTTGGAAATTATGATATTTGGACTGAGATAGTTAATCATTTGTTTGAAGCGGCAACAAATGCTTTTCAAATAGCCTTAAATTTGACAGGTATGTTATGTTTATGGTTAGGATTATTAAAAATAGCCGAAAAATCTGGTTTAACAGAGATATTAGCAAAAGCTTTACGACCACTGTTTAAAATAATTATGCCAGATATACCGGAAAAAAGTCCAGCTATCGGTTCAATTGTTATGAATATGGCGGCAAACATATTAGGGTTAGATAATGCGGCTACTCCGATGGGATTGAAGGCTATGGAACAACTACAAAAAGATAACCCGAGTAAAGATAAAGCCTCGAATGCTCAAGTTATGTTTATAGTGATTAATGCTTCGGCAATTACAGTATTACCGATTTCTATTTTAATGTACAGACATTTAGAAGGCGCTACGAATCCTAGTGCAGTTTTTATACCTATATTATTGGCAACCACTTGTTCTACAGTAGCGGGTTTTTTGGCTGTGGCTTGGAAACAAAAATTACAGATTTTTTCTAAAACATTTGTATTCTATATGTTAGGATTGTTATTGGTTATAGGTGCAATTTGTACTTATTTTTATTCTTTAGATGATGATGCGAGAATTTTATATTCTGAAACTTGTGCCAATGCTCTTATTTTAAGTTTTATGACGTTTTTTATTTTATATGGTGCTTATAAAAGATTAAACTTATATGAAACATTCATTAATGGCGCCAAAGAAGGTTTTCAGATAGCAGTACAAATTATTCCTTATTTGGTTGCAATGTTGGTTGCAATTGCCGTTTTAAGATATTCTGGAGTTTTAGATGCAGTTGTTTGGGTATTTGAAAAAATATTTGCATTTGTAGGATTTAATACAGATTTTATTCCAGCTCTGCCTACAGCATTAATGAAACCTTTATCAGGAAATGGAGCAAGAGCAATGATGATAGAAACAATGCAAAACTATGGAGCTGATAGTTTTCCTGCTTTTGTTTCTGCGGTTATACAAGGCTCAACAGAAACAACTTTTTATGTTATCGCATTATACTTTGGCGCAGTTAAGATATCTAAAACAGGGGCAGCATTACCTTGTGCTTTATTTGCTGATTTTGTAGGTGTTTGTGCTGCTGTAATTTTGGCTTACGTATTTTATTAGGAATAAAGATAATGAAGGTTTTGGTTCAAAAAGTTTTAACAGCCTCTGTCTCTGTAAATAATAATATTGTCTCGCAAATAAATGACGGATATCTATTGTTTGTAGGAATAGAGAAAAATGATACATCATCTCAAGCTGACTTTCTAGCTAAGAAAATTGCAAATTTAAGAATTTTTACCGATGAAAATGATAAAATGAATCTTTCTATAAAAGATGTAGGTGGAGAAATTTTGGCTGTTTCACAGTTTACGTTGGCGGCAGATTTAAGTAGAGGTAATCGCCCCGGATTTGATTCTGCAGCAAAACCCGAAGATGCTAATGAATTATATGAATATTTTGTAGAACAATTAATTAAATTAGATATTATTGTAAAAAAAGGTATTTTCCAAGCAGATATGAAGGTTTCTTTAATAAATGACGGACCTTGTACATTTATGTTACAAAAATAATCAAACCCTTAGATATCAAAATCTAAGGGTTTTAAGAAAGATCAACGTTTGACAGCCAACCGTAAATTGGCTTTTTCGTCCGAAAATGGTTCCATTATTCCAACAATGTTTGTGGATATTTTACAAACAGAAAGATTTCGGCTGTTTGGATGTTTAGCTTCTGTAGAGCTCCATATTCCGAAAGTTTTATTTGTGTAACTGTTCCATTTATCAGCTTGAATGCCAGCATTTTGGAGTATCCTCACCGTTTCGTCAAATCGTTTTGACATTGAAAATGCTTCTGTCAGGTAACTTGCATCAGGAATGACTACTTTGTGTTCTGCCATGGCAGATTGCTGAACAAGTTTGACTATATTTGAATAAGTATCATTTATAATCTTCCTTTGTATTCGCTCAAATGTCTTCTTGATTAATAACGAATTCAACATTATTCCCCATACTTCATCTTTTCTCTCTACATCCAGATATGGAAGAACCTCAATTTTTTGGTCTTTTTCATAAACCAATGGATAAGGCGTTTCGATGATTCTGCTTTGAATATTTTCATTCAAATTAGCATACGGGGTTACGTTAGAACGAGATTGGTACTTCCTACGAAGCACAGTTGCATTTAGCTCTGTCAATTTCTTGTTGAGAATCAATCTAACTGGTCTACGAACATCTGAAGAATTTTTGATTATTCTAACTCCGCTACCTCGTCTACCGGAGATGAGTTCAAAAACAGCTTTTTCTTCATCAGCTATCCAATAAGCATTGCTGCGATTGGATTTTTCTGAATGAAGGACTGTTGCTCTGATGCCATATTTTTGAAGTATTTCACAACATCTAAAGAAAGTATCTTTATGTTTGAGATAGGCAAAAAAATCTTCTTTAGTGGGTAAAACGGCGCAAACTTTTTTGTTTGATTGAGCAACCATTTTTTCAGCTTCTTCTCTTGTTAATAGGTCGGGTACAGAATTTTTACTCCAAATAGTTTCTCCTACCGCAAATCCCCAAACTTGATCGGCAATAGATAAATCTAAATAAGGAAGAACTTTGTACCTGCCTCGCAGACAATAAACAATGGGAAATGGGGTGTAAATCCCTTGTTTTAGATAGGACTTGTATTGTCCTAACTCAACACAATCTACTTTTTCATAATTATCCATAAGCAAAAAAATTTAAGTTATATAATAATAAATATGTCATAATCAGGTTATTTTATCTATCTATGCTTGTCAATAAGTAATAATTTTTTGTTTATTAATCTATTTTTTAATTATTAAATTTATATATAGTGTATCTAGATTCATTAGGAGAAAACATATGAAAGTAATAAAATTAGAAACAGTAAATGATGTTGCAGAATATGCATATAATGAAATTATTGAAGCTATTAATAATTTTAAGCCATCAGAGAATAAAAGATTTTTAGTTTTGGGGTTGCCAACTGGTTCGACGCCTATTCCGGTATATAATAAATTAGTTGAAGCTTATAAAAACGGTAATGTTTCATTTAAGAATGTTGTTACTTTCAATATGGACGAGTATGTGGGATTGGATGAAAATCATGACCAAAGTTATCACTATTTCATGAATGAAAATCTGTTTAATCATATAGATATTCCTAAAAACCAGATATTTATTTTAGATGGAAAAGCTGATGACTTGGATAAAGAATGTTCTGATTATGAGAATAAAATTAAAGAATTTGGTGGTATAGATATTCAGTTAGGCGGAATAGGTGAAAATGGACATTTAGCTTTTAATGAGCCTGAAACACCTTTTGATTCCCCTACTCATTTACAAAAATTAACAGATGATACTATAAAAGTAAATTCTCGCTTTTTTAATGATATTTCAGAAGTACCTACTCATGCGTTAACAATAGGCTTAAAGACGATTTTTGATGCTAAAAAAGTTATGATTTTAGCAACAGGAGGTAAAAAACGTTGGGCTGTTGACAATGCTGAGAATGGTAATGTTTCAGAAAAATGTCCGGCTAGTATGCTTCAACGTCATCCAAATGCTCAAATCGTTTGTGATAAAGAAGTTTGGCAATAAAAATTAATAATTATTTATCTTAATATGAGGCTCATCGTATGATGGCTCTTGGAATAACTTTTTTATATTATCAAAGTTATTAAGGTTGTGTTCAGCGATTTTTCCTTTCCTTAAGGAAATTCGTTGTTTGAGTATTTCATCCGGAGCGTAAATATAATATAACTGGGTATTCATGCCAAATTCAACAGCTTTTTGTCTGGCTAAATCTCTACTTTTTTTATCCCAAAATCCCATATCCAATATAATACTTTTTTGGTTTGCTGCCTTTTGAGATATATTTTCCCATATAATATTTATGGTTTTGGCAAAACAATTTTCCCAGTCAGTTTCATATTCTTCGGGAGTGTGTAGTCGCATACACCATTCATCAACATTTATATGTTCAGCTCTAAATTCCATGGCTAATTTTTTAGATATAGTTGTTTTACCTGCACCTAGAAAACCGCAAACCAGATATAATTTAGGCATATTTCACTCCCTTTAGTTGTTATTTATATATAAATCGACTGAAGCTTACATGCTTTTTTTATATTTTGCAAGATTTTTGTTATTATAAAAAACACCCTTGGTAGACCAAGAGTGTTTTTTTTATTAAAGAGACTTGACGAATAATGTAATGAACCAGATTAAATTGACTAAATAGGCAACCAAGTCTGTCATGTCTTTTTCGTCATCTTCATCATAATCGGTATATTCATCCTGAGAATAAAGAGGATAAAAACCCCAAATCACAGTGGTCAAAATTATGGATAATATGGCCACAACTGTTGGACAAAGTGGGTACAATATGGCATTGGCACAAGCCATCACAGATAAGATATAACGCTCTTTTGTTTCAATCAAGAAAAAATTGATTATACATAAAGCTAGCGCCATTAAACCCAAGTAAGAAGGCCTTAAAACTAATGCACAAATGACACAACACAAAACAAGTAAATTGAGGAAAATATTCCTCTTTGGTAAATAATAATTCAGCATATCTATAATAATTTATTTAGTATCTTTATCGTAACACGTTGTATGTTAATAGTCAATATATGTTTAATCTAGAGTTACTTTAGGAATTGAACGTCGCCAATTTGCATATTGATCTATTTTTTTCAAATCAGAAAATAAAGTTTTTTGTTCTATCAAATATCCTGTTATCGCTGCTTTTGCAAAATCACATTTTTGTTGAAAGTTTTTAGAAACTAAATTCTGTATTTTGGGTAAAGGAACAAAATTATCTTCGTTCTGTTTTAAGGAATTATGAATTGCGTTATATAATATATTATTGGCAAATTGTTGTAATTTTTTTGCCGATGAACTCATATTTGGAGCCGGTTCAAATCCCATAAATTCATGCTCTCCAATATATCCGAGTTTATAGGCTAATTCTCGTTCTTTGTACAAATCTATATCATTTATCTGTTTTAACGTTTTCTTTTTGTTATTAACTCTGGAACATATTAAACTTTTCCCCCATTTTTTACCAATATAACAAATTCCAAAATTATGAGGTTTCATTAATAAATATTCTCTTATATAATTTTGATATTTATTATGACTATCTAAAGCAGATTCTATAGATATAAAGTTAAATTCTGAATACACCTTAGGACAATTCGGATTATAAGCTAAAACTAAAAGTTGTGATTTTATTTGTTTTTGTTCATCTTTAGAATATTGTAACTCTGTCATTTTCTTATTCAGTATTTTTTCAAGTTGCATAGTAACATATCCACCATTGCAATGTAAAAGCAAATTAAGACGACGAATGTTTTTCTTTGCTTGTTCTAAAGAGATTCGTTCGCTTCCCTCTTTTTGAGAAATTCTAGGTAAAATAACAGAATTAAATATATCATTGATGTATTGAGGATTAAATGTTTCTTCTCTATAATCTTGCGGAGTTCTTTCTTTCATATTTTGATAAGCATTAGGCCACATTTTTTCATAATATAAGCCATCACTAGCCTTTTCATAATCATGAAATTTACCTAAACTTCTTACGGTTACACAGACTCTTACCTGATTTTCAGTAAATTCAGGTGTTTTATTTACAAAATCATGTACTTTCTTTAGTATGCTATTATATAACCGCAAATACTGATCATTTTCTTTTTCGTGCATTCCTGGTATTATGACAACACATGTTTCTTCAGGCTTTAGAGGTTGGGCTATTTTTATTCTGTGAGGATTTTCCTCAGATGTTTCGCATCTTTCGGCTAAAACAGCAAAACTCTTACCTTGATTTTTTTCTTTTAACTCTTTGATGTGTTGATATATATTCATATTGTAATCTCCTAAACTTCAGAGAATGTATCACAATACGCTTGTTTTGTCAACTATTTTGTCATTATTTTTTCTATAATACTATTTTCTCTATTTTTGAGGTAATAGAGATTACAAAGATTCAGTTTATTTTATATTTTTTGAGGTGTTGTATTTATCTTTCTGTATATATACACAGCTATAGGCACACCCAATAACATACCCCACATTCCTATCATACTATGAGCGATATATAATATTATCAACGTCATAACAGGATTGATATGCATTACAGAAGAAACTATACGAGGATTTAATACGTAAGCTTCTAAAATGTGAATTGCGATAATCATTATTAAAGCCCAGAAACCTAATTCCATTCCCCCACTATTTATACTCATCAGTATAATTGGTACGGAGGAAATCCACATTCCTAAAACAGGTATAAGTCCACACATAAATACAATTGTGCATAATAAAGCGATGGCTTTTACCTCTAAAATGTATAAGCAAATAGCTGTTAATAAAGTATTTATTGCAGATATCATAAGTTGAGCTCGGAAGTTCTCACCGACAACTTTGGCAAATAAGACGATACTATCAGCGGTTTCTCTGTATGATTCTCCTAATTTAGTATAACGAAGCTGACGAACACCTTTTGATAAACGAGGTAAATCATATAATATTAAAAAGCTAAATAATATAGCAAGAAAAAACCATCCCAGATAATGTAAACCTTTTTCAAGCATTCCTCTAACGATGTTCCAGGCACTGACAAATGTTGTTTCAGGAAATAAAGCTTCTTTTATTTGAGGTAAGAGAGGTGCAATCATTTCGTTTGAGGCAAGTCCTGAATTTATTTTATTTTTTACAGATGAAATTGTTGTTGGTAATTGCTCTGTAAAACTAATTGTTTCAGACAATAAATGTGGAGGAACATATGTTAAAAAAGCAATAACTCCAAATATAAATAATATATAAGTACATACAACTATTGCTCTTCTATTCCAGCGATATTTTTGGCGTAAATAATGGGTTATTCCTGTGGTTATAAAGCACATAATAAATGTAATAAATACTAAGCCAAACATATCTTTAAATAGATATAAAAGCCCCATAAATATACCCCAAATAAAGTAAACTCTGTTGGTTTTTATAAATTTTGATATATCAAAAGTCATTATCTTCCTCGATTGTTTTATTCCCTACCCTTTGATATATAAGCATTATGGATTGAAAACAACAATAGGATATGTTTTATTATACACAACTGTAATAAAAAAATCCACGATATCCGTGGATTTTTAGAAGATTGATAATATCAAAAATAAAATATTTTTAATTATCTATTCCATTCAAGTTCAATATTATTGTTTTGAAAAAGAGTTATTTTCTTGACTGTTTTACCATCTTCTTCAAAATTAACGATAAGAGCCGGACGTTTATTACCTTGGGGATGTGGGTGTTTTGCATCAAGATAAACAAGAAATTTTTCAGCCTTTGTTGAGCCATGATGAACAACCTCTATCTCAAGATTTTCGGCCAAAGAAATAACATCACTGACATTGGTGTAACTTTTAATTGAATGTTCCATTTAGTAAATGTTTTTATTAATAATAAATTGATAATTTTTCTCTGAATTTTTATATAACATATAATGAGTGTGTTTTCAATATTTTTTTGACTAAAAATATCTTAACGATATTTTGAGATAATTCTGATAACATAATTTTGTTTTAATAAGGATATTTATCATGATAAAAGTTTTATTTGTATGTTTGGGAAATATATGTCGCTCGCCGATGGCGCAGTTTGTGTTCAAACAAATGGTAAATGAACGAGGTTTATCTGATAAGTTTGAAATAGATTCAGCTGCAACAGAAAAATTTAATGAATTCTTTCATGCTGGAATTCATAAAGGTACTCGAAAGAAATTAATAGAAATGAATGTTCCTTTTGAAGAACATTATTCTCGACAAATAAAACCTCGTGATTATATTTATTTTGATTATATTATAGCTATGGATGATAGTAATATTAAAGATATTCAAGCTATTGTTGGTGCAGATGTTGATACAAAAATATATCGCTTATTAGATTTCACAAATAATCCTCGCAATATAAGAGATCCTTGGTACACAAGAAATTTTGATGAAACATATGAAGATATTATTGAAGGTTGTGAGGCTTTTTTTAAATTCCTAGGAATATAAAATATTTAATTTATATTATAATAAGATAAAATATTGATAAAATTGTAAAATAATATAGCATTTTTAATGAAAAGATGAAGTTTATAGGATTGAATGTTTATGAAATTGGGCAACCCAGAGGAAATCATTATCATTTTCTCAGAGTAGAATATATACCTATGTTTTAGCAGGGACAATCGAAGCAGAGCTACGATGATTGAACATAAATGGCATGAACCTGAAATGAAAAAAATAACCTTAAATGCAGGTGATTTGATTTTATTTGTTCCAGGTTTTAACCATAAATTGACCGCAACATCTCAAACAGCTTTAGCTTTTGAAGTATGTCCTCGGAGATTTAATCCCAATGATACCTACCATTTGTAGAAAAATGTAAAAAAGATTTATTCTTTTACCTTTAACTAACCCTAGTTCCACTAGTTTTTTTTATTTTATATCTTTTGTTTTTATCCAAACTCTTTTGTTTTCTTTTGTTGAAAATACAGTTGGGGTATCTTCATATCCACCAAATTCATTCATTACTTTTAGCATTGTTTTATGTGAAGCATGGTTATTAGCATTACACGTTATTAAAACTTCATCTAATTCTAAAACATCTTTTGCATATTTACAGCATAACTTTAAACCAGATGTTGCCAGTCCTTTTTTTCTAAATGAAGGAATTATGTAATATGCTATATTTCCTCCTTCTCTTTTTAATTTTTCTGTTAAATTATGACGGATATCAAAAGCACCTACAAATTTATCATCTTTAATTAACCACAATTTTGTTTGTTTTACGTAACCTTCTTTTAGCCCTATACCTAAACGATCGTTTTCACAATCTGTTTTGAAATCTAAAAAATTTGCAAACTTTAAACCGCTTTTGATTCCGTTTGTATCATATGGAGTTGGATATTTTTTTAATTCATCTAAACCAAGTTGAAATGATTGCCAATATTTTTCTTCTGGTAAAATAAGCTTCAACACACTTCCCTCCTATATGTATCGTACTATTAATCATACATGATCTTATATTATATGATAAACTTTTTCAACAAAAAACAGTTCTAAGTCTCCTTAGAACTGTTGAGATGGTTAACGTGTTAACTGATAAACTGTATCAACAATATCTCCTACGGTTTTCCACTCTTTAATTGATGAACCATCAATACAAATAGAGAACTCTTCCTCTAGCTTAATTACAAGCTCCATCAACTCCAAACTATCAAAGTGTAGACTGTTGTAAATATTCTCACTGAGATCAATAGAATAACCTGGACTATCCCCAATAACAAATTCATTGATACATTTCAGAATCTCTTGTTTTTCCATAATAATTGATTTAAAATTAATAATACTAAAATATGATTTTATGTATAAAAGAAATAAATAATTTGTCAATAAAATAAATACCATTTATAAAATTCATAATTTACTAAGGTTTACTTTAAGATAAAAAGAGCATTAAATAACAAAAAAACAGCTTTGAGCCATAAACTCAAAACTGTTTTTTTCATTACTCAACTTTTGATTCAACAACTGCTTTGATTTTTTTATCAGGCAATCTCTCAAATAAAAAAGTATCATCTTCATACCAAATCATCCCGACTTAAACTTGCGTAATACTAATTTTAGACTGAGATTTATGGAGTTCTCTAATCTGAGCCAATTTTTTCTCTTTTGTTTCCATAATATGACAATTTTAAGATTGTACATTTTTATTCATAGGTATTAAAATGCTAATAGCTACCGAAAGAATAATCCATATTATCATCACAATCCTAACTTCTGATATTACAGGGAATAATAGGAAACCTCCGCATAAAAGTGATATCAATAATACCGCAATAGGAAGCCATATTGCATTCCAATCAAAATACTAAAGTGATACAATTATAATATTTTGCTCTCATAATAGATATTTTTTAATAAAACGTAAGAGCTTTCTATAAAATCAGACATAAAAACATTTGATTTTTATAATAAAATAGATTACCATCTGCCCACTATTGAAAATTATTATGTTTAACTATTAAAATATTATCTTATGGAAAAGTGGATTAAACGTTTCATCTTATGGTGTAATAAACATTTTGAATGGCTGTTTCTTTTGTTTGTAACATTATGCATACCAATATCTATTATCCTAATATCGAATGACTGTGTGCTGTTAGCAATTATTTTTATGGCTTTTGCTGCAGCGGCTATATACGGATGGCTATTTATAATTATAGACCTTTTCGTACGTCTTTTAAATTGGTTAGTATCATGGGCGAAGGAGTAAGGTATAATGTTTATAAACCCTTATAGATTTAATAACTTTTAAAAACTTTTTGTTATGAAAGATTTAACTGTAACAAAAGCAACAATTAAAGCCAAAGTGCTTGAAACAACGCGTGCTGGTGAAGGTGTGGCATTACACGTCCTCATTAAAGAAATTGAGTATGAAGCCAAATGCCAAAACGGAAAGATTATTCTTGACGATTTTTCCGAACGAGGTGTGTTTTATGTTCATGATTGGCAGATGAACGACACTTTTGTTTCTACGGCATCCAATTTTGTTCGTGATGATATAATTGTCTTTTCAATTATAAATAACGGACACGGTAGGTATCTCTTTACATCATTAAGGTTCGATTGCGATTTTTGTAACGATGGCCGTGGATTACCATCTCTTATAGAAAAGTATAATAAAGCCTAACAAAGCCCCTCACAATTTAATTGTTGTGAGGGGTTTGCTTTACCTAAAACACTATAGAAATATCAATGAGAAAAGCATATAACCTCCTATCAGAAACAAGAGGTTGTATAGATTGGTGGGCGCTGCAAGACTGACGTCGCTTAAGCTCCGCCGCTGCGTCGTCGCAAGTGCGGCGATACTTCCGTCTCGCCTACTCCTCCTTGTCAAACTTGCTTCCTCGCAAGTTCGAGAAATTATAGTTTCACCAACAAAAGAACCACCAGCTAAGGGGTGGTTCTTTGTTGACGGTGGATAAGAATCCTTGGGGTTGGGATTTTTGAAATGTTCACAAATATTACGATTTTACTGCTTTATAAAAATCATATCCACCCATAAATGAGTAAACATTATCAAATCCGCTTTGCATTAAAATTCTGCAAGCGCAATAACTGGTATATCCCGTTGCACACGACAAGACGACTTTTTTATCCTTTGGAATTTCATTTAAACGCTGTCTAATTTCCATAATCGGAATGTTAATGGCTTTTTGAACAGCTCCTTGTTGATACATCATCGGTGGGCGAACATCTATTACTAGAGAATCTTCCAAATCTTCCATAAAGGCAGGTTTTACTAATCCGTTTATGATATTATCGGCATTCATGCCCAACACATTGACAGGATCTTTCGCGCTAGAATACGGTGGTGCATAACAAAGTTCCGCATCAATCATATCTTGAACGGAGCCGTCATTTCGCATAATAGTTGCCACAACATCAATTCTTTTTTCAACACCGCTTTTACCTATTCCCTGAATGCCCAAAATTTTTCCGTCTTGGTTAAACAATAACTTAAATAAAATTGCATCAGCATCTGGATAATATCCGGCATGAGAGCGTGAATACACATACGTTTTCAAATATGGAATTTGCTTTTGTTTTAATTGTTTTTCATTATTCCCCGAACTTGCAACCGTTAAGCCGAATACTTTAACAACAGATGATCCTTGCGTATTTTTATATGTAGAACGCACTCCGTTAATGTTATCGGCAATAATACGCCCTTGACGGTTAGCAGGCCCTGCCAATGGCACCAAAGTATTTTGCAAAGTGACAAAATCTTTTATTTCCACATTATCGCCAGCCGCATAAATAAAAGCATCAGACGTTTTTAATGTTTCATCAACAATAATGCCTCGGTTGATTTTAAGTCCGGCTGTTTCTGCCAATTGGATTTCAGGTTTAACACCAATGGCCAAGACACACATATCAAATTCAACTTCTTTGCTGGAGCTTAAAATAATTTTATTGCCGTCAAACTTTTGAACACCATCCGACAAAATCAAATCAATTCCGTTGGACAACATTTCTTTATGGGCAAGTTGCACCATTTCCGGATCCAAAGGTGCCAAAATCTGATTATTCATTTCAATTAAAGAGGTTTTTAAGCCCATTTCTACCATATTTTCGGCAACCTCTACACCAATAAAACCGCCCCCGATAACAGCCACATTTTGAATATTATTTTCCTTAATATGGGCTTTGATTTTATCTGCATCAGCAAGTGAACGCACCACAAATGTTTTGTCTTTATTTAAACCTTCAAAGTTTGGCACAACGGGAGTTGCCCCCGTTGCTATTACCAAATAATCGTATGAAATTTGCTCATCCGTATTTGTTATAACATACTTTTCTTCTTTGTTGATTTGAACGACTTCTGTTTTAAGTTTTACATCAATATTAAACCATGACTTAAATTTTTGAGGATTAGAAACCAATATGTTATCACGATTTTCAATCACACCGGAAATGTAATAAGGCAAACCACAATTAGCAATAGAAACTTCATCCGTCTTTTCCAATATGGTAATTTGGGCTTGTTCATTTAATCTTCTGAATCTGGTTGCACAACTTGCCCCTGATGCCCCTCCGCCGATAATCAATAGTCTCATAGTCCACTCCATTTTAATTAAGTCTTAATAATAATTGATAGGTTATTTATAATTAAAGTAAATTTCATTCAAAAAATCAAGCGTTATCTCCCCCCTACTTTCATTATAAAAATAAGAAAAAAGACCAAAAAAATCATAAACTACTGAATAATGATGCTAATCATAAACGAATTGATGTTTGAATTGAATATCCCATATTAAAGCAAAAAAGTCTTATCAATTTTAATAAGACTTTTAAATTGTGGGCACAATTTAGATGAATTACTAACCGAAATAATCTTATACTATGAAGAGTTCCAATATCAATTAAAAGAGTTCATATGATGGATTTATTGCGACTTTCTAAGAATCAAGCTAAAAAATATTTGATTTTTAAAATAAAATAAGTTATCACTTGTCCTCTAAGAAATATAATTATGTTAAACAATTAAAAATATATATTATGAACGCAGACAAAAAAGAAAAACTATTAAGAAATCTTCGGTATGTTGATGAAAATCTTAAACTTACCGATGACCCAACTAAAAGCGTGG
>JAZNJJ010000017.1:0-16635 GCA_045577985.1 Alphaproteobacteria bacterium
CAAACACAATTGGTGAACGCTAAATAAAATAATAGTTCACTAGCTTCTTCCATTATTTCATTATCAATAAAATGAAGTTCTGCCATACTTCCTCCTAATGCGCCTAAAAAAACAAACAAAACATCCCAAAAGAAAATTTGAGTACTTTTAACATAATTTATAAAATTTAAATACAATCTATTAATCCAAGCAAAATAAATAGTATACAAACCAAAGCCCCATCGCAATATTTCAGCAAAATATCCATATTTCAAGTTCTTCCATTTACAAGCGACATCAGAAGATAAATATTTTTCACAAAAATAATAACGTCCCAAGTTAGTTTCTCTCATCAACATCAATATAACAAGTAAACCTACAAACATAAAAAATTTCTTATCCGTCTTTGCTGTATAAGAAATAATCAAAGTACAAACTAAAAATAATAGCTGAAGATTTTCAATCCAGCCATCTTCAACAAATACATCTTTTGGTGCATATAAAATCAAAGGACAAATTACTAACGACCAAATGCCACAAACAAAAGTAAAAAAATTACATTTAAAATCAAAACGTTGTTTTAAAAAATTAAACATATCGACAAACATTCTCCTCATCATTTTTTTTATCATAGTACATATAATTTTTAATTTTCGTAAGTTTTTTATTCATTAAATGTGCATAAAATAGTATATAAATCCCATAATTTAATTAGCTGAACAATCTGAGGTTAAAAAAAATATCTTTGATAGAAATAAAACTACCCGAAGATAAACATTATATAAAATAAATTAAATAATAGAGTATTAAACAATAAAAGCATTTGACTTTTTCTTTTATAATAAACATACTTTTGTTGAATATTATAAGGAAAACAAATGAAAGATACTCAGAAGCAAATAATAAATTATTTATTCATAACGACTTTATTTTTAGAATTTATATTTATCGTCTTAACAGCTCTAACGTGGGGAAAATCAAATATCGATGAATTTGAGCATCTTCATGCATCTTGGCTTGTCTGGGAGGGGCTTTTTCCTTACCGTGATTTTTTTGAACATCATCACCCTCTCCTTTGGTATTTATTTGCTCCGTTTACAGCTTTATTTTATAACAATGCAAACATCTACTACTTTGGCCATTTTTTCGCCATGTTAGCTAGTATTTTTTCCTTATATTACATCTATAAAATAATCACCAAATTCATTGCAGATAAACAAACGGCTCTTTTAATATTAATAGTTTTTATGGCCTTCAATCCTGTAGGTAGAATATATCTAATTGAATTTCGTCCTGATACATTTATGAATTTATTCTTTTGGAGTGGCTTATATTATTTCATTACTTACTTACAAAAACCTCAATGTAAAAAATTGATAATTTCATTCATTTTGTTTACGATTTCTGTGTTATTTATCCAAAAAATCCTCTTACTTTACGTTTTTTTAGGAATATATATAATCCGCCAACTATATACAAAAAAAATAAAATTCACAGATTTTGTAAAGGCTTTGATTGTCCCAATAATTATATTCATATCTTTTATACTCTGGTTGTATTTTAACAACGCATTATCTCAATATTTTTTATTAAATTTTTCCCTAAACTCATTAATACCACAATATTATGGCCTTCAATTAATGATATTTCAATACCAATCAATGCAAATGCAAATACCTTTAACTAATGGATATGCCTCTGTTGCATTCAAACCGTTTACTATAATAACAGTAATATCTGCATTAATCTGCTGCATAAGCTTTGCCAAAAAAAACTCAAATGCTAGAAATATTATCATAATACTTTTCGGAGGAGAATTATTTTTACGTATAAATACATTTTCTCCATACTACCATTATTTCTATCTAATTGAAATATTGTCATTTATTATAATATTTTCCACATTATCAAAATTTAAAAACAAATTTATGACCGGTATATATATCATTGTCGCTTTTTATTACGCCATATCATCAATCAGTGATAGTATATATAATTACAACAATCAGAACATGGCAAAACATTATGTAAAACAAGCTCAATTTGTTATAGATAATACCGAAGATTCTGACTTATTAATTAACGGCAATGAATATAACTTCAATTTATTTCGCCATGATTGTGATTATATGTGGTTTTTATTAAATGATATCGGTTACATATATAATACAAATTTTGGAAATCCTGATTATGATATAAATAAAATAATCACCACAAAATTACCGAAAATTATCTGGGTTGAAGACTACATAAATACCCCATTCAGCAGAAGAAGAGCCAAATATCTAAGTAAATATAATGCTGATATTTTATACCTATTCAGCAAATATCCTGATAAAAAACTTGATCTACAGAAATTAATTGCTAACTACCCTCAACCTTTAGCATACAAACTAAATATGGATATAATAGAAAAGTATTATCAACCAACAAACAACGAAAAATTCTGGAAATTAAAAGATGATATAAATTTATAATATATTAATACTTTAATGATACAATTTTTTGCATGTAAAATAACAAAAAGAAAGAACAATGAATATGAAAACAATTTTAGTAACAGGCGGAAGCGGATTTATCGGTTCTAATTTGTGTACACGTTTAATCAATGAAGGTAATAGAGTTATTTGCGTAGATAATAATTATACAGGAAGAATGTGTAATATTGAAAATTTACTAAATAATCCCAACTTTAAGTTTATATTGCACGATATAACAACACCATTATCTATTGAAGAAAAAATTGATCAAATATATAATTTAGCATGCCCAGCCTCTCCTCCTGCTTATCAAGGAGAACACGCTATAGAAACTACTAAAACATGTGTTTTAGGTGCTATCAATATGTTAGAATTAGCCAAAGAACATAAGGCTACAATTTTGCAAAGCTCTACATCCGAAGTTTATGGCGAACCAGCAGTACACCCCCAACCAGAAAGTTATTGTGGTTATGTAAACCCTATTGGTATACGTTCATGCTATGATGAAGGAAAAAGATGTGCTGAAAGCTTATTTTTTAGCTACAATCGCATATATAAAATGCCAATAAAGGTTGTGCGTATTTTCAATACTTATGGACCTAATATGCGTCACGATGATGGACGAGTAGTAAGTAATTTTATCTGCCAATCACTACAAAATTCAGATATAACTATTTATGGTGATGGCTCTCAAACTAGATCCCTATGTTTTGTTGATGATACAGTGGATTGCTTAATAAAAATGATGAATTCTCCTAAAGAATTTACAGGACCTGTAAACATAGGAAACCCTCAAGAACATACTGTTTCAGAAATTGCAACAATAATAACAAACAAAATTTCTACTCGTTCACAAATAAGCTATCAAGATAGACCTTTGGACGACCCAACTCGTCGCAGGCCAGATATTTCATTAGCTCAAGATAAACTCGGTTGGGCTCCAGAAACATCATTAGATGAAGGTCTGGCAAAAACTATTGAATATTTTAAAATAGATATAAAACGTCGACCTAAATAAAAAAAGTCCCCATAAATATGGGGACTTTTTTTTTACAATTTTTACTTTTTAAAAACTGTTTCATACAATTCTAATGCTCTATCAACAGCTTGATCCATGTTATAATATTTATAGTCACCTAACCTACCTAAGAAATAAACATTAGGAAAAGCTTTTGCATCATTAATATATTTTGTATATAATTCAGCATTTTCCGGTTTGTTTATAGGATAATAACGCTCATTAGTACCATCGAAAGCTTCTGGATATTCAAAAGAAATTGTTGAAACAGGGGCTTTTTCATCTAATATCCGCTTATGTTCAATGGATCTGGTCATTGTCGGATGATTTGGATGATTTACCTGCACTCTGTCTTGATAATACTCAACAGGAATTTCTTTGATATCAAAACGTAAACTTCTGTAAGGTAATTTTCCATATTTATAATCAAAAAAAGCATCTATTGAACCTGTAAAAAATAGCTTTCCATATTTAATGTCTTCTTTTACATCGTTCCAATCTGTATTTAAACGAATTTCAATATTAGGATTGTCAAGCATCTTAGCTACCATGACAGTATAACCTTCTTGAGGAATTCCTTGATATTTATCAGTAAAATAAAAATCATCTCTATTCAAATAGACTGGAACTCTGGCTATAACAGATGGATCAACCTCTTCCACACTCATCCCCCACTGTTTCATAGTATAATTTTTGAATAATTCTTCATATAAAACTTCTGCACCTTTTCGTAATATTTCGTCTTCATCATTTTGTAAATCACTAACAGAAATTTTATTTCCCATACCAAATTTTTCAATTAGTTTATTCTGAAATTCTTGTGCAAATTCAACTTCAAATATTTTATCCAAAGTATTTAAATTAACCGGAAAATTAACCAAACCTTTAGATGTTAAAGCTAATGCCTGATGACGATAATTGTTCCATTTTGTAAACAAACTTAAATAATCCCAAACTTTTTGACTATTTGTATGAAAGGCATGAATACCATATTTTTGTACGGTAATTCCATTCTTATCTTTATAATCATATACATTACCTCCAATATGATCTCTCCGTTCAATAACCAAAACTTTTTCTCCCGTATCATTAGCAATTCTTTCCGCTAAAACCACACCAGAAAGTCCGGCTCCAACAACCACATTAGGATAATAATTTGCATTATAAATCTTATAATACCATCCAGCACCAATAAGTGTTATAACCATAAATAAACTTAAAATTTTTTTCATATTTACCCCTCATTCATTGTTCAATAAATTTTACTTCTACTTCTTTAATTTTATATATTTTTCTTCTACTCTCTATCCATAAATGAAATAATCTTTCACCTACAAAAGCAGGTGCTCTATTTTGGAAAATAGCATCATTTGATTTAGTCTTTACTCTACTTAAACTATTATCATATATGAACTCGTCATCAATACTAAATAAAATATTAAATAACCATTTTGCATATTCGTCTAATATATTTTTTCTCATAATAAACATATTATTACCTATAGCTTTCTTAGACATTTTTACGCGTGTAATATATTTATATTCCTCTTCATCTAGGTCCTCAACAAATTCAAACGCTCTATCTAAATTTTCAACATAATGCCAATATTTATAAAAATTATATTGTGTCATATTCTCAAATACCGGATAACTAACAACAATGATATCAAAATCTTTCATCAATTTGTATACATTATCATGCGTCATTCCCAAATTACACAGAAAATCATCACAATTTATATTTTTTACATTTTCAGATAAATCAAAATATCGACGATAATGCATCAATCCGACTATATCTGCTTTTGAATTTTTCCATATCCAATACAATGCTGTTAATTCTGAATATTTGTCATTTAAATACGAAATATTATCTCCCGTATTATCCCCTATCATCCTATCTATTAAAGGTAATCCATATTCCTTTTTTAATTCCCGACCGGCGTGAATAGGTATTACGATATCATTTTTATAAATTGTCGCATCTTTATGATAAACATTATATATTTCAATCTTTTTGTTATCACTAAAACATAAAAATGTAACAATTAAAGATATAACAATAATCAATAAAATAAATATCTTTTTATTAAAAAAGCTCATCATCTTACTTCTAAATCAACACCTAAAAATTTATATTTATGTTTATTAGCTTCCACCCAAACCGTAAATAATCTTTCAGCCAGAAATCCCGGTGCTCTTTTCTGATATCCGTTATAATTACTTAATTTATCTTCAATTCCAAATAAAACATCAAATAACCATGTTGCGTATTCATCTAAAACATCTTTTTTCATAATAAACATATTAGTAAAAGAAAAAAATGTATTGTATAAAGCTCTATTTAATGCACCTCGCATTTTTGGATATTTGTTATAAATATATTCAATAGCTAAGTGCATATCTCTGGCAACATGACTTCTCAAATAATTATTGTATATAGAATAATATAAATTACAATGCTTAACATGAATAACATCATAATCCTTCATCAACCTTTTTACATTTTCTTTAGTTAAACCTATATTACACAAATGATTATCACATTCTTTTTCCTCAGTAGGTAAGATAAGACTACGACGATAATGCATCAATCCAACTACATCTGCTTTCGAATTTTTCCACATCCAATATATTGCCGTAAGCTCTGCATAACGTTCATTTTTTTCAGAAATATTATCACCTGTGTTATCTCCAATCATTTTATTAACTAGAGGTAATCCTTCTTTTTTATTTAACGCTCTTCCCACATGCATAGGAATCATAATTTCATTTTGCAAAATAGGAGCTTCTTTATGAAATGCCTGATAAATTTCTACTTTTACTTCATTATCTTTTTGCAAATAGAACAATATTAACAAAATAAATATAATTAAAAGAAATAACAGTTTCCAATACTTCATATTCAAATCCTCATTATAAATTTTTTCTTTCAATCAAATGAATTTCTTTAGTTTTATACTTATCTCTATTATAATATAACCAAAAATCAAATAACCTCTCTGACATAAATGAAGGTGCTCTTTTTTGATAATCATATTTATTAGGAGAAGCTCTATATCCTTTATCTAATATCGAATGATCATAATTAATATCTGCATCTACTGCAAACAAAATATCAAATAGCCACTTAGCATATTCATCAATAACCTCTTTTTTTGCAATAAACATATTACATGGAAAATATCTCTTTCTTAATAACCATTTATTCAAATCGTTTTTCATTTCAGGATATCTTTTACGAATATATTGTAAAACGGTATAGAAATCTTCTATATAATGGTTATATAAATAATGCTCATATATATTTTTACCTCTATTAAATACCTGAGTATAAGGAACTAAAATATCATAATCTCGTAAATTTTCTTCAATAATTTCCCTTGTATAGCCAATACTTTTAAAATAATCATCTCCGGCATTATCAACATTTGCAAACTTAAACCATCTACGGTAATGCATCAATCCGACTATATCTGCTTTTGAATTTTTCCACATCCAATACAAAACTGTTAATTCAGAATATCTGTCGTTCAAATGTGAAATATTTTTTCCGGTATTATCTCCTATCATTAATTCTCTTAAAGCCAAACCATATTTTGTTCTTAAAGACCTACCTGCATGTATCGGAATAACAAATTCATTTTCATATATAGGCGTAACTTTATGATAAGCCATATAAATCTCTATCAAATTTTCTTTCTTCTTTGAATAAGTGCAAAGAAAATATGTTACAAAAAAGCTACATATTAAAAAACAAATTATAAGTAAAATATTTTTTAACTTATTTAAGTTTAAATTTCCAAACATATAACCCACCTAATAAAAGTGCATAAACAATAAATACAACAATATATGCAATTAAAAAATCAGCCTCATTACTAATAAACTTGAATGATGTTAAAATAATTCCCGAAACTCCTTGAGATATCATATTATTTGTTGAAGATTTAGTTGCTCTTACTTCAGATGGAGCAATTTCTTGAATTTTAGTTACGGTTAAAATATTAAATGCTAACTGAAAACCAATTCCTATACAAATTAAAAACACAAATCCTAAAGTAACAAACGGATAATTCAACTCATAAGAAATTATCATACCGCTTAAACCAACAAAAATGTGCATAGCAACAATAATCGCCAATTTTTTATATCCAAATTTTTGCACAATAGAACTCGTAAAATAACTAGCTAAAGCTCTAAATAAAAAATTGAAGAAATATACAACACCAAAAAATCCTAGAGCAACACCAGTAATTTTCATAATTGGTTGAAAACTCCAAATAAAAACATATGTAGATGATGCAAATACAGCTGTTAAAAGGATATAATGATTAATTCTGCTATCTCTTAATGTAGATATAACAGCTTGCCATATTTCTTTTCCTCGTTGAGAAATACTTTTTTTCATTTTAATAACTTTAATATTCGGCAAAGTACAAATGAGAGCAATTGCAATAACTGTAGCTATTAATTCTAATGATAATAAAACATATAAAGAATACTGCGGATATAATACACTACATAAAAGACTAGCAGTTCCTGTACCAACATTAGTAAAACATGTAACAATACCACAATATTTCATCATCTTATCTGTTTCTTGCTCTTTTTTAAGATATTCAAAAATATAACTATCATAAATACCTTGAAAAAAGCTTCTTGATAATAAAACAAGTAACTCACCGACAATAATAACTACCAAACCTGTAAAACTTAGCCATAATAAACATCTCAAAAGAAAAAGAGTAAACGAAAACAGCAGTATACGTTTTTTAGAAAACATATCGGCAATATAACCACTGGGAACTTCAACAAACAGTCCTAATAAAATGAAAATTCCTTGGATTGAAACAAAATCAGCTGCAGTCAAACCATTCGCCTGATACCATAACATCGTAACCGGCAGCAAAAAAGTTTGCTGTCTAAACATACAAGCTAATCCGGTCCTAATAATAACATTCATCACCATATTTATTTCCTAAATACAACATCTAATTCACCAATATCATATTTATCTTTATTATGATACATCCAAACATTGATCAATCTCTCTGCTAAATAAGCAGGAGCCCTCAATTGATATTGATTTTCATCGGTATAATTTGCACCCTTTGTTTTTGTCTCTCTTAAATTATAATCTAACTTATCTTCAATGGCAAAAAGAATATCAAAGATCCATTCAGCATATTCGTCTAAAATCTCTTTTTTCATAATAAACATATTGGTAAAATAACCGTCCTCAACCATCAAAGATTCTTCAATAGCATCTTTCATCTCTGGATACTTCTTACGAATATAATCAAATGCTAATTCAATATCTTCAACAAAATGACTTTCTATAAATTGGTCATACAAAGTTGGAAAAACAGTATATTTTGAAGGCATAATTATATCATATTCATCGAATAACTTATCTATATTTTTATGATTTAAACCAATTTTACACAAATAATCTTGGCAAAAGTAAGTATTTTCATCAACTCTCAAAGAACGCCTATAATGAATTAACCCAACATAGTCTGCTTTTACATTCTTCCAAATCCAATATAAGACCGTTAATTCTGCAAATGTTTTATTTTTATGAGAAATATTATCACCAGTATCATCTCCCATCATTAAAGTTTGTAACTCTTGTGTATGAGGAGAATTAAGAGCTCTTCCAGCCTGAATAGGTAAAACAATATCACTGGCTAAAAAAGCTGCTGGTTTATGATAAACTTCATAAATTCTAATATCTTTTCCTTTAAAATCTTCTAGAAGAACTTTTTTTTCAGGAATAAATTTAGACCAATCCATTGTGTTCATCTTTGCATATAATGCAAAAACAAACACATTAAATATAGTAGCAGAAATAATGATTATTAATAAATCCAAGTGCTTTTTCATAACAACCTCTCAATTTCTTGTATGATAACAATCAGAAAGCATTTGTAAATAATTAATTAAGATGAATTAACAATAATATCATCATTATCTACAAAAGCATATCTAATATACACATCACTAGAAAACCACAGAACAACGAAGTTGAATTTTTCACATCATCATGAGTTCTATAACATTGAGGTAAAACTTCATTAATAACAACAAACAATAAGGCACTACCAGCCATAGCCATACAAAAATTAATAAAAATATCCCCGAAACCGCCTAACAATAAACCAATTAACATTCCAATAGGTTGCATTAATCCCGTTAATGAAGATATAACTATTGCTTTTAATTTACTAAACTTTACAGATAATAATCCTAATGCCACAGATAACCCTTCCGGAATATTTTGCAATAAGATACCTAAAGTTAAAGCTTGTCCTGTTTCTGCACTATTAGCATAAGCAATCCCCATTGCCAATCCTTCTGGAACTTTATGTAATGCAATAGCCAAAACAAACATATATATATGTTTTACATTGTTACTATCAACATCATGTAAATGAGGAATAATAAAATTAAGCAAATTTAAAAATAAATATCCGACAATAAGACCCCCACAAAAAACAAACATCGCCCTATAATCAATAAAATATTCGCATAAATTATCATAAGCCGGTTTCAATAGTGAAAAAAAGGCCGCTGCTAACATTACTCCTGCGGCTAAATTTAAATAACGATTTAGCTCATTATTCGAATATTTTTTCTTAAATAAAATAAAAGAAGCACCGACACCATTAAATAGTCCCGCAATTAAACCCCATAAAAGTTCCATATTTTATCCTTTTCTCTAATACAAAAAAAATATTATCATTCTTCATAAGAAAATCAAATTAAATTTTATCTATTGTAAAAGTTTTTTTTCAACATATATAGTACAATATGAAACAAAATAAATATAATATAAAGGAAATATTAGAAATTACTGAAAGCATTGTAACCATTATAATGTTTATAATGGCAATATGGGGAACCATTGTAACATATGAACAAGGATTTTGGCATAAACTTAATCGCATTGTAGATCATTATCACAAAGAAATAACCTTCGTTACAAAAGATATTCCTTTAGAAGAAAAACTAAAAAAAACGGAGAAAGAATTATAACTTTCTCCGTTTTTAGATGTCAATTATCTCATATCCCATCTATATCGTTCGTACATTTTTTTAACATCTTCTAAATTTATATCTTTCTTAATACTAAACACCGTCAATGCATCAGCTCTCTCTATTTCATCTAAAAACTGATAAGCTTCCTTATATTCATTTCGCCAACTATCATGAATCATAATTATCGGATTATTCTTAGCATTTAATAAGACTTGCATCAAACTTGCGACTCTATAACGTCCATCAATTAAAACTAAATCAGCTTCTTTATATTTTTCTCTTTTAGCAAAAGCTTCTGGATATACTCTATAGTCCTTACGTTTATTGCGAGGATATCCCCATTCTTCAGTTTCATCTGTATCTATATAAACTATTTCCAAATTTCCCTCATCTTCATTTTGTTTAATAAAATCAAAACGATACATAAAGTTAACCAACCAATCTTGTGAATTTTCTACTGAATAAACCTTGTCTACACCTCTTTTTAAGGCTTCAAAAGTACTACCACCCGAACCATATTCAAAATATATGTCAGATTTTTTCAAATATTTATTTAATAATTTACGTTCTTTTTCAGTATTTAATACACTATATTCCTTTGGATCTTCCGATAAATAATCCTGTTTAACACATTCAGGAATACTATTCTTATTCTGTTTAATCTCAGCCAAACTGATTTCTTTATACTTATTGAAAATAATTCTACTTTGATTATTACAATATCCCCAAATAAAATTAACAAACAATAATAAGACATTTAGAACTAAAAATATAGCCATTATATAATTTTTTTGTACTTTAGCAGATTTTTTAACCTTTTTCATTTGTTACCTCTCAACAAGTATATAATCTATCTATGATGTAAAACAAAATATAATAAAGTGCAATCAAAAAAATCCTCCACTGTGGAGGATTTTTATATTTAATTATCTCTTCTTTTTCTTTTTTTCAAAATCTTTTCAGATAATGATTGAACTAAAACATAAAACAAAGGAATAATAAATAAACCTAAGATTGTTGCAGCAATCATCCCCCAAAACACTGGTACACCAATAGCTCTACGACTACCGGCAGCAGCCCCGTTCGCAACAACCATTGGCCATATACCTAATATAAAAGAAGATGCTGTCATTAAAACTGCTCTAAAACGTTCTTTCAGTCCTCTAACTGCTGCATTAATAATAGTAGCCCCTTTAGCTCTTTCATCTTTTGCAAACTCAATAACTAAAATAGCATTTTTACAAGCTAATCCCACAAGAAGAATCAACCCTAATTGAGAATAAATACTTAAAGACATACCACTAAAGAACAATCCTAGCATTGCTCCTATAATTGCAACAGATAATGATAACAATACTGGAATAGGAATCACAAAACTCTCATATTGTGCAACTAAAAACAAATATGCAAAAGTTAAAGATAACAATAACAAAAATCCTATTTGCCCATGGGTTATTTTTTCTTGATAACTCATTGTTGACCATTCAATATTAAAACCTTTTGGCAAACTATCAATTAAAGTTTCCACAGATTTCATTGCTTGTCCTGTAGAAACGCCATTTTTTTGAACAGCAGTAACTGAAGCAGCAGGATATTGATTATATCTGTCAACAACCCTTGGAGCTAAAACTTTATGTAAATCAATCAACCCTCTTAAAGGAACCATTCTTCCCAAATTATTTTGTACATAAATTTCATTAATATTTTCAATATTATCACGATATTTCCAATCTGACTGCATCATAACTTTATTTACTTGAGTACCTAAATTAATATCATTAATATAAGCAGATCCCAAATATGTTTCTAATGTTGAAAATATATTTCCCATAGAAACTTTCATACTTTCAGCCTTAACCCTATCAATATCTAAGAATATATTCGGTGTTTTGGCATTAAAAGTTGTATATGCATATGCAATTTCAGGAAGTTGATTAACCTTTCCCAAGAAACTTTGTAACACCGCATCTAATTTTTGATAATCCATTGTTTGACGTGATTGTAAACGAATATCTAAACCATTAGCGGTTCCCAAACCGGGAATTGCTGGCATTTCAAAAAACTGGAATTCGGCTTCGGGAAATTGCACCATTTTCATACGCAATCTATTAAGAATATTCGTTGAATAATCCCATTTATTCTTACGCTCTTCCCAAGGTTTTAACACAATGAAAGACATCGAAACATTTTCTCCTCGCCCTCCCATTAATGAGAAACCAATTACATCTGAAATATTTTCAACAGCTGCTTCTTCTTTAATAACACTATTTACTTTCGCCACCAACGATGCTGTACGCATTTTAGATGCACCTTCAGGAAGTTGTAAACTCATAACGATTACCCCTTGATCTTCATCTGGAATAAATGAAGTTTGTGCTGTTGCAAATAAGATACCGACAAAACCAAACAACAATACTAAAATTGCAATAATCACCTTTAAATTTTTAGCCAATAATGATACCACAATTGCATAAAAATGAATGATTTTATCTATTGATGTATTTACCTTATACCAAAAACCTGATTTTTTAGCTTTTTGTTTTTTAATTAAAATTGCACACAACGCTGGAGACAGGGTTAATGCATTCAATAAAGAAAACATTATTGCTGTTGTTATGGTAACAGAAAATTGCTGATAAATCTTTCCTACAATACCATCCAAGAAACCCACTGGGACAAAAATGGCTAATAACACACAAGATGTTGCCACTAAAGCTCCACTGATTTCTCCCATAGCTTGATAAGTAGCTTCTCGAGCGCCTTTATTTTCATTTTGCATCAAATATACAACACGCTCCACAACCACAATCGCATCGTCAACAACCGTTCCAATCGCCAATAATAAGGCAAATAAAGTAAACATATTAATACTATAACCTAATGCGAGCATAACTGCAAAAGTACCTAAAATAGATACGGGAATTGTTAAAGTTGGTATAAGAGTTGAATAAAAATCTTGCAAAAAGAAATAACAAACGGCAACCACTAAAATTAAAGTTAAAATCAATGTTATAACCACTTCTTCAACTGAAGCATCAATATATTTTGTAGCATCATATGCAATAGTATAACTCAAATCATCAGGAAAAAATCTTTTCATTTCTTCTATGGAGGATTTCACCAATTCCATTGTTTTTATAGCATTAGCTCCGGAAGATAGATTTATAACCAGAGATACTGCATTATTTCCGTTAAATAAACCTGATATAGCATAAGTTTCTTGCCCTAATTCTATATTTGCCACATCTTTTAATCGCACCAAACCGCCTTGCTCAGCAGTTCTAACAATTATGTTTTCAAATTCTTCAACTGTAGACATACGTCCGTTTGTTTGTAAAGCATAAACCATCGGAGCACTACCTTTAGTAGGAGCTGCTCCGACTTTTCCTAAAGATGGTTGATAATTTTGACTTGAAATAGCACTATAAATTTCATTTGCAGTAATTTGTAAGGCCGCCATTTTATCTGCATTTAACCAAACACGCATACTAAGTTGAGCAGAATAAACTTGAACTCCTCCAACACCTGGAATTTTAGCCAAAGTTCTTTCCACATTATTATAAACATAATCAGCGATATCTTGCTCACTCATAGTTCCGTTCGGAGAAGAAAAAACAAAAAATCCTAAAATATTAGATGATTCACGCTTTACTGAAACCCCCTGACGAGTAACTTCATCTGGCAATTTTGACGTAGCTTGTTGAATTCTATTTTGAACCTTAACTTGAGCCATATCCGGATCTACACCAGTTTTAAATGTAACACTTAACGTATATGAAGAATCTTCAGAAGATGAATTCATATATAACATATCTTCCACACCATTCACTTCATCTTCTAGAGGAATACCCACTGTTTTTGCAATAACATCTGCGCTGGCACCAGGATATGTAGCACTAACCGTAACTTGAGGAGGTGTAATTTCAGGATATAAAGCTATTGATAAATTCATCAAAGCTAAAATACCTATTAATACAATAACAATAGAAATAACAAAAGAAAAACGAGGTCTTTTAATAAAAAATGCTGAAAACATAAATCCCCCTATTCATTTACACTTAAAAATATAGGTTTTACTTCAATATTATCTCTAACTTTTTGCAACCCCTGAACGATAACCTTATCGTTTTCATTCAAGCCGGATAAAACAACCTGTTTATCATCAATAACATCACCTAATTGAATATATTTTTGTTTTGCTACAAATAACGAATTGCCTTCGTTATCTTTTCCACTTTCTTCAACGGTCATAACATACGTACCATTAGCATCTTCAGACAATGCAACCTGAGGAACCAATAAAGCCATTTTTTTAGAAGTAAAGCGAATATAAATATCAACATAATTACCGGGAACCAATAAATCCTTGCTATTATTTGAATCAATATAAACAGGAATAGTTGCAGTATCTTTATTCACTTCATTACTAAAAAATAAATTTTGTGCATATTCTGTTTCAATTTCACCATTTGGCAAAACAATATCCACATAAACATCTTCGGCTTCACTTAGTTTTTGCATAAAAACGGATCTTTCTTTATCGGAAACAGAAAATCCGACACGAATTGGCTTTGTCTGAACAATACGCGCTAATTTTTGAACATTAGAATTAACTAAATTACCTGTAGTTATCAAAGCTTTACCAATAACCCCATCTATAGGAGCTTTAACTTCTGTATATTCTAAATTTAACCGTGCTAAATCTTCTGCTGCTTCTGCATTTTTTAAATTACTCTCTGCAATTTCCAGTTCTTTATCTGAAATAAATTTTTTCTCATGCAAAGAAATTAATCGTTTATAATCTGCCGCTAATTGTTTTGTTGTCGCCTCTGCTGCTTTTAAATTATCAATATAACGACGTTGTTCTATTACAAATAGAACATCTCCTTTCTTAACATCTGCACCATTTTGAAAGAGAATATCTTCCAAATAACCTGAAACTTGAGGCACCAAATCAACACTATTAATAGCCTCCACTTGTGCAATATATTTTTTCTTTGTAGAAACATCCTTTTTACTTAGAGATTGAACTTGAACAGAAGGAGTTTGCATTACCCATCCAACATTATTACTTGGAGAAAATCTATCATTTAGATACCAACCCAAAGCAATAAAACATACTGCATAAACAACATTTAAATAAATTTTTCTGCTTTTAATTTTTTTAACTTTCATAATAACCTTCCTATCTGAAAACAAATTCTCAGCACAATAAAAAGAGTTAAAAATAAAATCAAGTTAAAAAAAACTAATGTAACTTTAATAATGTTATTTAGGTAATTGAATCAAAATATTAATTTTAGCTCCTGAATCTAATTTATTTGTAATCAAAATATTTTCATCAACGTCAGAAAAATTCATACAATCCAATATATTATCACTATTTACTTTGTACAAAACTTCCTTATCTCCTTGTTCATTTATATACGTTAAATGCCATTTTCTAATCCATCTTGAAACAGACTGAACAGTAACTCCTAATATCCGTGCTGTTTCTCTCATTGATAATCCTGCAGTATATAAATTATGCGTTAATAATTTTAGATATATTGGTTTTCCTCCGGGAGCCATTTTAGTAAATTGATAGTTACAATCCTTGCACTTATAACGTTGCCAACCGAAAACTTTGCCATTTTTAATAATATTTTCCGAACCACATTTAAAACATTTTATATTCATATCACACCTCTTATCTTTTATATATACCTTCATTTTCAAAAAAATCATTAAAAAAGTTACATTTATATGATATAAATAAAAATGTCCGAAAAAAGGGTTCCTTTTTTTCGGACAAAGATAAGGAAGGTACTTATGAATAAAATGTGTAGAACCAATGCTCAATCCGGTCGTTCAATGATTGAAATGCTTGGAGTACTCGCTATTATCGGTGTATTATCTGTGGGTGGTATTGCAGGTTACTCAAAAGCTATGACCAAATATAGAATTAATAAAACTATCGACCAAATTACGCAAATTTCGCAAAATGTTAGAATGTTATATGGAAAACAAAGACAGAAAAATTATCGTAATTTAAATACAAGAATTTTATATAAAGCAAATCTAGCCCCAAAAGAAATGTTTGGTTCTGGATATAGCATGACTAATGCTTGGGGA
>JAZNJJ010000018.1:0-1914 GCA_045577985.1 Alphaproteobacteria bacterium
CAGGAATAAAATTACAATATAGTAATATACTAAAGGAGGTAAAACAATGAATATAGGAATGGGATTACGATTGTTAGAAACATTAACATCTGCTTTATACGAAGATCCTATTGTTTTCTTTAGGGAATATGTCCAAAATTCAGCTGATGCTTTTACTCGCCATCCAGTTGCCAATGCACGTATTGATATTAGAATTGATAAGAAAATAAATAAAATTGTATTTTTAGACAATGGATATGGTATACCTAAAAAAGATTTTATCGACAAAATGACGAGCATAGGCAAGTCTGATAAAAGCAAGGCTATTGACCAAATAGGTTTCCGTGGCATTGGCAGATTGGCTGCTATGCCTTTTTGCAAAGAATTAATTTTCAAAAACAAAGTCGAAAATGAGGAAGAAATACAAGTCTTTTCTTGGGATGGAGAAAAATACAATACTTTGCTTTCTCAATCGGAAACCGATGATTTAGAAAGTGCTATAGAACAAATTACCAAAAAATCAACTTTAAAATACGAGAGTAATATCGATGATCATTTTTTTAAGGTTGAGGTTGTTTCTTATAGAACAGAAATAGAAGAACTTGTCAATGGAAAAGATTTTATACAAAAATTAAGCAGACTGTTGCCATTAAAGTATGACGATTCTTTTGAAGCAAAAAAAGCTATTCATAGTCACTATGAAAAGTTTATGGGTGAATCATTAGAAAAATATGAATTTGATGTTTATTTGGATGGCAATCCACTTTATAAACCTTATTCGGGAGCTCATATTTTGGAATCGGATGTGGTTTTTTGGGATTTATCATTTGACCAACTTTCCGAAGAAGTTCCGGCAGAAAAAATTGGAGTTCTTTGGTTTACATTTAATCGTAAAGTTTCGTCCAATCCAGCCGATTCACCACGAGGTATATTTGTTAGATCAAAAAATATGTTACTCGGAAATGAATATGCAATAGCTGATTCTGTTTCAAAAGGCAATAATGATTACGTAACAACTTATAGAGAGTTAACTCAAACTCTTAACGGTGTTTATGGAGAGTTGTTAATTGATACCCAACGGTTATCTGATAATGCAAGAAGAGATTGGTTTAAAATAGATCAAAATTCGAATCAATTGAGAGTTATTTTAACAGATTATCTTAAAAAATTAACAACATATAGACGTGATGCTTCTGCAGCATTTAATGACAAAAAAGCAGAATCAAAACGAACCAAAGTTATTAATTCTTATCGTGAATTAACTGGAGGGTTTGACACAAAGCAATTTGAAAAAGATTTTTATTCTCCTGAAACGGAAAAAGAAGAAAAGATTTTTGAATATGCTAATGATGATATACCACGTCACTCCATAACCGCAAAGAAATTTTACGATGAAATTGTTATTGCACTTAAGGAATACTTTATAAAAACAGAAGAAGATAATGGTATTGAAAAATTTCTAAAAATTCGCACCTATCTAAAACAAAAATTAAACACCAAAAATTAAAATAAGAAGGCACAGAAAGTTAAAACTTTCTGTGTCGTGGATGAGCCTGTCTAAAACATCATGTATTTAGTGTAACAAAGGTTATTTCGAGAACGTCAATGACCGTATCCACCGAATTTCAGTACAGAGCCATAAATTAATATTTTTCTATGTTTATAAACTTTTACATCAACTTGTAAAAATAACTTGACATCACCTTGCTTTTGTACTATTTTATAATTATGGAAGCAATTATAAAGACATTACGAGAGCAACGTTCTTATTCACAAGATGAACTTTCTCAAAAGCTTGGTATTTCACGACAAACTTATATTAAGTATGAAAGTGGTGCGGTTGATATGCCACTTGATATTGTACGTAAGTTATCAAAAATATTTGATATTGATTATGCATGTTTTATTGATAATATTTTACCAACCGAACCTCAA
>JAZNJJ010000019.1:0-5181 GCA_045577985.1 Alphaproteobacteria bacterium
TACAAATGAAAGACTTGAACGCAGAGGATATTATGATATATCCAAAGCATACAAGTCTTTGCACTCAATATGATTGAACCGCCGTGTACGGAACCGTACGCACGGTGGTGTGAGAGGACAGCTAATCAATTAATGGTTAGCTTCCTACTCGATTAATTTTTATAGTTAATATAAGGATAAAACCATTGACAAAACAAGCTTTTGAGGATATAATCAATACTGTTGTAATGTTGAATAATGATGTGTTTTTAAAGTTTAAAAATGTTAATTGATATATATATTGTCGAGGTATTGTATGAACGGATTTAGTGAATTTGGAATAAGTGATGAAACATATGAAATAGGCGAGGCGGCACTGAAAAAATTAAAAGACCGCTTTGAAGAAATAGATAAAATAGCCGAAGCTAATCAGGCTAAGGTAATAAAAGCTATGCAAGATGCAAAGGTCGGCGCTCATTGTTTCGTTCCATCGCCTGTGGGGAAGGAAAACCTTTTTTGAGAAAAAGTAAACAAATTGTTAATTTGGCCTAAAAAGTCTTGACTTTTTTTTGTGTGTGATATTCTGTAAATGTTCCGATCGGTAGTATACTAAAAAACTATAATTACATAAGGGGATTATTTATATGAATAACTTTAGAAAAAAATTCATTTCGTTTGTTGTCGCAATGGTTATGTCGGTAAGCGTTGGGGCGATTAATGCAAACGCTGCTGACGATACAGAGCCGCTATACATGGGTTTAATGTAGACAATGAAAGATACAAAGATTCAGCGTGGTATAATATTATAACAACAAATGTTAAAAGCAACGGCGATATAATTGGAGTATGTACAACCAGAATTGGAATGACAAGAAGCCAAAAAATGGTGTCGGGCGATCAATATATAGATCAATTTTTTGTAAAGTGTACGATGAAAGGAAAACAACCTAAATCTAACAAAGCAGGATATTCAGAACATCTTACAATTAGTTCTACATTACCATCAACTGCATCGTTGGAAGCATACTCCCCCGAGTCTCAAGCTGGTATGAAAAGCTATCAAATAGGGGCAAGTGCAAGTTCATCTTCCGTTGGTATATCAGGGTCTACAACTGTATCCAAAAAAGCATTGAAAATAAACAATTATTCTGATACTTCTGCAAGATTAGCCAAAGTGGGTTATGACTATGAAAATAATTGGTTTTTACGTTCAGGCTATGAAACATATGGACTATATGCGTACAACGAAAGTATTCAACGTATGAATTTTGCTGCTAAGACAAACCAATCTAGATATAGAATGTCTTTGCTTGTAGAACCTAAGTTTGAAGAAATGAATGGCACTGGACGTTGGACTGTTACAAGAAAAAACTATTATACATTATGTCAACCAATTAATTTTACTACTGAATATTAATAAAGAGAAAACAATACTACACCATATTTAAAGGTAATATAATGAATAATATAAAAAAAACATCAAAAAAAACAGCAATTATAATAGCTGTAATTGTTGGAATTATAATTGTTGGTATTTTTGTACATAGAATAATAACCGATAAAAGTGATGAAAAAGAAATTGATGTTGATCGTATTTCAAAAATGCTTTCTACAACAAGAAAAACTGATATATTTGTTGCTGGTGAAGAAATTAATTTTAATAATAAGGTCAACACCATTAGTATTGATGAAGTCACTATGGATAAAATTAACGGAACTGGAGATTATAAAGTAATTATTCTTAATGACCTCAACAATATGGTTGAACTCACAGAAAATGAGATTAATCTTCTCACGGAATTAATCCATACGGATAATTATATGTTGATATATCTTGGCGAAAAGTACTCAACAACATGGGATAATACCTCTTACGGCATTGCGAATGTTGAAGGAAATTTATGCTATAGTTATTATTCGTGGGGTGGTGTTCCATATCGAAATGTGGGTGCATGGACTTTAATTGATCAAGAAGCATCAAAGGATTATCCTTTGATGTTAGGTGAAACTTTATTATTAAGCATAGAGGCTTATTTACAATGAAACAAGGATGAACAGGGTAAGGATTAGAACGACGTAAAACGTTTAGTATAATCCTTTTTCTGTTCATAATAAGGAGAAATGTCTATGATTGAAATTAAAGGATTAACAAAAATATATAAATCAAATCTGAAAGAGAATGAAGTAATTGCTACAAATGAGATTTATTATAAATTTAAAGAATCTGGATTTTATTTTGTTGTCGGAAAAAGCGGATGCGGAAAAACAACGTTGCTTAATTTGTTGTCTGGATTGGATGATTATGATTCTGGACAGATTCTGATGAACTGCCAGGAGCTTAAAAATTATACCGAAGAGCAATTGGACGAATATAGAAATCTTAAGATAGGAATTATTTTTCAGCAATATAACCTATTGCCTGATATTAATGTTTATGATAATTTAAGACTTGTATTAGAATTACAGGAATGGGATTGCGATCAAGAGAACCGAAATGAATATATTGATAGCAAAATATCCGATATATTGGATAAAGTAGGAATACCTAAATATGAAAACAGAAAAATTAATCAATTAAGCGGAGGCGAACAACAAAGAATTGCTATAGCAAGAACTTTGCTCAAAAATCCCAACATTATTTTCGCGGATGAGCCTACTGGGAATTTGGATGAGAACACTGGAAAAAGCATTATGCAATTGCTTAAGTCATTATCAAAAGATTATCTGATAATCATGGTTTCTCACGATATTGACCTTGCATATAAATACGGTGATTACATAATAAATATGTCAGACGGACGAATAAAAAATGTTGAAGAATTAGAGAAAAGACATTATAGCTATTCTTTTTCAGTCGAAACAAATATAAATAAAAAAACAACTTTTCATGATTTGAAGCTCAAAGATGTGCTTTATGAAATAGAAAAACTTTTTATAAATATGGAAAGCGGAGAAACGATAAAAATTAGTGAAGTAAAAAAACATACAAAAATCGAAGAAGAATTGATTTTAGCAGAAAATAAAAGAAATAATATTAGAGCTAAAAAGCTTTCAATCAGATATAAAATACGATTAGCATTTGAGTATTTAAAAAAAAGAAAAGTGAGATTGTTTTTTACAACTATAGTTACGGCTCTATCGATGTTATTGCTATTTTTTTCTCTTTATATCAGTTTTTATGATAAAGAAGAGATTGTTTTAAAATATATGGTTGAAAACGATCCTGCTATATTACCGATTTATATAGAAGCTAACTATACTGACGATTTTTATATTGAACACAAAAAAGAAATAGTAAGTGGCGATTACTTAAACAAAAATGTAGGCGCTAAATTTTCAGGCATTACAAATATATCAAGATGTGTTACTGAACAAGTAATAAGTCAAGATATAAAAATGTTTCCTGATGCAACTATAATATTTTGTGATGATTTAAATGACATTAGTTTAGATTTAGATGGAAATTTTCCAACACAAGTATACGAAATTGCTATCACTGATTATATTGCTAAAAAAATGAATATAAGCATAGATGATATAGTTGAATGGCAAGGTCAGAACATAAAAATAGTAGGTATTATTAAGACAAACTATATCGAATATCAACTTGAAAGAAAATTGAATTATGGTATTGACGATGACTTTTTGGACTTTAATTGCAAATATAAGTATTTTGCCGTGTATGCAAAAAGTGAATTGCTACATAGTCAAATCCCAAAGAAATGTTTAACTTTAAAATGTTCTGATTTTTTATATGAAAAAAAAGATTCTTTGTATTTTGATAGTTTTACAGAAATTGGGAATTCATCGATGATTCTTGAATCCAATTTGGCGAACGGTCGTCTCCCCTTAAACGAAAAAGAAATATTGGTTTCGTTAGATTTTTTAATAAAACATTCTTTGATACCGGAAGATGTTTTAGAAAAAGAATATTTTTTTAAAGACATACATAGTATCAGCTATAATAATTATTACTCAGACTTTCAGAATATGTATGATTATTATAAAGAAGGTTTTACTGTTGTAGGTGTGATTGAAGCCGAAACCGATGATATAACCAAGGATATATATGTTTATCCTACTGTATGGAATAATCTGTTAGACGACAGCATGTATTATTGCGCTGAACTCTTGCTCTTGCCAAGAGAAAACGAATATGAAAATATTGTTGATACGGCTGCAAAAGAATGTTTTATGTTTGGGGAACCTGCTGTTAGTAACATTGTTTTTTTAAATGAAACAATACAGAACCTAAAACTAATATTAGTGATGATATTAATTGTTGTGGTTCTTTTGAATTTTATACTAATAGGAACATTTATAAATATATCAATAAATGAAAACCAAAAGAGTATTGGCATCCTCCGCTCCCTTGGAGTAATAATGTCAGATTGTGTGCGTATATTTAGTATGGAATTTTATGCAATATATTTAGCATCTATAGGTATAGCTACATTTTTAATTTTTATAATTGTTCGCATCGTTAATGACTTTTTCTCAAAAGGATTAGGAGAAGTAAAGTATGATATTATCAAATTTAACATTTTGGTTTATTTAGTTGTTGCTATTGTAGAATGTTTAATTGGATTTATTTCGATAAGACTTCCAATTTCAAAAATGAAGAAAAAGAAACCAATAGAAACTATAAGAGAAACTGCTTTGTAATTGTATGGTGAATAATGTATAGATAAGCAATGATTTTAAATTACTCACGGTATAGGAGATATCTTTTAATTCGCGGATCGCAGAAAAACATTCTCCGTAGAAATAATTTCTGAGATCATGACACTTTTGAAAAACATTGTTGATATCGCAGAATACGTTGTTTTCATTTTGTTAGGACTCAGTGCTTTGTCTAAAGGTACAATAAAGGTTCCTGTTGTGGATTCAATTGTTGACAAAAGCTTTGATTAAAGAAAAAAGGTCGTTATTTGCTTATGCATTGTAATGACCTTTTTCTTGTGTGTGCTCGGCATGCGTTATTACTTGGTGGTGAAAGTCCACTACAGACTTGGCAGTAGGAACTGTTAGCCGAAGGCAAGGGTGTCTATCGTGAGGTAGAATCTGAAAGAAGCTGGATGTGGAGGCTGAGAAGTGCTTCTATGGGCAAAACCGCGGCATGACGAACAGAAACTGCATACGAAGGCGTATCTGAAACGGACGAGTTCCCACATCAGAATGAAGTCCAATACTGCCCGAATT
>JAZNJJ010000020.1:0-10586 GCA_045577985.1 Alphaproteobacteria bacterium
TCTCTAATTCGTTGCATAGGCTCTGTCTTAAATTTAATATACCGGGATCTTAGCTTTTCTTTAGGACTAAACTCTTTGTACGATCTCTAATCTTGTGCATGCTTTTGCCGCTTTAAGGTTTAACATAAAACAACCGCACACTGCTGGCTGAATTCTTATCTTAATAATTACTTGATATCTTGTTTATAACACATCTTGATATTTTTGTCAACATCTTTTTTCAATTTTTTTTATTTTTTGTCAACCTACTTTATTTTCAAAGCAATTTTCTAATTTTAAAGGAGAAAAATAATGAAATTATTACGTTATATTCTATTTTCTGTACTCACTATAACTCCTTATATACTCTCATCTGCCCCTCATTGTTGGCCCACTCCTTCGTGGGTCCTCATCCCACCACTCCTAATAACACAAAAAGGCCGCCTCTTGGCGACCTCTTGTGTTATTGGAGCGGGCAATGGGATTGCCTTCGGCGCACAGGCGCGCATAGGCTTAATGCCTATCGGCATATTTCCGTCTGCCTTGCGCTTGTAGTCGGACCCACTCCTTCGTGGGTCCTCATCCCACCACTCCTAATAACACAAAAAGGCCGCCTCTTGGCGACCTCTTGTGTTATTGGAGCGGGCAATGGGATTCGGACCCACGACATCAACCTTGGCAAGGTTGCGCTCTACCCCTGAGCTATACCCGCATTATGCGATAACGTGTTATTTAATATCATATTCAAAATAAATTGCAAGTATTTTTTTTATTTTTTTTGTTTTTTTATTTAAACTACTCTCTAATGTGTTTATAAATCAATATTTTCCTAGTTTTTTTCTTTTTCAAATATATGATGACAATATGATAATTTTAAACTGAGGTAGTAATATGGCAACTAAAAAAACAACGCGAGAAATCAGATTTGAAAGAGAAGCTAAAGCGTTGCAAAAAAACTTAGCAAAAAGAAGAAAACAACAAGAAGAATTTGATAAAAAGAAAAAAGAAAGGGAGAAGAATCGTGGATAAAATTAAAATTGTAGGTGGAAATAAATTATTTGGAAAAGTTTACATAAGTGGTGCTAAAAATACAGCTCTTCCAATTATTTGTGCAAGCCTATTAACTGAAGAACCGGTTACTATTAAAAATCTTCCTATTCTATCCGATATAAAATCATTGAATAAGCTATTATTACAACTTGGAACCAATATTATAGGTAATCAAGAAGAATTAAACGGACATATAACTCAAACTTTTACTTATCACACTCCAAAACCATCAAGTTTTATAGCTCCTTATGATTATGTCAGAAAAATGAGAGCTTCATATTATGTTTTAGGTCCTTTATTAGCAAAATACGGACATGTTGAGCTTTCTCTGCCTGGTGGATGTGCTATTGGTGCTCGCCCTATGGATATACATTTATCTTCTTTGGAACAAATGGGAGCTAATATTGAAATAAAAAACGGCTACGTTGTTGCAAATGTAAATGGTAAATTGAAAGGTGCTCATATTACATTCTCGTTGGCCTCTGTCGGTGCAACATGTAATATATTGATGGCTGCAACTTTAGCCGAAGGTACTACTATTATTGAAAATGCGGCAAAAGAACCTGAAATTGCAGATTTAATTAATATGTTAAATTCTATGGGTGCCAACATTGAAGGAATTAATACTTCTACATTAACAATACATGGTGTAAAACAACTACACGGTACAACTCATACAATTATTAATGATAGAATCGAAGCTGGTTCATATGCAGTTGCAGCTGCAATCACAAAAGGACGATTGGAACTGATTAATGCAAATCCGGAACATTTGAAATGTCCGTTAAATATTTTAAGAAAAATAGGAGTAAAAATCGAAACGACACCGAATAGTATTATAGTTGATGCTCAAGATACAGAATTGAAAGGTATAGATATTTATACTGATTACTATCCAGGATTTCCAACAGATTTACAAGCTCAATTCATGGCTCTAATGTGTGTATCTGAAGGAGCTTCTATGGTCACAGAAAGCATTTGGGAAAATAGATTTATGCATGTACCGGAATTGATGAGAATGGGAGCAAATATAAATATACATGGTCATGCATCATCAATTGTTAGGGGGGTAAAACAATTGTCTGGTGCGCCAGTTATGTCAACAGACTTAAGGGCTTCCTTTGCGTTGATTTTAGCAGGATTAGTGGCTGATGGTGAAACAATTGTGAACAGAGTTTATCATTTAGATCGCGGATATGAATGCTTAGAAGAAAAATTCAAAGCTGTCGGTGCTAATATTGAAAGAATTAAGGAGGATGATTAATGAAAAAAATATTGCTCTTTATTTTTTCAATATTCTCTCTAAATGTAAACGCTCAAGTTTTAGACTTTTCAAATATAGTAAATGCACAAAAATTATCTGACGATTTTTTACAAAAATTAGAAAAGTGTACTCCTTATTTAGAAACAAAAAAATGGGAAGTGAATGGTCTTGAAAATGTCCTAACGTATGAGATAATTGGCAAAAAAAACGTCTTGGAAGACAACACGGATCAAGATGATTTGATTTGCGAACTAAAAATATATAGTAAATCAAATAATAATGTTAGTTCTTCTTCTATTTGTTCTTTTGATGATCTTGATTTACAAATGTACGTTCAAGCTTTGAAGAAATATAATGAACGAACAAGTTATACTTTAGATAATCTTCCTGATGTATTATCAGATGAAAATTATATTATGGCAACAGCTATTGTAATGTCCAACTGTAAAGCGGTTAGAGAAAAAATTGATAATACTGAGAACATCCGGAAAAATCTAATTTCATGTAATCCGTACGAAGAGACTGAAAAACAAGGTTCAGTAGAGATTACCAGAAAAATTTTAGGATTGAATAATAATAATTGCGAATTTCAATATGTGGTTTTACAGAAAAAACCTGACTTGAAAAATATTTCAGGAGATTTGGCTGAAAATCTAAAAGAATTAATGGCTAAACACCCTATATCAGATAAAATTTATACATATAATTGTTCTTTTTCAGAGGGTAAAAAACAAGAACTTCTTAAAATTTTGGAAAGCATGATTATTCCTGAGGGAGATGCGATGGATTTTTCATATTTGGAAAATCTTAATCCACAACTTGAAATGGAATTTTTATCAAATAACTGTGAAGCTATTTTTGATCATTCTTTATAAAAAATAGCCTTACCCCTTGCGTACGGAAAAATTTATTCCCATATAAAAAGAAGAAATAGGAGAAATAAAATGGGTAAAAAACAAAAATTTAAAACAGAAGTGAGTAAATTATTAGACATTGTTATTAACTCACTATATTCAGAAAAATATATATTTTTAAGAGAACTGATTTCTAATGCTAGTGATGCGTGTGATAAGTTACGTTATTACGCATTAATGAATCCTGGAATAACTAAAGATAATGGTGAATTTAAGATTATTATTAAAGCGAATGCTGAAGAAAACACATTAACTATTAGTGATAATGGTATAGGCATGAATAAAGATGATTTAATTAATCATTTAGGTACTATCGCAAAATCAGGAACAGCAGACTTTGTTAATAATGCAAAGGACAATGGATCTATTGTTGATTTAATTGGTAAATTTGGTGTTGGATTTTATTCAGCATTTATGGTGGCTAATAAGGTTGAGGTTACAACAAAGCGTGCGGGAGAAGAGCAAGCTTATACCTGGATATCAAATGGTGTTGATGGATTTGAAATTTCTGAGACTAGTAAAGATAAATTTGGTACAGATATTAAATTATATTTGAAAGATGATGCTAAAGATTATACTGATACAATTTATTTACGCCATATTATTAGAACATATTCAGATCATATAAACTATCCGATTGTATTAGATCTGGATAAAGCAGGAGAAGAAACTGTAAATACTGGTTCTGCTTTATGGATGCAAAACAAAGCTGAAATTACTGACGAACAATATAATGAATTTTATCATCATATTTCTCGTAATTTTGATACTCCTTGGATGAGATTACACTTTAAAGCAGAAGGAAGTATTGAGTATACAGGTTTATTATTCATTCCTTCAGAGGCTCCTTATGATTTATTTCAACCAGATAGACAACAAAGCTTAAAACTTTATGTTAATAGAGTATTTATTTCAGATAAAGTTGACGATTTAATGCCTGCCTATTTGCGTTTTGTAAAAGGAGTTATTGATAGTGCTGATTTGCCTCTGAATATTTCCAGAGAGATGTTGCAACAAAATGCTTTAATTGCGAAAATTAAAAATGGTACTGTTTCCAGAATATTAAGGGAACTAAAAAAACGTTCTGAAAATTATGATGATTATATTAAATTCTGGAATAATTTTGGTATTGCTTTTAAAGAAGGTATCTATGAAGATGTTACAAATAGAGTCGATATCGCAGAATTATCTCGTTTTTATTCAACTAATTCTACAGATAAATTAACATCATTAGACGAGTATATTGCTCGTGTAAATGAAGGGCAGACATCTATATATTATATTACAGGTGATGATGTTGATACTATGCGAAATAATCCTCAATTAGAAGCATTTAATGCAAAAGGATTAGAAGTATTATTATTGAAAGATCCTATTGATGAATTTTGGGTACAAACATTAACCAACTTCAAAGGATATCCGATTAAACATATTTCACAAGCGGATATCGATTTGAAAATGGAAAGAGATATGCCCAAAGCTGATGAAGGAAGCTTGAAACGGTTAACTGATTTTATGTGTGAACTATTTAAGGATGAAGTAGGAAAAGTTGTTCCTACAGAAAAATTAACCAAGAGTCCTGTTAGTTTGACCGTTGAAAACGGACAAATGAGTATCCATTTAGAAAGACTCATGAGAAATCATCAGCAAAAAACAGCTTTTGCTAGCTCAAGAATTTTAGAGGTTAATCCTTATCATCCTTTAATCATAAAATTGGCAGATAGTATGTTTGATGAAAAACAAAAGCAAAATATTGAAGAAATTTCCAGACTCCTTTTAGATCAAGCTAAAATTGCAGAAGGAGAAGCTATCTCAGATAGTTCATTCTTTAGTGAAAAACTTAGTGATTATATTTTGCGTGGCTGGAAAGAATCTGCATAGTTTATATTTTGTAATAATATGATTATTTGTTTTATGTCCGAAAAAAGGGATCCCTTTTTTCGGACACAAATTTATTATTTTTCATATTTTAACACCATCGTAACTTCAATATGTTAAAAAAATATTTATGCTCTAAAAAATGTCCGAAAAAAAGGATCCTTTTTTTCGGACATTTGAAAGGAGTTTAATATGAATAAAATGTGTAGAACCAATACTCAATCTGGTCGTTCAATGATTGAAATGCTTGGAGTACTCGCCATTGTTGGAGTGTTATCTATAGGTGGTATTGCAGGATACTCAAAAGCTATGATGAAATTCAAAATCAACAAAACAATCGAGCAAATTTCACAAATCAGTGCAAATATTCGTGCTTTGTATATAAAGCAAAGAAATTATGCCAGTTTAGGTGATTATATAAATATGAATTATAAGCTACTAAAAAAAGCTAATTTGGTACCACTAGAAATATTCGAGGGAGGATCTGGTTCTAGTGAGACCATGATTAATGCTTTTGGGGGGATCTTTAGAGTAAATGCAGATGGAAAATTTACTCATGATGATAATAAAGCATTTATCGTTGGTGTCGAGGGTATCCCTGAAGAAGCGTGTATTGAACTTGCCACCCAAGATTGGGGAGCTGGATCTGATAGCGGATTAATAGCTGTTGCTGTTGATCATGCAACTGCTCAAGTTTGGGGCTGGGTCAATAACTGCCAAGGTGGATTGTCTGCTTATCACGCAGAAGCATGTAATGGAGGAAGCGGTACATCAATACCAATGCCGGTTGATGTGGCTGTTGAAGGATGTGATTGTACTTACGGACTTTGTTCTTTTGCCGTAAAATATTATTAAACACGAAAAAAATAACCCCCAAAGTGCGTTATGCATTTTGGGGGGATGGATTACTGATAAATTTCAGGGATACTCCAGCGAGTTCTCTTCCAGCAAATCTTCAAGAATTTCCTGAACTTTTTTGATTTCATCATCACCTTTTTGTCGTGAGCCAAAACCTCACGACGTAAACTTTTTGGCACGTGAGTGGTTTTACCCCAAAGGTCCAAGAGAGGAACTTTCTCACGACAGGGACTTGGCTGCAAACTGCTCAGATACACCGAGGTGTTGCAACATACTTCAAAATCGTTATTCACATACAGAGATACGCGGTACCCGCTTTGAAAACAAGCGTTATCCAAAAATATCATGTCCATGGCACAAAAATATTTAAATTATTAAACAAACTTTGTTTTATATAACATACTTTTTAGACATTTTCAAGTGTTTTTTGTACATTTATTACTTTAAATAAAATTTTATGATAATGATATAAATTAAAGCTATTGATTTTATAATTTTTACTATTGACTTTAATTTATTTTACTTGTATTAAAATATGTCGACGGCGGATGTAGCTCAGTTGGTTAGAGCACCGGTTTGTGGTACCGGGTGTCGTCGGTTCGAATCCGATCATCCGCCCCATTTTTTTATCTCGAGTTTAATCAGTATAAAATTTTTATTTTCTACCTCTTTCTTAAAGAGTGCTTTCGTTATGTTTTAATTTATTAATATTCTTTATTTATGTATCTCTCTCCATTATTAATTCTTGACAAAAATTCAATAATTGGTTATTCTACAGTTCATATTTTGAATTATTAACTCTAAATTATGTATTTATGAAGAATCAGCGTTTTATGAAACTTCTAAAAGAATTAGATGAAGCAATTAATAATCCTTTGGAACGCCAAAGAAAGGTATGGAAAGAACGAAACCTTATCCTCCCTATTTTAATTGAATCAGAGAAAATGCCAACTGAAAAACTACTCAGTTTAGCAAGAAAAATAAAGCCTTTGGTTCGAGTTCGCGGACAGAAAAAAATGAATCCGGAATCTTCTAAAAAGGGGACAAAACTGGTTTTTATTAAACCATATGATATCCGACAAAGCTTCTATTATACCTTTACCTTTGGTCTGGATGCCGAACTAGATGACGATAACAAGGTATTATATGCGAAGAAGCTGAAAGAAGTAGGACATTTTACTTGTTTTCATCGCTATGGAGGATATTGGCAATTTTTGCGCCCCGGTGTAGATGAGGTTTTACAACAACTTCCGAGCTATATAGACGTAGAACAAGTGGACGCCTTTGAAATTTGTTTTCCTTCATTGAATCCGGCAGATGTTTACAACAGTGCGATAGATCGCCATGTTTCTACCGTCATTTTGTATAAACTGCAAGATGGATTGCCGGAAAAGGTTAAGCAACAGGATGTTATCATTGCTGATAAGGTATATCCTTTTAATGGATAATTTAAAAGCCTCGTTTTTAACGAGGCTTTTGTTTTTTATTGAGCGTTAATTAACATTATTTCAACTCGTCGATTTTGAGCTCTTCCTTCTGCGGTTGAATTGGTAGCTATTGGATTTGCAGCTCCTGCTCCGTACGAGCTAATGCGAGATCCTGCAACTCCTCGTAAAGCTAAATAATTTGCAACAGCGGCTGCTCGACGTTCAGATAATGGTAAATTAATTGCATCGTTACCAGTGCTATCTGTATAACCTACAATTTGAAGTCTAGTTTTGTTATATTCTTTAGCCACTAAAGCTACTGAATCAAGAACAGGATTTGCACTTGTTTTAATTACAGATTCATTAGTATTAAAGGTGATACTATTTGGCATTATAAGACGAATATTTTCACCATCTCTAGCAACTTGCACGCCTGTTCCTACCAATGTTTGACGGAGTTTTCTTGCCTGAATATCCATATATCCGCCAGTTGCAGCACCTGTTGCACCTCCTATTCCGGCTCCGATTAAGGCCCCCTTCTCTCCACCAATAATTGCTCCTACTCCCGCTCCAACAGCTGCTCCAATACCTGTTCCCCATGCGGTTTTGGATACTTTACTTTCTCCGGTATATGCATCTGTAGCACAAGCATTAAGTAAGCCTAAAGCAACAAAACATAATATCAATTTCTTCATTATTCTCTCCTTAAAAATTAGCAATTCTTGATAAAGCTTCTTCAATTTTGGTTTTATTATCTAAAGCTTCTGCTTGTCGTCTTTTCTCTTCAGCAACAACAGCTGCAGGAGCTTTAGCAACAAAGCTTTCATTGGATAATTTACGAGCATATCCTTCTAGATTTTTATTTAATACTTCCAACTCTTTTTGTAAACGGTTACGTTCAGCCTCAAAATCTACAACCCCCTTCAGAGGTATTAATATTGTAGCATCATGACTAACTGTTTGAACCATATCTTTAGTTATTTCGTTATCTCCTAAAGGTGATAAATTTTCTAATCTTGCTAAGCTGCAAATTATCTTATTTTGTTTAGCAATTATCTCTAAATCATTTTCAGAGGCCTTTACAAATACATTCAATTTTGCCCCAGCTGGCAGATTCATACTTGCACGTAAAGAACGAATTGCAGAAATAAAATCAATAGACCAATCTATCTCTTTTTTATCATCTGAATTTATGTTTTTATCAATTGGCCATTCTGCCTTAATTAATTTAACATTACGCTCTGTCAAATTATCCCACAATTCTGTGGTAATGAAAGGCATAAATGGATGCAGAACAATTAATATTCTATCTAAAACCCATGATGCGACAGCTTTTGTTTCGGTAATTTCGCTAGCATTATCACCATATAAAACTGGCTTAATTAGTTCAATATACCAATCACAGAATGTTCCCCATGTGAATTGATATATTGAATTTGCAGCTTCTGAAAAACGATAATTATTTAAGCTCTCCGAAACATTTGAAGTTGTCTCTTTTACTTTTGCGATAATCCATTTATTTATTTCTAATTTTGCATTATTTATATCAAAATTCTTTACAGCATAGCATTCATTCATTTCACAAAATCTGGAAGCATTCCAAAGCTTTGTTGCAAAATTTCTATATCCGGCTATACGAGAATCGGATAAATTCACATCTCTTCCTTGAGTTTCCATTGCTGCCATGAAGAATCTTAATGCATCAGCTCCATATTTTTCTATTGTATCCATCGGATCAACGGTATTTCCTTTCGATTTGCTCATCTTATTTCCGTGTTCGTCACGAACAAGGCCATGAATATAACATTTCTTAAAAGGAATGCGCTTTAAAAGGTACATACTCATCATCATCATACGAGCAACCCAAAACGGTATAATATCAAAACCTGTAACTAACACAGATGTCGGATAAAATGTATCTAAATATTCACTTTTATCCGGCCAGCCCAGTGTTGAAAAAGCCCATAGCCCCGATGAAAACCAAGTATCCAAAACATCGGTTTCACGGGTTAGTTCAACCTCTTGGCCATAATGTTTATTTGCTTCAATTTGCGCTTTGTCTTCGGTTTCTTCACAGAAAATTTTTCCGTCCGGTCCATACCATATCGGCATTTGATGTCCCCACCATAATTGGCGTGAGATACACCAAGGCTGCATATTTCTCATCCACTCAAAATATATTTTTTCATAATTTTTGGGAACAAACTGCATTTGTCCGTCTTCGACAACTTTTAATGCTTCAATGGCAAGTTTCGGAGTGTCAACAAACCATTGGTCAGTCATTAAGGGTTCAATTATAACACCTGTTCTGTCTCCGTAAGGAATGACCATCGGATGATCTTCAATTTTTTCCATTAAACCGAGTTCTTCAAGTTTTTCAATGGTTTTTTCTCTGGCTTTAAGAGTAGGCAAACCTTCAAACGGAGTATTTTCGTTTAATGTTGCATCTTGATTTAAAATATTAATTAACGGCAAATTATGACGCTTACCGACTTCAAAGTCATTAAAGTCATGTGCTGGTGTAATTTTTACCGCACCTGTTCCTTTTTCGGGATCGGCATGCTCATCGGCGATAATCGGAATAGCACGATTGATAATCGGGATAATACAATTTTTGCCGATAAGATGTTTCAGTTTTTCGTTATCTTTAGAAACAGCAACAGCGGTATCACCAAACATTGTTTCCGGACGGGTAGTGGCAATATGAATATATTGACCTTCTTCGCCTTCTATCGGATAACGATAATAATACATTTTGCCGACACATTCTTTTTGAATAACTTCCAAATCGGAAACGGCGGTCATAAATTTAGAATCCCAGTTTACCAATTTTTTGGCTTTGTAAATAAGTCCGTCTTTATACAAATTTACAAATATTTTTCTAACGGCTCGACTTAAACCTTCGTCCATGGTAAACCGCTCTCTTGACCAATCACAAGATGCACCTAAACGGCGAAGCTGTTTACAAATTGTACCGCCTGATTGTTCACGCCATTTCCAAACTGTTTCAATAAATTTTTCACGTCCTAAATCGTGACGTGTAATGCCTTCTTTTGCTAAATTTCTTTCAACTACCATTTGGGTGGCAATACCGGCGTGATCTGTTCCTACCTGCCACAAAACTTTTTTGCCTAACATACGATTGTAACGAATTAATATATCTTGCAAAGTGTAGTCCAGCGCATGTCCCATATGTAAAACACCGGTAACATTCGG
>JAZNJJ010000021.1:0-44360 GCA_045577985.1 Alphaproteobacteria bacterium
AGTGTGTTTTTTATTTGATTTTTATTTTTAAGGAGATATTTATAATGCAATGGACAGGATTAAATGAACTCAGAGAAAAGTACCTAAGTTTCTTTGAATCAAAAGGACATTTAAGACTTAAAAGTTTTCCACTTGTACCTAAAGACGACAAGAGTTTGCTTTTAATTAATTCAGGCATGGCGCCAATGAAAAAGTATTTTACAGGCGAAGTAACCCCACCAAGAAAAAGAGTTACTACTTGTCAAAAATGTATTCGCACACCTGACATTGAACAAGTTGGAAAAACTGCGAGACACGGAACGTATTTTGAAATGCTCGGCAACTTTTCTTTTGGAGATTATTTCAAAGAAGCAGCAATTCCGTTTGCTTGGGAGCTATTAACAAAAGAATTTGGATTACCAAAGGAAAAACTTGCCGTCACAATATATCATACCGATGATGAAGCTCATGATATTTGGAAAAAAGTTTCCGGATTACCTGAAGATAGAATAATCCGCATAGCTACAAAAGATAATTTTTGGCAAATGGGAGATACAGGACCTTGCGGACCTTGTTCTGAAATTTTCTACGACCACGGACCTGAAGTATGGGGGGGATTACCAGGAACACCAGAAGAAGATGGCGATAGATTTATCGAAATCTGGAATTTAGTTTTTGACCAATTTGAAGATTTGCCAGATGGCTCTCGTATAAATATAAAAAAACCATCAATAGATACGGGTATGGGCTTAGAGCGTATAGCTGCAATTTTACAAGGAGTACACTCAAATTTTGAAACAGATATGTTCCAAAATATTATAAAAGCTATTGCAGATGAAGCAAATACAGATCCTAATGGTCCTCTAAAATCATCTCATAATGTTATTGCAGATCATTTAAGATCAATCTGTTTCTTAATCGCAGATGGTGTATTACCTTCAAATGAAGGGAGAGGATATGTATTACGTCGAATAATGAGAAGAGCAATGCGTCATGCGTATTTGCTTGGTGTTAAAGATCCTATGATTTATAAATTGCTTCCTACTTTGCAAAAAGAAATGGGTAAAGCATATCCAGAACTCTATACAAGAGAAAACCTAATAAGAGAAACAATAAAAATAGAGGAAGAGCGTTTCGGACGCACATTAGACAAAGGAATGAAGCTTCTTGATGATGAAATTAAAAATTTATCTGCAGGTAATAAATTTAGTGGAGAAACAGCATTTAAATTATATGATACATACGGTTTTCCTCTAGATCTAACACAAGATGCTTTAAAAAATAAAAATATAGAAGTAGATATTAATAGTTTCAATCAATGTATGGAGAAACAAAAAGCCGAAGCTAGAAAAAATTGGGCTGGTTCTGGAGATGAAGGAACTGCAAAAATTTGGTATAGCATACAGGAAAAATATGGAAACACTGAATTTTTAGGTTATCACACATTAAAATCTGATGGAGAAATAAAAGCTTTAATTCAAAACAATATTGAAGTAGATGAGATAAAAGAAGGAACTTTTGAATTAGTAGCAAATCAAACACCTTTTTATGGAGAGTGTGGTGGCCAATTAGGAGATATCGGAACAATTTCATCAAAACATTTCACAGCAAACGTAATTGATTGCAAAAGAAAATTAGATGGAATTTTCGTTCATATCTGTAAGTTACAAAATGGTGTAATAACCAAAAATTCTTTCGCAAACTTTGAAGTAAACAAAGAAAATCGTGATAAAATAAGAGCAAATCACTCCGTAACCCACTTAGCTCATAAAGCATTAAAAATTGTTTTAGGAGATCATATTGCTCAAAAAGGTTCTCTTGTTGGACCGGATAGAATGCGTTTTGATGTTTCACACCCAAAACAAATTACCTCAGAACAAATTCATCAGGTTGAAAATATTGTAAATGAACAAATTCGCAATAATTTACAAGTAAATACCGTAATAATGAATAAAGATGAAGCAGTTAAACAAGGAGCAACAGCCCTGTTTGATGAAAAATATAGCGAAGACGTGAGGGTTGTTACAATGGGTGATGAGCAAGAACCTTTCTCCAGAGAATTATGTGGCGGAACTCATGTTTCTTCAACAGGAAATATCGGTCATTTTCACATAATTTCAGAGTCAGCAGTAGCTGCTGGTGTTAGACGACTAGAATGTGTAACAGGATTCGGAGCTGATTGTTATATTAGAGAGATAGAGAATAAATTACACAAAGTAGCAAATTGTCTAAAAACCAATATAAATGATCTAGAAACACGCATAAATAATTTGTTAGAAGAACGAAAAAAGTTTGAAAATGAGATATTCAATCTTAAAAAATCTTTAGCCAGCGGTCAAACCTCTACAAAAGATGAAGTAGAAACAGTCAACGGAATAAAATTCGTCGGTAAATTAATTTCAAACGCACATCCTAAAGAGTTGAAAGCTTTTGTCGATGATATTTTACAAAATATTGGCTCAGGAATTGTTGTTTTATGCTCAGATAAAGATGGAAAAGCCTCTATAGTTACCGGTGTTAGCAAAGATTTAACCGCAAAATATAATGCTGTAGATTTTGTTAGAATAGCAGCATCTATTGTTGGAGGACAAGGTGGAGGTGGACGCCCTGACATGGCTCAAGCGGGTGGTCCGAACATAACAAAAATAAATGAAGCCATAAACAAAGTTAAAGAATCTATCGTATAAGATATACTTATTCGTAAAATAAAAAAGCATCACTAAAGATGCTTTTTTATTTTAATTAAATACATAGACATTGCTAAAAATAATTCACTTTTTTGAAAAAATAAAAATTTTGTCATTTTTTATATTGATTTAGTCCAAAAAGTGTGATATAAGTATATTTAGTTTGAAATTATTAATCCTTAAAAATTATATTTTACTTATGGCTAAAACAATTGCATTGGAGAAACTTAATTCAGTTCTTGCAAACATCAAAGCAAACAAAGCTTTGGAAGTCTACAATCAACAAAAACCCGACAGTAAGATCGGAACCGTAGAGGAAAACGTCCACCTAGCAAAAGTAACTCTGAGAGTTAACTTTGCAAAAAATGAGGCCAACCATCCATTCTACGCTTTCGTTAAAAATGCCGGAAAAATGCTGATCATAGTCGACCTCGTTTCTGGAACCGCAAAAGTAGTTACCCCATCAACCGTTGCATCGGTAACAAACGTCAAAGGAAACTTCCGCATCAACGGTGTTACTTATGGCCTGAAAGACACCATTAACGGACAACCACGCTTCCGCCCGCTGTCATACGAACCCAAAAAGGACAGACACAAAATGTCCATTAACGGAGAAGAGGTTACAAGAGCTCTTGCAGAAGATGGGCTAGACCTCAACCCCGATGAAATCTAGGAAGAGAAGTAGGGAGAACTAAAAAAGTGTGGAATAACAGTAAAAACACAAAAAAAAGCACCTTTGGGGTGCTTTTTTTTATTTTTCGCAACAATATTATACATTTATAAATAATTTATTTTTATAATCTAAAAAAATAAATTTAGAGGATGGTAATCATGAAAAAAATAGCAATCGTTGGTGTAAACAATAATCTAGGTAGAGAACTCTTAAATATTTTAGAAGAAAATGGTACTTCTTCAGAAGATATCTTCGCTGTAGACACAAATAGCCCTTTGGGAACACAAGTTTCTTATGGCGAAGACATAGATTTAGATGTATTTAACCTTGATGATTTTGATTTTTCATCAGTATCTGTTGCTATTTTTGCAACATCTGAAGAAATTTCAAAAAAATATATTCCTCACGCGTCAGCAAAAAAAGTTTTTGTGATAGATTGTTCTTCAGCATATGCCACAGATACAGATGTTCCATTAATAATTTCCGGATTAAATGATGAGAAAATCTCTGATGCCAAAAAGGGAATAATATCTATCCCATCACCACAAGTTACACAAATTTTACTTCCTTTACAAAAAATTGCACAAACAAATAAAATTAAGCGCCTTATAATAAATACATATATGGCAGCCTCAATATATGGTCGCGAGGCTATGGATGAATTATTTACACAAACAAGAAAAATTTTTATGAATGAACCAATTGTTGATGATGAAAATATTTTTCATAAACAAATAGCATTTAACGTATTACCACAAGTTGGTGAATTTTTAGGCGATGAAACAAAATATGAATGGACAATGAATGTTGAAATTAAAAAAGTCCTAGGATCTGAAATAAAAGTTCATGCAAATTGTGCTATTGTTTCCGCATTTATAGGTATTGGAGAATTTATAAATGTTGAATGTGAAAACGATGTTGATGTTGACGATATTCGCAACTTAATGAGAGACACTAAAGGAGTTGTTGTTTTTGATAAACACGTAGATTGTGGTTATGTTTCATTAAACGACGTTCAAAGCGAAGAAGATATATATGTAAGCAGACTTCGCCAAGATGTTTCTATAGAAAATGGTTTTAGTTTTTGGTGTGTTGCAGATGATTTACGTGCCGGAACAGCTAAAAACGCATATAATTTACTAAAGACAATTTTACACAAATAGGAAAAAAGATGAAAAAACTGTCAAAAATATTTTTAACTTCTATATTTGTTTTTTTTATTACAATTCACACCTCTTTCGCATTGACTGTGAATCAAAACATCAATTTTAACGAAATAAATAAAGAAATAGAAAAAATAGAAAAAAATATAAAGAAAGGTGATTTTTCAAGAGATACTATAGATTCTTATGTTTCTTACTTAACTGAACAAGAAAACCTTTTACTTGAAAACCGTAAACTCATAGAAAAACAATTAAATTTCACACAAAAACAAATTGATGCATTAGGTGAAAAACCTCAAAACGGAACAAATGAAGACAAATCTATAACCAAGCAACGAGATGATTTATCTAAAAAACTATCAGAAGAAGATCGTAAATTAAAAGAAACAGACCTTATTATAATCAAAATAGATGATCTTACAGTACAGATACTTAATGCCAGAAACAAAAAAGTTTATGGTAGTTTAATGACAAAGCAATCTGCATTAATAAATCCTTTGGTTTTCTTTAATGGAATAAAACAATATATGATCTTTTTTTGGGATGTTGTAAAATCACCTATCGAATGGTATCAAAATATTCCTTCTAATGAAAAAAAATATACCCTTTTAAGCATCGTATCAATGGGATTAATTTTAGCAATTTCATTAACTATCGCCATTTTTTCAAAGAAATACATTATTAGCCACTGGGGATACAACAAAGAAATAGAAAACCCTCGATTAGGAAGAAAATTTATTGCAGCAACGGCTGTTGCCATAGCAAGAGGATTAATTCCTTCCTTTTTAATAGGCGGATGCTTAATTTGGATGATAAGCTCAAAAATTTTTAATGATAGTTTATTTGGCACAGTTTTAATGATAACATCTTTTGTATCATTAATGGCTATTGCAGAAGCAACTGTTTCACGTGTAACATTTGCTCCATACTATGCTCAATGGAGATTAATAAATATATCTGATGATAGAGCTTTAAAATTTACAAGAACTCTATATTTATTTATTATACTAAACGCCATAGCTGTTGCTCAAACATATATAGCCAAAAAAGGAGAGTATTCTTTAGATACTTTACATTTTTTAATGGTAATATCTTGTGCTATCAAGGCCTTCTTTTTAATGCTTTTATCTAAAATAAGTTATGATACATATTCTGTTTCTGAAACCCCAGTAGTTGAAACAGAACAAAACGAAGAAGAGGAAACAAGTGTTGGTCTTGGTTTCAAATTACTTGTTATAAGCTATATGTTCTGCTTAACAACTTTTATAATTTCAATATTGGGGTATCCAGAATTATCATTATTCATTCTTAATAAAACAATTTCATCTTTTATTATTTGTGGAGTATTTGAATTATTACGACGTTCTATTATTGATTTAGTTAAACGTATAATAATTTCTGGACCATGGATTAAATCCATAAAAATAAATAAGAAAAATGTAAACAAAATAGAATTTTGGCTTCGAATAATCCTCAATCCTCTTCTTGTTATAATTCTTCTCTTCATATTACTAAATTTATGGGGACTACCAGGAGATTTTATTTTACAAATGACCAAAAAACTATTTTTGGGATTTAAAATCGGAGGAATAGAAATATCAATAATTGCTATTATCATAGGAATTATTGTATTTTTAGGCTCTTTAACTGTTGTTAAAATTATAAAAAAACATCTAAGCAATAATGTTTTTGATAAAATAGATATGGACGATGGAATAAAAAATTCATTAATTTCTGGTGTAGGCTTCATCGGTTTCATAATTTCAACACTTTTAGCCATAATTGCTGTCGGTATAGATTTAACGAATTTAGCATTTATCGCCGGTGCACTATCTGTTGGTATAGGATTTGGTCTACAAGAAGTAATAAAAAACCTTGTTTCAGGAATAATTATATTATTTGAAAGACCTTTTAAGGTTGGTGATTGGGTAATAATAAACAACACTGAGGGGAAAATAAAACAAATAAACATACGCTCAACTGAAATGGAAAGCTTTAACAGAACAAGTATTATTGTACCAAACGCCACGCTATTATCAAACGCTGTTGTCAATCTAACACACGGAGATAATATATCCAGACAAATAATAAAAATTAGTGTTGCGTATGGATCAGATGTTGAAAAAGTTCGAGAAATTCTTCTTGAAAGCGCAAACAAACATAAATTTGTGATGAAAAATCCCGCTCCTTATGTAATATTTAAAGACTTTGGACAAAGCAGCTTAGACTTTGAATTACGATGTTATACTAATGATATTTGGAAGGGCTGGATAGTTCCTAGTGATTTACGTTTTGAAATAAACCGACGCTTTATTGAAGAAGGAATAGAAATACCATTCCAACAAATAGTCGTTCACTCTGGAGAAAAAGTAACCCAAGACGAGCAATTTTACGCAAAAAAAAGAAGAAACACAAAAAAAGAAAGTTAATGCTTGCATTATAAAACAAATTAATTTATCAATTAATCTTGTTTTAGCCGGTTTAGCTCAGTTGGTAGAGCAACGCATTCGTAATGCGTGGGTCGTGTGTTCGAGTCACATAACCGGCACCATATTTCTTATATTATTAAAAAACATAATTTATTTTGAAAGTATAAAATGATAGAATCTTGTTATAATGCTACTGATATTCAACAAAAATTTAAAAATTTTTATGAAGAAAACTTACAAAGTGAATACAAAAACCTAGAAGATATCAGAAAAATTTATTTAAAAAAATTTTATAACCGCATCATCTGTTTCACGGCTTTCATTATTTTTCTTATTTTAATTTGCTTCATTTTAAACTCACTATCCATAATTGATTTAAAATGGTAGCCGGATTAATTTTTATAGTAACAACATCTGTTTTTCTTTCTATTTTCTATTATCAAAGCCCAATTTTTATTTATAAAAACAAAACAAAATCATTAGTTATGGATAAAATTTTATCTTTTTTTGGGTGTTTAAAATATAAATCCAATTATAAATCCTGGGAAGATTTAGAATATAAATCTAATCAAATATCTCTACCTCCCATTGAAAAATCAGAATTATTTGCTCGTATCGACAATACCGAAATAGATGACTATTTCCACGGAAAATACAAAGATACAAATATTAATGTATCTGAAATAAAATTATCACACGGAAAAGGAAGAAGTAAGACGATAATTTTTAAAGGAATTATTATTTTATTCGATTTTAATAAAAATTTTAAAGGAAAAACTATCGTTAGAGGTAAAAAAATATTTTTTCACAGATTTAAACTTTATCCAATGTTATCTTTAATACTTGCTATGATTTTAACTCCAATTTTTATCAAATATTACCAACAAATGAATGATTTTTGGAAAACATTATCAATGCTTGTGATTATGTTAAACTTATATATGGGACTATTCGCTGATTGGCTCCTAAAGAGATCACCGGATAATACTGACAAACAAACCATAAAACTAGAAGAATTTTCTTTTAACGAAAATTGGCAGATTTTTTCAGATAATCAAATAGAAGCCCGCTATATTATAACTCCAATTTTAATGGAAAAAATTAATCATATAAAAAATTTATTCAAAGGAGAACAGGTTGACTTCAGTTTTTTTGATAACAAATTAATGATTGCTATACACACTAATAAAGACATGTTCGAAACAACTTCTTTATTCAAGACATCCTTAGAATATAAAAAGGTAAAAGAAGTTGTTTGTCAACTACATAGTATTTTTTCAGTCATAGATACCCTTAAAAAAGAAAAATAAGATATTAAAATTGAATAATCCTTACACATAACAATTAAAAAATTATAATATCAATTTAAAAAATTCTTTTATTTTCTTTTCAGCTACAAATGAGTATTCTTGAGATTTATCCTTCCATAAAACAGGTTTTGTTTGCATGAAAGCGTTTATTCTCTGCTCCAATATATCAATATCTTTTAATACATACTCCTCCAAATCAGCATCGTGAAATAAACCATCAACTTTCCATGTATTTGATATTATACCTAAAGCGGGAACACCTATCATCATAGCCAAACAATCTGCATGATATCTTCCGGAAACAACTTTATCAGACCATAGAATTTTTTCATAACTATCCAATATTTCAAAATTTTTACCATAATAAAAATTTAGTAAACGATTTTTCCAATATCTCTTAAATCTATTTTTATTCTTTTCATACATAAACAACATATCTGTCTGTTTTTTATATGAATACATTATAAGTAATGTTGTTATACTTTTTATCGTACTATCAATAAAAATTGTTTTATTATAATTATTTCCGCTCTTTTTTTCTAAAAAAGGAAAAGAATAAAAAGACATATCAGGAACACAAAACACATCAGAGCTTCTATCTTTTATAATATCTTCATACGAAAAACTTTCTCTTACACTAATTGCATCAAAAACATCTAGATATTTTTTTGAAACATTATTATTCTGCCAAACAGAATTTATCAAAAAAACTTTTTTACCTAAATTTTTTGCAATTAACGCTTTTTTAAACCAAACATCACCAACATTATCGTGTAAAGTTCCTTCTCCATTTAATAAAACAACATCTACTTTTTTTATATTTGAAAGAAACTCATCTTCATCAATATTATTATAACACATTCTATCTTTATAAATAACATCAACATTGTTTTTCTTACAAATACTACAAATATTATTAATAACCATACAACACCCTATATGTCCAAGATCTCGCGTTGTATCATTAAGTATTACTGCCTTCAACATGCTAGTCCTTAAATTGTTCATTGAGATAGAAGCTTTCACAATCAAAATTATGATGACAATTTTTCAAAAATCTTTTGATAGTTTTATTACTTCTTTTTGCAAAATAATGATCGTAAAAATTATTATCATTATTCAAAAATGAAAAACCAAATATATTATTTCGTAAAAGATTAGTGTATTTGCGAAAACAACAAATTGTACTTAATCCGGTTGATGGATAAACTATACCAAAATCTTTTAATCCTTTCTTATTTTCAGCCCCAATATATGAAATATTTGAATTAAGCAAAATATTTTTCATAATATTAGATAAACATTTTTCTCTTAATTTTGTATGTTTCAAATCAACATTATATAAAATAAATTTCAGATTTTTTATTTCTTCATCTGGTCTGTTTATAATATCATTAGCCTGACAACAAACCCATATATTTGTTTTTGAACCATAATCTTTTTCAAATCCTTCTGTTTGAAAATTATTAAATCGCACAACAAAATCATGTTTATCAATAAGATATCCTTTATTTGTACCTATTAAATTTGGAGAATTACCAACGATTGCAACATTTTTATTTTTTACCATTTTCTCTAAAAGAAAGTTTTTCTTATTTTCTTCCAATAAATCAAAGATTCTTCCGATCTTAATAATATTTTCATCGTTCACACCTAAACCTAGAGCAAAACTACAAATAAAAGGAAAACTAAATAAATCAGATAATTCATAATGATCTATATAATTAAATAAATGTTTTTCAGCCTCATCTATCTTTCCATTTTCCAACAATGTTGAAATATATACCAAAAAGACATCTCTGTCTTTATATTCAATGCCTTTTTTAATAATATTACTCAAATATTCTTCAAAACTTATTGGATCGTTATTTGTTTCCCAGTTTTTTAATATTTCTTCCAAAAATATATCTTTTTTATTTTTTATTTTAAATTTTATACCCAAAAAAGAGATAATAGTTTTATTTCCAAATACGGTTTTATTAAAAATTTTCATATAAACATCCTTTCAAACAAAAAAAACCCGCTTTTCAAGCGGGCGGATGTTCAGAAACCGTATATACCTAAACGGCTCGGCTTATTTGGCTGAGCCTTATTCACCGACATCCGTCCATAAAGATCAGAGGTCGGCATAAAGTTTAAAGTCGTATGCGCACGACTAGGTATATATAAGGGTTTCTGACGCCCTAAACAGTTATAAACCGTTCGTTTTTTAGTTTATATATAAAAAATATTTAATCAAGCATTTATTTCAAATAACAAAAAACACATTTAAAATATAGACAAAATAGAAAAAACATGATATATACACATAAATATGGAGAGATAAAATGAATAAAAATGATTTTATTTGGTTATACAGAAATACAACAATAAACAATCATATAGAAGACTTTGAAACAGATATAAATAAAGATATTGCACTAAAAATATCTCGAAAACACCATCTAAAACGTATTCAACAAATTTTTTCAAACTATAAATTAGAATTATATTGTGATTACGACGACTTATTATATTGTAAAATAAAAGGTTTCAGTATCGATGAATTTCTTGATGTTGCCAAAGAAAATAATTCATATACTATTTATTTTCCAGAAGAGAAACAAATAGCATTATTACCCCCCAATAGAAAAAAATATCTAAAAATATTTAGACGTTCTTCTCCTTCATTATTGGCAAATTTAAGTAACAGAAAAAAATTAGACATTTTATTTTCACTACATAGTGAATATTCTCCAAATAGTTTATCTAAAAAACAGCACTTTGAGTTTTTAGAAAATAATACAGATAAAATAAACGCTTTATTACAATTAAAAGTTCCGGAACAATTCATAGACAGTGAAAAAAGAAAAGTCCGTCTTATAGCTATGGAGATATCAAAACTACCTAAAATAGGAGAAAAAATTAATAATTTTGAAAACCTTTCTCAAAAAGAAAAAGAAAAAATAATAACAAATGTTATAAAAATCACTTCCAAATATAATAATATAGAAACACCTAATATTTATTTTTTCTCTAAAGAAGAAATAAATAACGATGACAATATAGAAAATCCTAAATGGATTGAAACTGAAGCATATACATATACAAATAACATTGTATTTAACAAAGATTTTGTAAACAAATCAAACGGACTAATCAATATTGCAACAGCTTTTCATGAAACAAATCACATAGCACAAAGTTATGGAGATTATTCTAACTTTGAAGATATAGAAGATATGTTTAATTCGCGCCTCATCTTTACTGAACTTTTTAGTGAAACATATATTTTTACTACTCAGGAGTTACTAACTTATCCTTTAGAATATTATTTCATGGAAGAAATAATAAAAAATACAAAAATTCCATCTAAAAATTCTTTTTCTTACATGAGTGAATATAATATTTCAGGACAATATTTGCAGAAAGCACTTAGTAGAAAATATTAAATATCTCTATTTCTTTTTAATAAAATATAAAGAGCCCCACAACCTCCAAGTTTTTCCGAAGGATGCTTAAACACAAGAATTTTTGAACGTAAACTTGGCATATTTAACCACTGAGGAACCCTTTTCTTCAAAACACCTTTTTCTAATAAACAATCAGCACTTTTATGAACCGTTAACCCTTTACCTGTTATTATAATAACACATCTTTTTCCACTATTATAACAATTCAAGATAAATTCATTTACTTCAACAAAAGCTTCTTCTTCAGTCTTACCATGCAAATCTAATATTTTTTCAATCTTAAACAATTCTTTTTTAAAACGAGATAAAGTAGAATTATCAATACCCCCTACTTCTTCATCATCCAAAAATTTAGAACAAAAAAAATCTTTTGTTTGCTTATTAACTAAATAAGTATCATTATTATCTTCGATTCGATTATCTTTTTCTACTAAAAATAATGTATCTTTCTTGAAAGTTTTTACATTTTTTATGGTTTCAAACCAAAATTCTTTATCCTCTTCATCTATTGGCATATTAATTTACCTCAAGAGCAGAATATTTAGGTGCCAAAATAAAATATTTACCCTTTGAATTCATCCGACCAGCATCAAGTAAAGCATCTTCACCGTGTCCCCAAAAATAATCACCTCTAACCACACCTTTTATTGCACTTCCAATATCTTGAGCAAAAACAATCTTTTCTATATCATCATTATCAGGACTATAAGTATCTAACCACATCATAACCCCTAAAGGAACAATAGCATTATCAACAGCTAAACTTCTACCGGCCGTCAAAGAAACACCCATTGCTCCGATAGGACCATCAGCTTCTATTATTCGATGAAAAATAAAACGCTTATTTTCCGCCATTTCTTTTTGAGCTTTTCCTTTATTTGTTTTTAACCAACTTCTTATTTTAGGCATAGAAACCTCTCCGGGTTTTAACAACCCCTTCTCTAACAAAACACTTCCGATACCTCTAAATTTCTTACCATTACTATCTGCAAAGCCTATACGAACCTCTGAACCATCATTCATTTTTGCCACAGCAGACCCTTGTATTTGCATAAAATGAATATCAACTAAATCATCACCCCACATTAAAATAGGTGCATCTATACCATTTTTTTCAATATATTCTCTATCGAAATATGGTATAAATTTGCCATCTTTAACCAAACCAACTAATCTAACATTTGGTAATTTATCATCAAAATCTTTTAGATTCGTTTCAACTAAATCATTTGGTTTTCCATATATTGGATATTTATATTTAGAATTTTTTTCAAAAGATGCATTTATAGTTGCTTCGTAATACGATGTAAATTTACCTTCATCATTGTTACCATTTAAAACAGCATAAGGAATAAATTCGGATTCGATAAACCTCTTCATTTTTTTACCATCGGTGATTTTTTTATCAAAAAACTTCTCACACACATGGTTAATATCTTTACTTTTTACTTTTATTACAGACGAATATATATATTCTCCTTTATTTTTCATAAGATGTTCACAATTTTTACGAAAAACAGGAATAATTTCTTTAAAATTTTCTTTATTCCAACCTGATAAACTGGAAAAACGAACTTTTTTTACAACAACATTACTATCTGATGAAACAATTTTTATTCCATCACTCTTAAAACAACTGTTCAGTAAACACACACTCAAAAAAACAAATAAAAATCTAAACAGTTTTCTTTGTTGACACCAATACCCAATTATTGTTTTTTGCATTCAAATATCTTTCAAAAGTCCAAACATCTGTAATTTTTTGTACAAAATTTTCATCACCTTCTATAATTTCACCGTCTGCATTCTTTAAAAGGTTAACTTGTTCACTAACAAATTCAACTACAATTTTTACACTATTTTTCAAAAACTTAATATCTTTTATTTCACTCTTGTCAAAACAAATAAAATCTATCTCTGATGTTATATTATTCTCTTTTCTAAAGGATAAAACATCAGAAAATGCATCAAAAACTTTTTTACTAACAAGTTCTTTTATAGACAATAAATTACCGGATCCAAAGGATTGCAATACCAGTTCAAAAACTCTTCTTGCACCTTTAATAAAATAATCTTTATTAAAATCTGGCATAGTTGTTGATAACTTATCAGCTTCCGTTAAATTACCGTTATTTATACTTGGCTGTTTGTTCTCATTAATAACTTTTGAAATATTTTCAACAATCCTTTTTTCTACATTCTCATCCAAAGGCTTTAAAATAACTCTAACATTTTTTGTATCAGCTTTAGAACCAAGAACATTGTATAATCTTGTAATAATAACAACAACCAAAATCATCAAAAATATTATATCAATAAAAGAAACCATTTTACACCTATCTAAAATTTTAACATTTAAATATATATAACAATTAAAAATTTTATCAATATAAATGTTTGACGATTAAATATTTTAGTATTATCTTTTCAAAGAAATAATTATAAGGAGATAAAAATGGAAAATAATGAAACAATCAATTCTCAACAACCGCCAATAATGATTCATAGCCAATATATAAAAGATATGTCTCTTGAAATACCTTTGGCTCCTGAAATATTTAAGGAAATGAATAAAACACCAAATGTTCATGTTGATTTTGGTATGACCCATAAAAAATTAGAAGATGGCAATTATAATGTCATAATTAATGCTAAAATGAACGCAGACATCGAAGATAAAAAATTGTTTATTGTTGAATTATCATACGCTGCTGTTGCATCATTAAACATTTCTGAAGAACACATAGAACCTGTTTTATGCATAGAATTGCCTCGTTTAATGTTCCCTTTCGTTCGCAGTATTATAGCAAACAGCTTATCAGCGGCAGGATTACCACCAATGATGTTAAATCCTATAGATTTTGTTGCTTTGTATAATGCAAAAAAAGCTGAAGAAGCTAAAAAGACAGCTTAAAGGAAAAAACGGCATGCGCTTAGCTTTATATCAACCAGATATCCCTCAAAACACAGGAACCCTTTTAAGATTAGGGGCTTGCCTAGATTTAGAAATTGATATTATAGAACCTTGTGGTTTTATTTTTAATGAAAAAGCTATGCGCCGTGCCGGCATGGATTATTTAGATTTCGCTAAATATCAAAAACATAAATCATGGGATTCTTTTTTAGAATATAGAAAAAATCATCCCGATGAATATGGAAGAATTATTTTGCTTACAACAAAAGGTCAAACATCTTTTGTAGAATTTGACTTTAAAAAAAACGATATAATATTAATGGGTAGAGAAAGCGCTGGTGTACCTGAAGCAATACATAACCTTGCTGATGCGCAACTTATAATACCAATGAATCCCGAAGCCAGATCCATAAATATGGCTATATCTGCATCAATGGCCATAACAGAAGCATTAAGACAAACTAATAGTTTTCCAAAAATAAACAAATAATATAATTTTTTTCAAAATTTTTAAATTTTTCTCTAGATTTCATTCTAAAAATGTGATATATTCCTTTTTGTTTTCATAGTTAAACAAATTTTAGGAGTGAAAATGAGTATAAAAAAATTACCGTCACTTACTTTTGATACAGGAGAATATGTTGTTTACCCAACACACGGAGTAGGCAAAGTTTCTGATGTAACAAAACAAACAATTGCTGGATCTGAATTGGAATTATTGGTAGTTAATTTTGACAAAGACAAAATGACTTTACGTATTCCAACATCAAAAATTCAGCACGTTGGCTTAAGAAAAATATCTGATGAAAAAACTATGAGTGAAGCTTTTGCAACTCTAAAAGGAAAAGCAAAAATAAGAAAAGTTATGTGGTCTCGTCGTGCTCAGGAATATGAAAATAAAATAAATTCAGGAAATCCTGTGGCTATTGCTGAGGTAATAAGAGATTTATACAGAAACGAAAATATTGCAGAACAATCATATAGTGAACGACAAATATACGAACAAGCAATAAATAGACTTGCTAGTGAAGTATCCATATATAGTCACTGTTCAATTGAAGAAGCAAATCAAAAACTTATAGATATTTTAGCAAAATAAAAAGGGGCTGTTTTTACAGCCTCTTTTTTTAATAAATTATTGGTGATAATATCTCAATATATAAACATTAATAGTAATTCAAATAATCAAAAACAGATAACAAAAAAAATAATCTTAAAAACATTTAAAATATTTTTAATTATCAATAACTTTTTTTTATTTTTATTGACATTATCTTCAATATTTTTCTTGAACTATAAGCTTTTGTGTTATACAGTCAGAGCAAATTGAAGTTTTTTAATTTTAGTTATAGTTCAAGAAGAACTGTAGCTTTGTTTTAACTAATAGCTAATAGGAGCTTAAATAACCATGAGTAAATGGGTATATACATTTGGAAATGGCAAAGCTGAAGGTGATGCCAATATGCGTAATCTCCTCGGCGGAAAAGGTGCTAACTTAGCAGAAATGAATAAAGTTGGTATGCCTGTTCCTCCAGGATTCACTGTTACAACAGAAGTTTGTACATATTACTATGCAAATAATAACACATATCCTTCTGATTTAAAAGATCAAGTTAGATCAGCTGTTGCTGGTGTTGAAGCAATCATGGGCAAAAAATTTGCAGATAATAATAATCCTTTATTATTCTCTGTACGTTCTGGTGCTAGAATATCAATGCCTGGTATGATGGATACAGTATTAAACCTTGGTTTAAATGATGAAAGTGTAAAAGGTTTAGCTAAAGTATCCGGTAATGAAAGATTCGCTTATGATTCTTATCGTCGTTTCATTCAAATGTTCTCAGATGTTGTTTTAGGTGCTGATTTAGATGAATATGAAGGCGCTCTAGAAGCTATGAAAAAAGCTAAAGGTTACAAATCTGATACAGATTTAACAACTGATGATTTAAAAGAATTAGTAGCTGAATATAAAGAGATTGGAAAAAGATTAGGTAAAATTGTTCCTCAAGATGCTTGGGAACAATTATGGTTAGGTATTGGTGCTGTGTTCGGTTCTTGGAATGCTGCAAGAGCTATTACCTACCGTAAATTAAACAACATCCCTGGTGATTGGGGTACAGCTTGTAACGTTCAAACAATGGTTTTCGGTAATGCTGGTGAAGATTGCGCAACAGGTGTTTGTTTCTCTCGCGATCCTGCTACAGGTGAAAATAAATATTATGGTGAATACTTAATCAATGCTCAAGGTGAAGATGTTGTTGCTGGTATTCGTACACCTCAACCTATGGGTTCTGAAGGAAAAGGTAATTCTTTGGAAGAATTATGGCCAAATATTTATAAAGAATTAGTAGACGTACGTAATGCTCTAGAAGCACACTATAAAGACATGCAAGATATGGAATTCACTATCGAACATGGTAAATTATGGATGTTACAATGCCGTAATGGTAAAAGAACTGCAGCTGCTGCTGTAAGAATGGCTGTAGAAATGGTTAATGAAGGTTTATTAACAAAAGAAGAAGCTATTATGCGTGTTGGTGCAGATCAATTAGATCAATTATTACACCCAATGTTGGATCCAAAAGCAGAGAAAAAAGTTATCGCAGGTGGTTTACCAGCTTCTCCTGGTGCTGCTGTTGGTCGAGCTGTATTTAGCGCGGAAGATGCTGAAGCTTGGGCTGCTAAAGGTGAAAAAGTTATCCTAATTCGTAATGAAACATCACCTGAAGATATCGGTGGTATGCACGCATCTCAAGGTTTAATTACAGCCCGTGGTGGTATGACATCACACGCTGCCGTTGTTGCTCGTGGAATGGGTACACCTTGCGTATCTGGTTCAACAGATATCACTATTGATTATAAAGAAAAAACAATGACAACAAAATCAGGTGTTGTTGTTAAAGAAGGTGATTGGGTATCTATCGATGGTGGTAAAGGACAAATCATTGAAGGTGAAATACCAACTGTAAGCGCATCTATGACTGGTGATTTTGGCACTTTCATGGGTTGGGTTGATGAAATTCGCACTATGTCTGTTCGTGCAAATGCAGAAACTCCTACAGATGCAAAACAAGCTTTAGATTTTGGTGCTGAAGGTATTGGTTTAGCACGTACAGAACATATGTTCTTTGATGCAAAAAGAATTTCTGATATGCGTACAATGATTTTATCTGATGATGAAGAAGGTCGTCGTGCTGCTTTAGCTAAATTATTACCATATCAAAAAGAAGACTTCAAACAATTATACAGAACTATGAATGGTTTCCCTGTTGTAATTCGTTTGCTAGATCCACCATTGCATGAATTTTTACCTCATACAGAAGTAGAAATGCAAGAATTAGCAGATAAAATGGGTAAAACTTTAGCTGAAGTTAAAAATCGTGCAAATGCACTTCACGAAATGAATCCAATGTTAGGACATCGTGGTTGTCGTTTAGCTGTTACATATCCAGAAATTTGTGAAATGCAAACAAGAGCTATTTTAGAAGCTGCTATGGAATGTCGTGATGAAGGTGTTAAAGTAACTCCTGAAATCGAAGTTCCTTTAATTGGATCTAAAAAAGAATTAGATATAGTTAAAAATATCATTGATACAACAGCTCAACAAATTTTTGCTGAAAAAGGTAAAGAAATTGAATATGAAGTTGGTACAATGATTGAATTACCACGTGCTGCTTTAATGGCTGAAGAAATTGCTAAATCAGCTGCATTCTTTGGCTTTGGTACAAATGATTTAACACAAACAACATTAGGTATGAGCCGTGATGATACAGGTGCTATCTTAGATTGTTACCGTTCAAAAGGTGTTTACGTTGCTGATCCATTTGCATCAATTGATGTAGAAGGTGTTGGCAAATTAGTTAAACGTGCTTGTGAATATGGTCGTCAATCAAATTCTAAGTTATTACTTGGTGTTTGTGGTGAACATGGTGGTGATCCTAAATCTATTGAATTCTTCCAACAATGTGGTTTAGATTATGTATCTTGTTCTCCTTTCCGTGTACCAGTTGCACGTTTAGCTGCTGCTCAAGCTGCTGTTAAATATGGAAAAACACAAAAAGCATAATTTAATAGCTAAAAATAAAAAAGAACCGAATTGTTTATTCGGTTCTTTTTTTTATTTACACAAAATTAAAAAATATATGTAAATATATACAAAAGCATAAAGGATTTGATTATGAAAAATAATGATATAGGAAGATCTTTAATGGAAATGATGGGAGTTATAGCTGTTATAGGAGCATTAACTATAGGAGCATTAAATGGTTTCCAAAAAGGGATGGGAAAATTAAAAGTAAAAAAAGTTAAAGATCAAATAGCAGATATATCAACATCAATAAGAACATTATATATGCAACATGAAACATATGAAGGACTAAATAATCAATCTGCAGTTGATATGCAAGTACTTCCCCTTGATATGGGAACCGGAGAACATCTTCTAAGTCCATTTAGAGGAAATGTAACAATAGGAACAGGTAAAGTTTTAGAAGAAGAACCTGCAAATTCCGCAAAAGCTTTTTATTTAATTTATGATAAAATAAATAGAGAATCATGTATAGAATTAGCTTCTGCCGATTGGGGTGGAAAAGGTGTTAGTATTTTAGCTGTAGGAGTTTTTGGACACTCTGTAGATGCGGCCACTATAGAGGATGTTGCTAAAGGTGTATATTATGATTATGAAGGATATGATGGAGAATATGGTATAGCAACACCACAAGGATCTGTTTTATCGATACCTATCCCTTTATATAAGGCAGTAAAATTATGTAACTGTGATAATCAAAATTTATCTTGCACAATGCTTTGGAAATATCAATAACAAAAAGCCACATTAAGTGGCTTTTTGTTAAGAATTCATATTTTGAAAAAAGTCATCATTGTTTTTAGATTGACGAAGCTTATCTAATAAAAATTCCATACCATCAGTCATTCCCATCTGCATTAACACTCTACGTAAAACCCACATTTTAGTTAAAATAGTTTTATCAACCAATAACTCTTCTTTACGAGTTCCAGATCTTGTTATATCAATAGTAGGGAATAATCTCTTATCTGTTAATTTTCTATCAAGAATAATTTCAGAATTTCCTGTTCCCTTAAATTCTTCAAAAATAACTTCATCCATTCTTGAACCAGTATCAATTAATGCTGTTGCAATAATAGTTAAAGAACCACCTTCTTCAACATTTCTTGCTGCACCTAAAATACGCTTAGGACGTTGTAAAGCATTTGCATCAACACCACCTGTTAAAACCTTACCAGAAGAAGGAACAACAGCATTATATGCTCTACCTAAACGTGTTATTGAATCTAATAAAATAACAACATCTTTTTTATTTTCTACTAAACGTTTTGCTTTTTCAATACACATTTCCGCAACTTGAACATGTCTTGTTGCTGGTTCATCAAAAGTAGATGAAATAACCTCACCTTTAACTGAACGAGTCATATCAGTTACTTCTTCAGGACGCTCATCTATCAATAAAACCATCAAATAAACCTCTGGATGATTAGATGAAATAGCATGAGCTATATTCTGCAACATCACTGTTTTACCAGTCCTAGGAGGAGCAACAATTAAACCTCTTTGTCCTTTACCTTGTGGAGATATCAAATCTATAACTCTTGTTGTATAATCTTTATCACCACAAATTATATCAAAATTTAATTTTTCAGTAGGATATAACGGAGTTAAGTTATCAAAATTAACTCTCATTTTAGATTTATCTGGATCATCAAAATTAATTGCATTTATTTTTGTTAAAGCAAAATATCTTTCATTATCTTTAGGAGCTCTAATTTCACCTTCAACAGTATCGCCGGTTCTTAAACCAAATTTTTTAACTTGAACTGGAGATACATAAATATCATCCGGACTAGCTAAGTAATTAGATTTAGATGATCTTAAAAAACCAAATCCATCCTGCATAACTTCAATAACACCATCACCACAAATAATAGTATCTTCTTCTGCTAATTTTTTCATAATTGCAAAAACTAAATCTTGGACACGCATAGATGAAGCATCTTCTACTCCTAAATCCTCAGCTTGAGCTAACAATTCTGTCGGAGATTTATCTTTTAATTCTCTTAAATGCATTTTAACCTTATATTTTGATTGTTAAATAAAGAATAAACATTGAAAATGTTTGTTGGTATGCTTATATTAAAAATATATAAAAAAGTCAATTAATTTTATACACAAAAAAACTTTTCTATTTATATTTTTAAATATTTTGTTGTTAATTGTATATCCTTGTAAAAAATGTGGATATTTTTTTATTAACAAAGTTATCCCCTTTAAAATACGTTATTTTTTTATTAATAAAATTTTAATGATTCAATATGTTAATAAATAGTTAATAAAAATTATCAACTATATGTTAATTAAAATCTATTATGTTAATAAGTATGTATAACGTTTTTACAAAAAGTATATATTTTGTTACTAAATTTAATATAATAACGTTTATGCACAATTTAAAGAGGTATTGTGTATAAATATTATAACATTTTGTTTTAAGGTTAAAAATGAAAATAGTTGCAATAACAGGATCAATTGGATGTGGTAAAACATATATAGCCAATATTATTAGAAGTCTTGGTTATTCTGTTTATGATATTGATAAATGGGTTAAATATTTGTATTTTAAAGAATATTTTTTAGATACAATAAAAAAAGAATTTCCTGAAAGTTTTATTAATGATGAATTTAATAAAAGAGTTCTGAGAAATATAGTTTTTAATGATAATGATAAATTAAAAAAATTAGAAAGTTTAATACACCCATTTTTAAAACAAAAATTACTAAACTTAATAAGGAAACAATCTAAAAAAAATTGTGTAATTTTTCTTGATATAGCCCTATTATTTGAAATGCATTGGGATAAATATTGTGATTATATAGTACTGGCTGATGTAGATAAAGATATTCAAAAAAATAGAGTAATGAAAAGAGATAATATAACAGAAGAAGATTTTAATAAAATTATATCTGTTCAATTAGATAATGAATTTAAGAAAAAGTTTTCAACTATTATAGTTGATACAAATAAACCTTATGGTGTAATAAAATCAAATATAATAAAATTTATAGGTAATATAGTTTAATGAGAGAAATTTGTTTTGATACTGAGACTACTGGATTTGATCCGGAAACAGGTGATAGACTTGTTGAAATAGGAGCTGTTGAGTTAATTAATCATATACCGACAGGAAAAATTTTCCATGAATATATAAATCCAGAAAGAGAAGTTCCTGAGGAAGTTGTTAAAGTACATGGATTAACCACAGAATTTTTGAAAGATAAACCAAAATTTAAAGAAATAGCTAAAAGTTGGGTTGATTTTATAGGTGATGACGGAATATTAGTAGCTCACAATGCTGAATTTGACTTGAAGTTTATAAATTATGAATTAAAAAAATGCGGATATGATACATATAATTGGGATAGAGTTGTTGATACATTAGCTATAGCTAAAAATGAATTTAGAGGAGCAAGAAATAACCTGGATGCGTTATGTCGAAGATTTAATATTGATAATTCAGCCAGAACATTTCACGGTGCTTTATTAGATGCTCAATTATTAGCTGAAGTTTATTTGCAATTATTAGGTGGTGATGAACCTAGTATAAAGTTTGTTAGTGAAAAAATAGAACATAAAACAATAAAAGTATCACAAAAAGAAAAAATTATAATAAAAGAAAGACATTTTAATATATCAAGTGATGAAGAAGAAGAACATAGATGTTTTTTAGAAAAAAGAATAAAAAATCCTATATGGTTGGTTAATGAAGATAAAATAGATGATTAATTTTTTTAGAAATATTTATTTAACATATATAAATAAAAAAATGCTAACAATGTTAGCATTAGGATTTTCTAGCGGTTTTCCTTATTTATTAGTTTTTGGAACATTAAGTGCTTGGTTAAAGGATATAGATATTTCATATAAATTAATAGGATTGTTTTCATTAGTTAAAATACCTTATTCTTTAAAATGGTTATGGTCACCAATAATAGATAATGTAAAAATACCTATTTTATATAAATTAGGTCGTAGACGTTCTTGGGCTATTTTAATACAAATATTGTTATTTTTTTCAATATTACTTATGGCTATTACAGATCCAGAAAAACACACAGCATATATGGCATTATTTGCTTTTTTAGCGAGTTTTCTATCTGCATCACAAGATATTGTTTTAGATGCGTATAGAGTAGAATGTTTTGCAAAAGAAATAGAAAAACAAGCTTCAGGAGTTGCTATATATGTTTTAGGATATAGATTAGGTTTTATTTTTTCTGGTGCAGGTGCTTTATATTTAGCATCTGTATTTAATTGGAGCTTAGTGTATACAATAATGTCTTTTGGTATTTTTATTGGTTTTTTTGCAATAATTTTTTCAAAAGAACCTGAAAAATATAAATATAAAAGATATAAAATAAAGTTTTCGGAAACATTGATATTTATTAAAAAATCAATAATTGAACCATTTAAAGATTTTTCAAAACAAAAACATTGGATATGGATTCTTATTTTTATATTTACATATCGTTTGAGTGATGCTTATTTTAATCCTATGAGTTTCCCATTTTATATTGATTTAGGTTTTTCTTTTTCACAAATAGCATCTGTTATAAAAATATATGGTATGATAGCTGCAATAATAGGTGGTTTAATTGGTGGTGTTATTGTTTTAAAAATAGGACTAAAAAGAAGTTTGCTAATTTTTGGTATAATCCAATGTTTAACAACAATGTTATTTTCGATACAAGCAATGTATGGTAATAATATGCCAATGTTTATAATAATTGTTGCATTAGAAAATTTTTCATCAGGATTAGCTACAACAGCATTAGTGGCGTATATTTCATCATTATGTAATAAATTATATACAGCAACACAATATGCATTACTTTCATCTGTTATGAGTATTTCTAGAGATGTTTTTGCTGCAAGCAGTGGTATTGTGGCTCAAAATGTTAATTGGGAATTATTTTTTATAATATCTGGAGTATTAAGTATACCAAGTTTAATAATAATTATCTATTATATAAAAAATGATAAATAAAATAATTGTAAAATAAAAAAAAATACGATACAATTCTTATATTGTAGAGTAGGATTTTAACAATGACTAAAGATCATCATAATAATAAGAACAACTATTACGCAAAGAAGAAAAAATCTTTAAATAAGAGTAATATGGATGATATTTTAAATCGTAGTGCATCTTGGCAAGCTATAGCAAAACAATTTGATAAATATGATGAGAAAAAATCCAGTGGTCATATAGGTGATGATATTATTTTTACTGGAAAAATCCTTCAAGGAGGGAATTTTAAAGGTGAAAATCTTGAAAATTCTGACTTTAGTGGTAGTAATTTACAAGAAGTAAATTTTTCAAACGCAAATTTAAAAAATGCAGACTTTACAGGGGCTGATTTAAGTGGAGCCGATTTAAGTGGAGCAATGCTTGATGGAGCCATATTCACAGGATCTAAATTAATAGGAACTAATTTTACTGGTGCACATATGCATGGAGTAAAATTAATTGATGCAGATTTACAAGATGCTATTTTATTAGATGCAGAATTAGATGATTTATCCATAGAAGAATTACAAGAACTTGTTGAATTTTTAGCAAAATATTATCCACATAAATTAAACCTAACAAGATTAAATTTAACACTACTTGATTTAAAAAGAATTGATTTAACACAAGTAAATTTAAAAGGTGTTGATTTTACAGGATGTAATTTTTTTGGAGTAAATATTTATGAATTAGATTTAAGTGAATGTATAATATCTATTGCTCAAATTGAACAAGCAATAGGACATACTCCAACAGCTTTAGAATTAAAGAAAATTTTAGCACCAAAGAATAGGAAAAATAAACCAAAATTAAAAGGTATAGATTTATCTGCTTTTTTTGAAGGTAGAGGTAGTTTAACATGGGATGCCACAAAAGGTGGTATAGATATGGCAACACTTTTAAAAAATGGAAAAGCATTTATTAAATCTTTTCAAAAAGAAGATTCTGATGAAAAAATAATAGAAAAATTTGGTAAAAAACACAAAGATAATGAAAATATAAATGAAGAAGAAAAAAATAATAATATTGCAGAATTAAGAAAAACAATAGAGCAACATAAAAAAGAAGTTCTCGAAAGGCGCCAAGAAGAGCAAAATAATAATGAAGAAAAAGAGAGAGAAAGTATGAGGGAAAAAATAAAAGAAAATAGAGCAATTATAATAAAATCAATAAAAAATAGAGAGAGATAATAATGGAAAATACTCTATTTTCTAGTAAAATAAAAAGACCTTTAGCTGATAGATTACGTCCAACAAAATTAGAAGAAGTTGTTGGGCAAAATCATATAGTAGGAGATAATGCTCCCCTTGGTAGAATGTTAAAAACAGGTAAAATAAGTTCTTTTATATTATGGGGGCCTCCTGGATGTGGTAAAACCACAATAGCAAGATTAATAGCTGAATATACAAATTTATATTTTGAACAAATATCAGCTGTATTCTCAGGAGTTGCTGATTTAAAAAAAGTTTTTCAATATGCACAAGATAGAAGAACAAATCATGGAAAAGGGACTTTATTATTCGTTGATGAGATTCATAGATTTAATAAGTCACAACAGGATGGTTTTCTTCCATATGTTGAAGATGGAACTGTTATACTAGTAGGAGCAACAACAGAAAATCCATCTTTTGAATTAAATTCCGCATTACTTTCTCGTTGTCAGGTATTTGTACTTAATAGATTAAACTCTGATGATTTTGAGGAGTTATTATTGAGGGCTGAAAAAGAGGAAGGAAAAAAACTACCAATTGATGATGAAGCAAGAATTTTTATAAAAGAAATTGCAGATGGAGACGGTAGATATATATTAAATATTGCCGAAAACATATGGTCTTATGCTCAAAATGGAGAAATTTTTAATAAAGACCAGATATTAAATATTATACGTTCTAGAGCGCCTATTTATGATAAAGGACGAGACGGACATTATAATTTGATATCGGCTGTACATAAATCTTTAAGAGGCTCAGATGTAGATGCAGCTCTTTATTGGGTTTCAAGAATGCTTGTTGCAGGAGAAGATCCTAGATATATATTGAGAAGATTAGTTCGTTTTTCTATAGAAGATGTATCATTAGCAGATCCAAACGCTATAAACCAAGCTATATCTTGTAGTGAAGCATATGAAAGATTAGGATCACCAGAAGGAGAATTGGCTATTATGCAATTAACTGCATATTTAGCAACAGCTCCAAAATCTGCTGGTGTATATAAAGCTATGCATAAAGCTTTTGATATAGCTAGAAAAACGGGATCTTTAATGCCGCCAAAACACATATTAAACGCTCCAACAAAATTAATGAAAGATTTAGGTTATAAAAAAGATTATATCTATGATCAAGATTTAGAAGATGGTTTTTCTGGGCAGAATTATTTTCCAGAAGGTATGAGTAGATTAAAGATATATAAACCAGTTGATAGAGGATTTGAGAGAGAAATTAAGAAAAGAATAGAGTATTTTGATAGATTACGAAAAGAAAAACAACTAGAACTAAAAAAGGATAATGAAGATGTCCGGAGTTAAAATTATAAAAATAAAAGAAGATGATGACGGAATAAGATTAAATAAATGGTTTTTAAGAGAATATCCGGCATTAAGTATAAGTAGATTACAAAAATTATTAAGAACAAAACAAATAAAAGTAGATGGTAAAAAAGCAGAAGCAGGAACACACCTTTATTTCGGTCAAGAATTACGCATACCACCACTAGATAATGAAAAAGCAACAGATGATAAAAAAATAATAAATAAAAGTGATGAAAATTATATAACATCTATGGTTATATACAAAGATGAAAATATTATAGCTATAAATAAACCATCTGGACTTGCTGTTCAAGGTGGAACTAATACAAGCAGACATATAGATGGATTGCTAGAAGCATTAAAATTTGAATATGCAGAAAAACCTAAATTAGTGCATAGAATTGATAAGGATACAAGTGGATTATTAATATTAGCCAGAAATAGAAAGTATGCCGATATTTTAACAAAAGCTTTTCGAGAACATACACTTCAAAAAACATATATTGCTTTAGTTAGAGGATATCCTGATAAAAGAGAAGGAGAAATAAAACTTCCATTAGAAAAAATTGGTGAAAAAATGGAAGTAGTTTCTGGTGGAAAAAAAGCAATAACAATATATAAATTATTAGATAATATTGGTAAAAAATATTCATTAATAAGCGCTTCACCATTAACAGGTAGAACACATCAAATAAGATCTCATCTTGAAAACATAGGAATACCTATATTAGGAGATAATAAGTACTATGGAAAAGAGAGAATACGTTTAAAAGATGTTTCTGATAAATTATATTTACATTCATATAAAATTGATTTGTCTTTTGTTTATGGTAAAAAATTGATACTTAAGGCTGATTTACCAAAACATTTCATAGAAGCCTGTAAATTTTTAGGATTGGAGTTTAGTGAAAAATGAAAAAATTTATATTATATTCTTTTTTAATTATAATAATTCCTATAGTATCTATTATTTCTTTTTTGAAATTTGTGGATTTTAATAATTATAAACCACAAATCGAAGAACTTGCATTAAAATATGCAAATATTAATTTGAAAATAGATGGTGATATTAAAGTGGGAATATCATTAAAACCAAGCGTTGAAATAAATAATGTTCAGATATCAGATTCTATAACAAAAAATAAAATTTCAGAAGTAGGTAATGCTCTTGTACAATTTTCTTTAATACCGCTACTGAAAAAAGAAATACAAATAGATACTATTCAAACATCAAATACAAAAATATATTATTCCAAAGAAAATAGTGTGTATGTTTCAGAACTTATTATAGAAACAAAAGATTATAATTCTCCTATAAATATAATGTTCGATACAAAAATTAATGATATAAATATAAACGGAGAAGGAAAAATATCTTCACTTAAACAAATAAAAGAAAATAATTTCAACGCTTTTTATTTAGAAACGAAAACAAGAATTAATGACTATGTAATAAATTATAAAGGAAACATAACAGATATAAAAAGAAGTATTTTTATATCTGGCAATTACTCAGCGCAATATAAAGAAAATATAATTAACGGTTCTATTGATGCTAATATGCAATCAAAAACACCGTATTTAAAGTTGGATATTAAAGGAGATACTATTAATATTAATGATTTTTTTGAAAGAAAAATATCGGAAAATTCTTTATTTATCTCTAATGCATATGCATCTGATTTGATTCCTAATAGTATTATTCCCTATGAATTATTATCTACTGTTGATGCTGAAGTTTCTTTAAATATAAAAAGAATTTTATTAAATGATATAATTATGGATAATATACTAGGTATCATACAGAATAAAAACAGTGTATTTAAAGCTGATATAAAAAATATTAATATAGGAACAGGATCAATAAATGGATTGATAAGTATTAATTCCAACAATAAATCTATTAATGTCAATGTTGATGGTAAGAATATTATTATTTCAGAGTTATATAAAGATTTTTCCAGCTCAGAAAATAAAGAGTTATCAATAAAAGAAGGAGGTAAATCTACTTTTAATATAACCCTACATACTCAAGGAAATGATGTAAATCACTGTCTTAGTAATTTAAGTGGACAAGTTATAGGCATTATTGATAAATCTGTTTTAAAAATTAAATCATTAGAAGCTTTTAAGGGCGGTATAATTTCTCAAATACTAAACACTATAAATATAAATGTTCTAAATAGAGATTTAAGTTTACAATGTGCCGTTGTACGAGGTGATATAAATAAAGGAGAAGTGTTTTTTCCTAAAGGAGTTGTTTTTAAAGCTACAGATTTTTATTTGGTTGCTGATGGAAGTATAAATTTAAATAATGATAAAATAGACTTTAATTTACAACCATTTTCAGGAAAAATTAAGGATACTAATGTATCATCTCTACTAGGATCTCTTTTAAAAATAAAAGGAACTGTTACACAGCCTAAATTAGGGATAAATCAAACTCAAACTGCAAAATCTGTAATTGGAGCAATAGCCTCTGGTGGCGCATATAATGTTAGTGATTTATTATTATCAGTAGATTCGCAGCCATGTTTTACTGCTCTAAAAGGTACAACATTTTCCTCTTATTTTCCAGAAGATAAGTCATTAAAAAATAATATAACAAAAACATATAATAATACAGAAAAAGCCATAAAAGATTTAGGAAAACAAGCTGGAAATCTTTTAAAAGGTATAATAAAGGATGTTACTAAATGATAAAATATAAAGATGTTGAAAAAGAAATAGACGTAAATAAAAAAGAAATAATAAAAAAATTGGTTGATTTTGCATTTACTGACGTTTTACTTTTTTGGAGCGGAAATAATGAAATAAAAGATATGCAAGTTGAAAAATGGCAACCTATTTTGTGTTGGTTAGGAGAACGATTCGACTTAAGATTAGAAAAATCAGGAACAAACGAAACACCAAAAAAGAACAAAGATAGTAGAGTTTGTTTTGAAACAATTTTAGAAAAAATGTCGTTAAATAATCTAACAGCATTTTATTTAGCTGCAATTCGTATGAAATCACCATTACTTGCTTTAGCAATGATAGAAGGAAAAATAGGTGCGGAAGATGCATATGAACTAGCATTTTTAGAAGAAATGGTTCAAAAAAAATCATTAAGCAAAGAAATGTTAAATAAACACAAACAGATAAAAAAAGAATTAATTGAAATTTCAGAATATATAAAAAATAATGAAAAGGTGCTTTAGAATAAAAGGACGAGTTCAAGGTGTTGGTTTTCGCTATTGGCTTGTCCATAATGTTAAAAAAATAGGCAATATTTCTGGATATGTATGTAACCATACAGATGGTGATGTTATTGTATATGCTTCTGGCAAAGATGAAGAATTAAATAAATTATATATTTTACTACATAAGGGTCCCCTTTTTGCCAAGGTAAATGAGGTTATATATGATGAAAATTGTTCTATATATTTTCCTGATATACAGAACGGTGTATTTAAACGTTTATAAGGGCTTGAAAAGATAAAAACCGCTAATACATCATTCTATATAAAAATAGGAGGATGTAATGATTGTAGATAAAACAAAAGAAAATATAGATAAATGTCGATGTATGGATTGTCCCACATATTCAGAGCAATGTAAATTAAGAAACTCTATAGAAAATATGTTAAAATTAATGGGAAATTATCAAAAAACAAATCATTTTGAAAAAATGTTTTGTGCTTATGAAAAGAGTAATTGTATTTATCAAAATAATGGTTGTTTATGTGCAACATGTGATATCTATAAAAAGTATAACCTTAAGAAAGAAGATTTTTGTACACATACAGGGGGAAAATAAAAAAGAAACACCCATAGGTGTTTCTTTTTTTAATAAAGTCAGATTTATATTATTTATCTATATTACTATTATAAACTTTTTTATCATGTAAAAATTTTACAATAGTAAAAGGTATAGTTAATACATAACCCAGCGTAAATAAACCTAGAGTTAACCAAGGTTGAGTTAACAAACAACTAACCAATAAGGCAAAAACAATCATTAGAGGTAAAAACAAATTAGCACTAATTTTCGTTTTTTTCAAAGAAATGGTTGGTATTCTGCTAATCATTAAAAAGGCAACCAACATCATCAAGAAACTACAAGCATATTTATTTCTTAAGATAAATTCTAATTCTGGATAATCAAAAGAAATAAGAATAGGCATTATAGCTATTGCAGCAGCCATTGGAGCAGGAACGCCGACAAAATAGTGTGTCCAATATTCCGGAATAGTAGAATCTTCCAACATTGTATTAAAACGAGCTAATCTCATAGACATTGCAGCCGCAAATAAAAGAGTAAATATCCAACCCCAATGAGGAATAGTATTTAAACACCACTGATACATTAAAACAGCAGGAGCAACACCAAAGCTAACAAAGTCTGATAAAGAATCTAATTCTGCTCCAAATTTAGAAGAAGCTTTCAATTTTCTAGCCACTCTACCATCTAAACCATCAAATACGCAGGCCAAAAAAATACAAGCAATAGCATATGTCCAATTGCCAAGAATTGCGAATTTAATAGTAGTAACACCAGAACAAAGAGCCATTAATGTCACAATATTAGGAGCCATTTTTCTGAAAGGAACCTCTTTTAATTTTCCTATAGTTTTTTTCTTCAAAACATCTTTTGATGATGCAAAATTTTTTGATTTATAAATATTTTTTCTCATTATCTAATTTCTCCTATAATACGGGGTGCATCAGATTTAATATCTGCAACAATAGTTTCTCCGGCAACAACTTTTTGCCCAACACAAACTATTGGTTCTATTTTATCAGGAAGAAATAAATCAAAATATCCTCCAAATCTTATAAAACCAAACCGTTGTCCTGTTAAAAATTCATCACTATTCTTTATTTTTGTTACGATTCTCTTGTTACAAAATGTTGCAGTCTGTTGTAAGACAAAGTCAAGCCCATCACTATGTCTAAGAGTTATGAATATTCTTTCATTACCAATGTCATTTTTAGAAAATGATTTTGTAAAAGTTTTTCCTGGATCATAAAATTTTTTATAGATTCTTCCTTTTATTGGTATTCTATTTATACAAACATCAAAAATACTACAATAAATACAAATCTTCGTAAAATTCTTACGTTCCAAACCCAAAACATCGGGTCCTTTTACTTTTGAGATAGAAATAATTTTTCCATCTGCAGGAGATACCACCGCACTTGAAAGTACTGGAGTAACTCTATTTGGATCTCTAAAACTATAAAAACACCAAATAGTGATAATGATTGAAACACAACCTATAGGAAACCATACAATAGCCAAAAGTAAAGATAAAGTAGCCATAGTACTAATAAATTTCCATCCATCTTCATTTATATTAGGAAAAAAATAATTATGAAGAGAGATATCAACAGATTTCATCTAATTTCTCCCAAAGAATACCGAAACGCTGTTTCTGTCATATTCTCAAGTTATTTAGAGGCAAAAACCTCTTTCCAAGAAATAAATAAACATATTTTTTAAAAAAATACAAGTTTTATGTTGCATTTAAAAATTTTTTTATGTATAAGGTTTATCAGCAATGCGCTTGTGGCGGAATCGGTAGACGCTGCAGACTTAAAATCTGTTGGGATTTATCCCGTGCCAGTTCAAGTCTGGCCTAGCGCACCAAGTTTTTTAATCCTCGCTTTTAGCGAGGATTAAACTTTTTCTATATTAGAAATTATAACCAATTCCTAACAAATAATAGTCATTATTATCTTGCGATAAAGGTATATTAGCAGAAGCACTAATAGACAATCTATTATAATTATATCTTGCTTTTACACTTAAAAGCCCATAGTTTCTGTGCATACGATTACTAACAATACTATATTTTCCAATCATATTATCTACAGTCGCTTTGGTTTTATATTTATCACCAAATTCATGGAAATATGTTCCACCAACCTTAATCAGGAGAGTTTGATCTTTGTTAAAAGATATTTTTTTCTTTAAATCTAAACCAATTGTAGATTCTGCCGATATGAGGCTTTTACCATCAATTTTTAAACCATTATTAGTTTCGTTTATATCTTTCATATATAAACCCGTAATATTAAAACCTAAATTAGGTTCTAAATCAATAAAACCAACATCTATTGATTTTTGTGCCTTAGATTCTACACCATAATAATATTCCTCGGTATTTTCTTTATGCACACTATTTACAGACTGTCGTCTATAATGTCCCCAACCATATCCAATTTTAGGTTTAATTACTGCTGCGTATGTATTATTAAATGAAATAGGAGCAAAAACCTCAAAAACATTATTATAGCCATTCATATAATTATCAGAATCAAAATCAGAATTAATCAAAGATAAGCCATAACCAACTTTAATGTTTTTATTTATAGAATAATCCTTAAAACCATAAACAGCATTAACATTATTGTTATAATTACTAACAATTCCTTTCTCTTTTACATCATTATTGAGTGTTACGAATTTTAAAACAGCTCTATCATCATCAGGTGTATATTCTAAAATATCATCAACTATTTCTCTATTTACAAGTTTTTCTGTATCAAATTTTTGTTTTGCTAGATTAGGAACAAAATTGAAACCAAATTCTTTAGCAAGATTCTGATTAAATAAAGAAGAAGATGAAGCTCCTTTTAAGTTATTAAATACATTTTCCCCTTTTTCATTCTTATAATTATCATTCAAATAATTAGCAAAACTCTTATTTGATACAACCTCATCAAATGATTTCATGGTCATTATTATATCTGTATTTCCATTGTCATTTGTCTGTTTTTCAGCATTGAACAAATAAGATCCTGAAATTACATTTAAGCCAAGGTCTTCCCCAATGAAAGAGTCTTGAGTTTTATATAATGTTTCAAAAGCATTCTGTACAATACTCGAATCTGCTGTAACCGTCCCTTTAAGAGAGGTGGCCTCATAAACACCATTTTCACCTACGGAAATTATTCCTGTACCATCTGTATATTCATCAAAATTCATAGATGAATTTGTTGAAATAATGCCATTATTTATTATTTTTCCGCCAGTTTTAGCCATTAAAAAGCTTTGTACTGATGCACCTTGAGTATTTTCTTCTTCAACGCCGTAAGTTTTACCAACAATGCTTCCGGTATTTGTTACTGTTCCATCTCCTAAAGCATAAACAGCATAGCTATCAGATTCCGATATAATATTACCAGTATTATTAATTGTTGTTTCTGCTCCGGCATAAATACCGTAACTATCAGTAACACCCTCTTTAATATAAATATTTCCGGTATTATTAATTTCACCAGCTCCACTTTCTGCATAAATACCATAGCTATTATTAGCTGTCACGTTTATATCTCCAGCATTTGTAAATCCACTTGTCCCATTAGACATATAAACACCTCTACTTTTTGTGGCAGAAACATTTATGGTGGCATTTAACTCATTAGACGCAGATCCTCCAGATTCAATATATATTCCATATGAAGAAGACCCGTTTACATTGATTTCATTATTATTTTTAGATGTACTACCATTTCCTGACCAAATAGCATATCCATCAGAGCCATTTATATTTAAAGAACCATTATTTTCAGCAGAACCAGAAAGAGCATATATCAATTTTCCAGAATTTGTCGTTAAAGTCGCATTATTAACAAATTCTCCACCTTCCATTACTTTTATAAAAGTTCCTTTTTCTAAAACAAATTTTGAATCAAGAGTTGTCTTACCTCCTGTTTCGATATAAGTGAATGTATCAGCAGCAGTTTGACTACAATTGTTTCCTTTTGTACATATATTTATAGCACCTAAATCAACAATTCTTGCTGTACCACCATTAGCAATCTTAATACCAATATTATTATCACCATATACATTTATTACTCGGTTAGAAATAACGCCTTGCTCCTGATTTTCTCCTGTTCCAGATGAATAAATAGCAACACTGTTATCTCCATATAAATTAATACTACCCTTATTATAAACATAACTATTGCCGGATGCATACATTCCGTATGAATAGTCGCCATACATATTTATAACACCATTCAATTCGTTTGTCATAGAAGCAATACTTGAAGCATCACTAGCCATACCATAAGTATAATCGGAATAAGAATTTATAAATCCGTTATTTGATAAGAGCGCTGCGCTTATAGAGTCTCCATTTAAATACATTCCAACAGAACCGATAGAAGATCTAATTTCTTCTGTTATATTAATTGTACCGTTGTTATAAGCTTTACCTTGTGATGTTTCCACCATCATTGCTGCAACATTTGTTGCTCCATCAATTTTTATGACTTTGTTATTGTAAATTTTCTCTGTTGTCGATGATGTTTGCGAGGATTCTTCACCACTAAATACTTTTCCTTTAGTTGTCATAACAGCAATTCCAACACCTAATCCTTCTGAAGACCCTGATGACGAGTTAGGGGTTGCATAGTAGTTTATGAATCCATTGTTCACAAGTTGACTATAATTTCCACCAAAAACATGAGAATCTGTCGCATTTTCATATATATTAATAATTCCATCATTTGTTATCACAGTGCCACCGGAATAATCATTTTCCATTGCAACAGAATCATGAGAATAAACATTGATTTCTCCGGTGTTTGTTAAATTAACAGTTGTTCCAACACCAGATCCGTATAGACCAATATTGTTGCTATAAAGAGAGTTTGTTTCGGAACCCAAAACAATTTTTCCATTATTAATAATTTCTCCTCCATTATATGAAGCCATCCCCATACTATTGCTTGCAACCATATTGATTTGTCCATAATTCATTATTGATTGGTTTAAATTAGTATATAATCCGGAAACCGTTCCAGATCCTTCTACTGATAATAAACCATAAGAAATTCGTCCATTCGTTGCAGATGTCTCTATATTTATAACTCCATCTTGTTCATTAAGAATGTTTCCGCCATGAACAGATTGCATACCAGTTGCAACAGCAATAGAATTTCCTGTTCCCGCATCATCATCTGTTAAATCTATGGAAATATTACCGAAATTTACAGCAGTTGAATTTGCATCAGCCCTAATTCCAACAACACCACCTAAACCTTTTCTTAAAGAATTTTCATCAAAAGAGTTATAAGTACCAGTATATCCAATAGAAATATCACCTTTATTAACCAATGAAACGTTTTCTGCTCTATTTATATTTTTAGAACCATTTAAAAAACCATCATCGAGATAACTTCCCATACCAACCAAGCTAACTTTAATCTCTTGATTTGTTCCACCATCACCAGCGCTTAATTCAATATTTCCATTATTTTCTACATCAATGTAATCGTTTTTAAGGTTATTCCCGACATTAACTATCATGGCTTCCATACCGATAATAGAACCTTCACTTGATGAAGAAGCTACATTTGATCCTTCTGTTGAGCTATCTTCCTCTGTGCTTGTTGGATCCTTTGAAGCTAGAATAGCTGTTCCTGAAATATCTCCATTATTCTTTATAGATGATTTAGAATCTGCATACATTCCAACAAGAGTATCATCATCTTTATAACCAGAAAAATTTAAATTTATACCATTTACATTTGATCCATTATTAACAGCAGACGAACCATTACTTGCAACCATACCGATAGCCGCATTATATCCATCTGCATTAATGTAACCATTATTTATAATACTACTATCATCAGTGGCAACCATACCAATAACACCGGAACCAATTTGTAAAGACGTATTTTTAGAATTTGTATATGATCCGCCATCTTCAGCTCTTAATACAGCATTCATAAAATTCGCATTATTCAAAATATTATTACGCAAATTTATTTTTGTTATTTGAGCAATATTTGTATTATTAAGAGTTATATTATCATCATTTACCATTGTTCCAGATGTGGATTTTGAAACTTTTCCTGATGAGGCTACAGAATCACCAAAACTTTCGTAAATTTCTTCATTTGTGGCAGAATCTCCACCACCTCCGCCACCGCCAGATGCTAATGCGGCAACCCCTCCCCCAACAGCTAAACCGCCAACAATCCACCATGTTGTCGGAGAAATACTGTATTTTTCTTTGCCAAGAGCCCTAAAAGCTTTTCTAGGTGAAGAGTTTAAAGAGACGACTTTGGATGAATTTACAAACTCCTCATAATCACTAATATTTTGGACACAAGGATGTCGAGGATTTGCTCCTGCAGCACGAAAGGCATTATAAGTATATGCATCTTTATTTTTTGCAGCAATACATAAACCCGTATCGCCATTTTTGTTCATAACATTTATGTTTAGTCCTCTTCTTATGGAGGCTCTTAATGCCTCAACATCTCCGTTTTGAGCGAGATGGTACATTTTTGAAAAAGACAGCGGAGACAAATTATATGCTTCAGCTTTTTGAGGATAAAAAAAACAAACAAAAGAACATACAGTAGAAAAATAAGTTATTTTTCCTATTATTGTATCTTTTAGCATAACCAAACCTTTCATACACAATACTACATCGTCATCCTACTCCGCAAAATTTAAGTTTTAGTTAAAAGTTAATTATAAAAAGAACCCCGTTTCATGTGAAACGGGGAAACATTTAGTTTTTATTAGTTGTTTTTATTGCAATTTTTTTAAATTTTTGTTTTTCTGTCTGAGATTTAGGTATTGAAATATTTAATACTCCATTATTATACGCAGCAACAACATTATCATAATCTAAATCCCAAGGCAAAGGAATCATTCTTTTGAACATTCCATAGGAAATTTCAGAAAAATAAGCATCTTTATTAGATACTTCGTTAGAATTTTTCTTTTCACCACAAATAGATAAATATCCATCTGATGAAATTTTTAAATCTAAATCTTTTTCATTAATTCCTGGTAATTCCGCAGTTACATTAACAGCATCCTTTGTTTCGGAAACCTGTATCAATGGTTCCAAATCAATCATTGATGTATTTTCTGCAAAATTATTAGGCATATCCATATAATTCCATAAATAATTCATTAAACTATTGATATCATTATTTTTATTTGAAGAAGCTATATCCTGATTATGGTTACGATTGTTCATTTTTGAAACCATATTTTTCATGAAATGCCTCCTATTCACTAACAATAATATCCATTTCGTCTACTTCTGTAGCAGAACCTTTACATCCACAACCACATCCACCTTTTTTCACAGAAGATGAGTTTGTTTCTTTACCGGATTTTGATTTTTTATCTAATTTCATTTTATTTCTCCTAATGTTTTTGTTTATTTATTAAATTTTCCAACAACTCTTTTGCTTTAGCTAATTCTTTACTCTCAGCCAAATCTTTACCTGCTTTGCTTATGAAAAAGTTAAGTCGATTTAATGCTAAATGTGCATTGTTTTTAGCACCTCTCATTAAGGTATCTACAATGTTTTCTGCTTTTTGCATGAAGCTTTTTTCAGGTTTATGGTATTTTACTCTAATATCTTCAGCCAAATACCCAGGTTGTTTATTTTTTGTCATGTAAAAACTCCTTTCGTTGTTTTACAACAAAGAAATAAATATGATTTTACAAAAACAAAGATATACGTTAGGACATTAAAACGAAAATCTATTTTTCTTTTGCTTCATGATAAGACTTTTCGGTATTTACATTCCATACTTCTTTTTTATCATTGATTTTACCTAAAATATGTTTTACAGCCACAAAAGAAGTAACCATAGAATGATCCATATTGTTATATCTGTGTTGTCCGTTTCTTCCAACACAGTATAAATTGTCATATTGAGAGACATAATTTATAAGTTTATCTATATCTTTATATGTATCAAAATAGGCTGGGTAAGCTTTCTTTACTTTTTCTACATGATAATCAAGAATATTTTTATCATCAGAAATCACACCCATTTTCAACAATTCATTAACACCGAAGTTTTTCAATTCTTCTTCATTTTTTTTCCAGAAATCATCACCTTCAGAACAAAAATATTCTAAACCAATCCATACATTTTCCTCAGGTTTTTTAACCAAATAAGGAGACCAGTTGTTAAAAATTTGTATTCGACCGAGTTTAACACCAATGTCTTGAACATATATCCAACAGTCTGGTATAATATTATTAAGAGTTTTAATTTTTGTTTTATTTTTTAGATTAAGATTTTTTAATAGCAAGCCTATAGTAACAAAATCTCTATAAGGCAGTCCGTTAGCTATTGATTTAATATCTTGAGGAACAGAAGAAAAACCATTCACTAGATCTTTTAAAGGCATTGATGATATAACAATATCAGCATTTATAGAAAATTCTTTATTATCTTTTAAATAAATAACCTGATTTATTTGCTCATTTTCAGTAATAAACTTTATAACTTTAGCTTTTTTTATGATATTTCCACCCATCTTTTCTATTTTAATAGCTGCAGTTTCCCAGAGTTGTCCGGGACCAAGTTTAGGATATGAAAACTCTTCAATTAACGAGGTTTCAACATGTTTATTTTTTCTGGGAATAATTTTACCGAAAATATCTTTTATTATTGCAATGATCGATAATCCTTTAACTCTTTGAGCCCCCCAATCAGCTGATATATCTCTGGGATGTCTACCCCATAATTTTTCTGTATAACCTTCAAAAAACATAGAATACAATTTTTTACCAAAACGATTTATATAAAAATTTTCCAAAGATGTTTCAGGTAGTTTTTTTAATGTTGACCAAATATAACTAAATCCAGCCTTTATTGTTGTAAATATTCCCATATTTAAAATTGTATTTATGTTCATTTTTACGGGATAATCAAAAAACTTCTTTTTATAATAAATTCTTGATATTCTTCGTCTTTTCAACATAACAATATCTTCTTTTTCAGGATTCGGTCCACCTTTATGGAGTTCTAATTTTCTTTGAGTTTTTATGTCATCATAGGCAGGTTCTCCTTGCATAGGCATTAAATTATTCCACCAATTTGTAACCTCTGTATCCTTTGAAAAAAAGCGGTGTCCACCTAAATCCATTCGGTTTCCATTGTGATTAACCGTTTTAGAGATTCCTCCTATTTCATTACATTCCTCTAAAATGGTAATTTCAAAATCTTTTGATTTATCAAGTAATTCATAAGCTGCAGTAATACCAGCAGGTCCTGCACCAATAATAACAACTTTTTTCATGATACACCCTTTCATAGTTTATAACAGTATACAGAGTTATTCGTTAAAAAATAACAAAAGATTGCTTTATTTATTTAAAGTTATAGAATGCAATAACTAAAAACAGATAATAAAAGGTGCAAGATGAATAAAATAGATAAAAAAATAACACAAATAATGCAAAATAATTATATTATGTGTGCTTTTTTTCTTATTATAGGCATTCTTATTAGTGTTATTTATAGGTATGAAATACTTAGTGATTTTAATAATTATCACTATTATCTCCCTTGGGCTTTTTTTCATAATCGCACATTTGAAAATATTGCTGTAGCTATGGAAAATAGCTACCACAATCCATTGATTGAAATACCCGCATACTTTATTGTAAATAAATTTAATGATACACCAGTTATTCTTCACATATATCAAAGCATTTATTGGGGGCTTCTTCTTTTTGTTTTCTATAGATTATGTTTTTTAATTTTCGGAACAAAAACAATAAAATCTAAAACTCAAATAATATTATCTGTTATTCTCGCATCTACTGGTTTTGCATTTTTAACTCAAAATGGTACTTCATCAAATGAAATACCTGTATCATTATGTGTTTTAACAGGGTTATATCTTTTATATCGAGAAATATTTGTATTAAAAACCGAGCGAACTAAAATATTTTTCATTGCCGGATTTATCGTAGGTGGAGCCTTAGGGTTGAAATTAACAATAATAACTTATTGTATTTCATTAGGGCTAACATTGTTATTGTTTTGGAAACAGTTAAAAACGCCAATAAGAACAATTTCTTTTTTTGCTCTTGGTGGTTTTTGTGGTTTTATGTTAACTTATGGATGGTGGGGTGTAATCTTATATAAAGAATTTAACAATCCTATTTTTCCTTATCTAAATAATATTTTTAAATCTGATTTTTATTCGGAAGAATTTTTATCATATAGTTCTTTTTATGAAAAAAGGCCGATTGATTACTTAATTTTTCCATTTCTTGCTTCATTTCAAAAAGATGTTCGAATTACCGCAGAACCTTATATGCTAGATGCTCGTTTGGCTCTAGGATATATTTTACTTATTATTTATACCATAGGTGCTTTATGTTGTAAGAAGTTCATATCAAACATAAAAAAATATCCTCAAATAGCTTTTCTAGTAATATTTTCAATCATAAGTTATTTGATTTGGTTAAAGATGTTCGCGATAATAAGATATGCTGTACCATTTGAGATGTTAATCTCTGTGTTTATTGTTTTAAGTTTTTTCAAAATTATTCCCAAAAGTCTTGTGGGAGTAAGTATTTACGCAAGCAGCGGGATTATTTTATTGTTTGTTTTATTTTCCGGACTTCCGTATACTAGTTGGGGAAATCGATTGGGATCTGAAAAAATAATAGAATCAGAAAAAATTAAATTACCTGAAAATTCGATGATAATAGCTATTTCACCAAATGTTGGATTAGCAATTACACAAATTCTTGAAGATAACCCTAATGTAAAAATAGCAAATGAAACATCTAGTTTTACAATACCGGGAAGAGCATTGCATAAAAAAATAACAGAGTATAAAGAAAGTAGTGATTACATTGCTTATATTCTGGCTTTAAAAACTCAAAAGTACAAATTTGATAATAAAACACCTGTTTCCGCTATAAAAAATGATAATTTACCTGAAGTTTTTTCCAATTTACAATTTATCATCAAGAGTGAATTAGGGGTTGAGAATTTTTATTGTCAAAGCATTATGAATAATTTTGGATATAATCACATCTTTTTGTGTATTGATAAAAAAGATAAAAATAGCATTTTCACAAAAGAATAGCTCCCTTGCTTTTTGAAAAAAATGTTCCTAAATATCATGAAGAGAGGTGTATTATGAAAAAGTTTTTCTGCTTTCACTGTCAAAAAGATGTAAAACCATATAAATTTTGGAAAAAAATGTTATGTCCAAAATGTTTCCATTTTATAACAGATACTGGTAATGGTATATATTTAGTTTGTGATAGATGTGGCGCTAACATGAGTGTTGATGCAACAAATTGTCCAAAATGTGGAAGGGGTGTAAATGGGCACCAAGATTTAGAAGTATACAATATATCATCAAAACAAACCATATTTAATTGGCTATTGCGTATAATATTAATATTTTTCAGCATATTAATATCCATATTTATTTTATACGTATCATTTTATTTAATTATAATATTTTTTGTTTTAGGCATAGCATATTACATATATAATATGTTTCTGAGTAAAAAATAAAATCATAGAGAGGTCTTTTATGCATAATAATCGTTTAACAGATAAAATATTTTATATTGGAGTTAATGATAAAAAAATAGATTTATTTGAAGGACAATATGTTGTTCCTAACGGAATTTCCTATAATTCATATGTTATTGCAGATGATAAAATAGCAGTAATGGATACGGTTGATATAAATATGTATGATGAATGGAGTCATAATTTAGATAAAATATTGGGAAATAAAGAACCGGATTATTTAATTATTTTGCATATGGAACCAGATCATGCTGGTAGTATTGAGCGTTTTTTAAATAAGTACAAATCAGCAAAAGTTGTATCAAATGCCAAAACTTTTCAGATGATACCGCAATTTTTTGAACACTTAGACTTAAGTAATCGGCAGATAATTGTAAGTGAGACAGATACTTTGTCTTTAGGTGAACATTCTCTTTCTTTTGTGATGGCTCCAATGGTTCACTGGCCAGAAGTGATGGTTGCATATGAAAATAAGGAAAAAATACTATTTTCTGCTGATGCATTTGGAAAGTTTGGCTCATTAGATGTCGAAGAAGAATGGGATTGTGAGGCAAGGCGCTATTATATTAATATTGTGGGTAAATATGGTGTTCAGGTGCAAAATTTACTTAAAAAGGCATCAAATTTGGATATTCAAAAAATTTACCCATTACATGGCCCAATGTTAACAGAAAATCTAGGATACTACATAAATAAATACAATATATGGAGTAGTTATCAACCAGAAGATGAAGGTGTTTTCATTGCATATACGTCTATTTATGGAAATACTAAAAAAGTAGCGGAAAAACTAAAGGAAGTTCTCATTAATAAGGGAGTTTCAAAAGTAGTCATCAGCGACTTAGCAAGAGATGATGTGGCTGAAGCGGTTGAAGATGCATTTAGATATGACAGACTTGTCTTAGCTTCTCCAACATATGATGGAGGACTATTTCCATATATGGAAAGCTTTATAAACCATTTGAAGTCAAAAAATTATCAAAATAGAACAGTTGGCTTTATTGAAAATGGTTCATGGGCACCAATAGCTGCAAAGAAAATGCAAGAAGAACTATCTTGTCTGAAAAATATTACCTTTTTAAGTGAGAAAGTAACAATTAAATCATCAATGAAAGAAAAAGATATTGAACAAATAGAAAACCTAGCAAAAGCTTTGTTGAAATAAAGAATATTCATTTTTCAATTAATTAAAAGACACTAAAAGAAAGCGTGGGAACACCGAGTAATTAATAACATAAACCTATTTATAAATGCATTTAATTTAATTAGAGAGAAAATTGATACAGATTTTTCATTAACTATAGAAACAGGAGATTATTCTTTTAATGCCTCAAATTTAGCTTGTTCATATCGTAATGTAAAAGGAAAATACCAAATTCCTGATTTTTCTTTTTATGGTTGGCCTGAGTGTGGTTTTGAAGATTATGATGAAACTTGTAAAGAAATAGAAGAGGCAGGAAAGAAACCATATATTTATGATAAAATATTTTGGATTGGTAACACCGAAACAAATAAAGTTAGAGAAAGACTTGTTGAAAAAGGTTTGTATAATGAAAAATTTGAATTTATCGGCATGAACTGGATAAGACCAACAACCAAAAAAGATAAATTAGAACGACAAAAAGCTACAAAATATGTATCATTACCAGATCATGCTCAATATAAATATCTGATTGATGCTCCAGGTACAGGTTATTCTGCTAGAATAAAACTATTAATGTTTTCTAACAGACCATTATTTATAATAGAAAGAAATGATGTTGAATATTTTATGAAGGACCTAAAACCTTTTGTTCACTATATTCCTGTAAGATACGATTTAAGCGATTTAGATGAAAAATACCGTTGGGCAGAAGAAAATTATGAAGAAGCTCAAAAAATAGCACAAAATGCATTAGAATATGCAAAAAACAATCTAAAAACAAAAGATGCCGTGCTAAAATATTCAGAAGTTTTATCTAAATATATTGATGATTACAAAAAACAACAAGAAATTAAAAAGCTCAAAAATACGACACAACAGGAAATATAATAAATTTAAATATAAAGATTATTATCACCTAATTCTGTCTGTTTTAGGTGTAAATAATTATTACACTTAATTATGATGTTACTAAATGTTAACAAAAATAGTAAACAAAATGTTTAGAGATATAACATCTTTATTTTATTGCAGTAGAAATTGGTGGTTCTCACTTTCATAAATAATAAGGTGATTATTACTTATATTGCACGTATAATATATACTCGTCAGCATAAATTTATTTCGTATTAATAATATCTTGAATTTTAGATTGAATAGGCTTTCTCGTTATTATCCTATTTTCAGGTTTTTTATTTAAATTATCTTTACGTATAGTCAATAGTGTGTTTAACAAAGAGTCTAAAAATTTAGACCTAACTGGCTGTAATGTTGAAGCTGTAACGACATCCTGTTTTACAGGCGTATTTATTGCCGGCTTAACAGGATTTTGTACCAAGCTTTCAACGAAAGTAGACCTAACTGGCTGTAATGTTGAAGCTGTAACAACATCCTGTTTTACAGGCGTATTTATTACCGGCTTAACAGGATTTTGTATCAAGCTTTCAACGAAAGTAGATTTGATTTTTGTCTGAATTAAATTGTTTTTAATAGAGATCGATTTGTGATCAGTCACATTATTTTGATTAATGATATTCGTTCTATTATTAGGTATAATTTGATTAATTTTTATATCTAGTTTATTGTTATTACGACCATTTTCAACAGTAACATTATTGCATATTTTAGATAAAACTTCA
>JAZNJJ010000022.1:0-2609 GCA_045577985.1 Alphaproteobacteria bacterium
AGACCGTTGCTTACCGAACTTGTGCAAGAAATTTTCATACACGAGGGCGGAGACATTGAGGTTGTGTTCAAATTTCAAGATGCTTATGAACAGGCAGTTGAATATATCGAACTCAACAAGCAACTTATCGAACCAGAAAAACCAGACAAAAAGAAAAAATCGGCATAAAGTTTATAAACTTAAGACCGTCTGTTTATTTAAACAGACGGTCTTTTTGAAGATTATTTAAATGCAATTTCATGCATCAGTTTTTTATAAAAAATCATTTTTTCATTAGTATTTAAAATATCAGAAATTAGTACATTGTATTCAGGATACTGTCTTTGAATCTCTTGCGGAGAAGAATTTGGATGCTTTGTAACTTCTTGTTCGTACCATTTGCGATATTTTGCTTGCCATTTTGTTAAATGTGGTCTCAAGCCACGATTTAAAACTTTTTCTGTGAGGGTAATGAGTTTTGTGGAATTGTTGATATGGTTACCAGGAATTTCCTTCAATAATTCCCTAGCAATTCCAAAAAAACTATACCATGAATTATAAACCTCAACAATAACATCATTTTCCTTGTCGAAGGGGATTCCGAGTTTCCTCGTTGATAATTCTACCCATAATTTATAAGCTATCTCTTTGTCCTTTTTATCATACTTGAATGTAATTTTGTTATCGCCTATGCCAAGAGATACTTCATCAATAATTACTGAGCTCTTATTGATATGATTTACTGTAAATTTAAATACATAGACTATAGCAACAATTAACAAACAGACCACCAAAAGGGCAATCCAATTAAAACTAATTATTAAAGTGCTGAACGAGTCAAACCAGATATCTATAATTTCCATATAATAATCACTACCATTCATTGTATTTCATTTGAAGACGGCTATTATTAACTTTAAAGAGTTTGCTAGATTTTTCGTTATACGCTTTATCAATTATTTGATCGAAATTTTTAATAGCATCATCCCACGTGTATAATGTAGCATATCCACTATCAACATTATCGCTGAGCCTTCGTGGTAAATCTTGTGGAAAATATCCGCCATATGCTATTACTGAAGGCAATAAAATTCCTATAAGCGCAGAACAACCATTAACACTTTTTCGTAATCCAGCATATATTTCCCAATCTACGTGTTTGCGTTTTTTAGTATTTGCTCCAACCAAAACGACAACTATAGAAGAATCGCTTATTTTATCCTCACGAATTAACCTTTTTATGTATTCGTCGCTATTATCTGAATCGTATTCTCCTGCCATTACAGATTTATTAATTATATTGTCGCTTAGATACGTATCTATGTAATTTTTATACTTTTGGTCATCAGCATGGTAATAGCTGATAAAAACTTTATGTTTAGGCTTACGGTAACCGAACATTGTAACACCTCGTTAATCAATAAATTTTTCTATGGGGGACCATTCTTTATTTAAAATCTTTTCACGATTTTTTTGAAAAAACATGTAGGAATATGGAAGAAAGTCGCATAAATAATCTGCAAATTCTTCCTTGTTGTATATGGCTTTTTTAATTTTTAAATATTCAGGTATATCATCTACATAAGATAGTTTGAGTGAAGCAATATCTAGGCCTTTTTTGTCGGCGTAACCAATTTCGTATGGCACCCACCAAGATAGTTTGGTTTTATCTGATACAAGGCAGAGTAGATGCGTACTGCATTCCAAACCAGTTTTAATTGAATTAACAATTTTTTCGTTATCTTCAAGAATAACCGATTCTTTTAATTCAGAATCGTTCAAATCAAGATATATATTAACATCTACCTCATTTTTTAAAAAATCACCAATCTTACATGCGATTTCTTTGTCTTCTTTTTTATAAGATATAAATATACATTTTTCCTTGGAAGAAGAAAATAATAAATATTCTACTTGGTCTTTAATTTCTGCGACATTAATACCCATTTTAGTTGCTCTCTTGATATCCTTTTTTTATTATTATATCATAAAATGTCGTTTTTTGCAACACACATACCATTTATAAAAGAGCATTGATTATTTTGTGGATGCATTACCGCTATTTTGAATTTCCTCAAAATATGACGTCGTCTATTTTTTGCATCTACCTACCCATAGCCGCACCCATAAATAAAGTCTCGAAAACCGCATAAACAAAGGAAAAAATAAATTTCAAAAAATTTATGGTGTTCTCTTGACATTTTCCCCGAGAATAGCGTTCTCCAAGATTTTCCAATTTTCGATATAAAATAACAGTGTAGTAAAAGAAACGACTAATTTATCATACTTGACAAATTAATTGCAATATGGTATTATAATTATGCAAATTTGATAAATTAATTTTATGGAGTGCTGATATGAAAATTGGTGGAAATCAGAATGAAATATCTATTTTAAAAGAAATTGGTCAAAGAATAAAAGAGCATAGAATTTCTTTAAACATCACACAAGCCGATTTGGCAGATAAGTGCGGTATTTCGTCCAGTACTGAGGTCCGAATTGAAAATGGTGTGGATTCTAAGTTTTCAAATTATATTAAAATTCTATCTGCACTAAATATGCTTGATAATTTAAATATTTTAATTCCCGAAGTTCAGCCCGATTTTAAATCGATTTTTGAAGAAAAACAA
>JAZNJJ010000023.1:0-75924 GCA_045577985.1 Alphaproteobacteria bacterium
ATTAACTCAAACACCTTAACTACCCAAATCAACAGCTGCATAACGAAAAGATGCTTCTAATGCCACTTTTGCAACACCCATAATATTGTAGTTTGGTAATACACGCTCAGCGCCCAAATAAGTTAAAGTTAAAATTGAACCACCTTCATTCATTATTGGAGACGCACAACGGCAAGCCTCAATGAAAGAGTAGCATGAAATATGCATTGTCATTGTAAAGTTATCCAAGGTTGTATCAATTGTTCTACCTCTTAACTGATCTTTATCTGAAAAACCAATGGCATGAACAAGAAAATCTATTTTACCCCATTTTTCTTCTAATTCTTTAAAACAAGCTTCAACAGAAGCAGAATCAGATACATCACATTTAATTAGTAATGAATTATCTAATTGTTCTACTAATGGTCTAACTCTTTTCTCTAACATTTCATTTTGATAAGAAACTGCTATTTGAGCTCCCTGTTCACTCAAAGCTTGAGCTATTCCCCAAGCAATAGATTTATCATTAGCAAGCCCCATTATTAAGCCTTTTTTACCAGCCATAAGTTGTTTAGCGGTCATAATATTTTCCTTTTCCTTATAAAAATTACTAGACTACTTTCTTTTTTGGAAGTAAGTTACTGTAGTGATACTTAAACAAATTTATTCTTTTTGTAAACATTTTTTTGAAAGTTTTAGTATGTTTAAAGAGCAGAAATGGGAAAAATTTAGAAAGATTAGTAAACTTTTTATCAAATATTTAAAAAAGAGAATTAATGATGCAATGGTTTTACAAGTTGCTTCGTCATTGAGTTATACTTCTTTAATTGCTGTTGTTCCGTTAATTGCTATTGTACTTGCCATATTTACGGCTTTTCCGGTGTTTGAAGATGTTCGCTCACAAGTTCAGGATTTTATTATTCAATACTTTGTGCCAAATATTGAGCAAAATATTCAAAATTATTTAATCGAATTTGTTGGTGCCGCTTCAAAATTAACAACTTTAGGTGTTGTGGGTATTGCGGTTACGGCTATTTTATTGCTTTCGACAATTGAAAATAGTTTTAATTTTATTTTTAGGGTCAATAAACACAGAAGTATAACAACTAAAATTACATTATATTGGACGATTATTACATTGTGTCCTTTGCTACTGGGGACTGCTTTTTCATTAAAAGGATATTTATTGACAATCAGATATTTTAGTCCGGAAAATTTGATTGGATATAATTTATTTACAACTATTGTTTTGCCAAATTTACTCACTTTAGGTGCTTTAATGTTTTCATATATGGCTGTTCCTAACAAGAAAGTGAGATTTTCTAGTGCCTTTTGGGGAGCTTGCATGGCCTTTTGTTTGATGCTTATTTTGCGTTATGGATTTGGCCTTTTCATTTCATTGAATGTAACATATAAGACACTATATGGAACATTAGCGGCTATTCCAATTATATTGGTTTGGATGTATTCTTGGTGGACTGTCGTTTTAATTGGTGCAATAATTACATCTGCGTTAGAAGAGTTTAGAGGAAAAAAACGCCTATGGAAATAATTTAGCGCAAAAATTTATGAGTTGCTAAATAATTGCGGAAAAATTCAAGATATTGGCGTTTAAATTGTTCATCTGAGCAGAATTCGTTAAGCATGTTTAGTAAACGTTCCGTTACATCTAACTTTGTGCAAAAATCTATGGAATATTGATAATTTATATCCATATACCATGATAAATAACTTGCTATTCTATCAGCTACAGTTGTACGTAAATCTCGGCGAATTGTTGTTTCTTTGAACGCATCTTCCTTAACAAAATCAGAAATTGAACTATCTTCAATATTTTCAGGTTGTGCCTTACCTAGAAACAAAGAACGCATATTATCTTCATATGCTAACATATGTAAGTTGGCTATTTTATCAGCATCTCGGACAATAAAACATATATGTTCAACCTCTTGTTGGAGTGCTTTGTCTTTAATGCTCAAATACTCCGTGTCTTGATATAACTCTTCTATTAAGTGTCCATGATGTTTTATTGGTAACCATACACGAATATCTGAAAAAATATCTATTTGACGTAAAAAATTTGCTCCTTCAACACTATGATCAAAATCACGTCTTCCATTAAAATTTTCTATGATATTTGCGAATCGATAAACATCATGTAATAGAATCGTGGATTTAACCATTTCTATATACTCTTTTGGTTTATTTTTTAACCACTCAATACGCCTAACCAGATAATTCCCCGCACCCATTACCTGCATAGAATGACGATACTTTTCTTGAGCATAGTGAGTGAAATGTTTATTACCTTTTACATGTTGTAAACATCTTTTGTATTCAGTTTCTAAAAGTCTATATGACGTTGTTAACATGGAAATCTCCTCGATTTGAAGTATTATCATATATGTTAATATATTTAATATTTTTATATTTTTTATTCACAATTAAAAATAACTCTTGCAAAAAGAACAAAAATAGAACAATATACATTTCAGCGGATAATTTCATTGTTGTGTTGTGTTTTTAATTTAAATGCCCGATAAATGAATAGAATAACATTTTTTAAGGAATATATTATGGAAAAAGATAAAGCATTAGATGCGGCTCTGAGCCAAATAGAAAGAGCCTTTGGTAAAGGTTCTATTATGAGACTCGGTCAAAATACCAATATTGATATAGAGGCTGTATCAACAGGTTCATTGGGAATTGATATCGCTCTGGGTATTGGTGGTTTACCAAAAGGTAGAATTATTGAAATATACGGCCCAGAAAGTTCCGGTAAAACGACTTTGGCCTTGAGTGTTATTGCACAAGCACAAAAAACTGGCGGAACCTGTGCTTTTATTGATGCTGAACACGCTTTAGATCCATCTTATGCGAAAAAAATTGGAGTTGATGTTGAAAACTTGTTAGTATCACAGCCAGATTCAGGAGAGCAAGCTTTAGAAATTGCAGATACATTGGTTCGTTCCGGAGCTATTGATGTAATGGTTGTTGATTCTGTGGCCGCTCTTGTTCCTAAAGCTGAGTTAGAAGGTGAGATGGGTGATTCACACATGGGGTTGCAAGCTCGTTTAATGAGTCAAGCGTTACGTAAACTGACATCTACGGTTGCTCGTTCTAATACATTGATTATATTTATTAACCAAATTCGTATGAAAATTGGTGTGATGTTTGGAAACCCTGAAACGACAACCGGTGGTAATGCATTAAAATTTTATGCTTCCGTACGTATTGATATCAGACGCATCGGTGCTATTAAAGATAAAGAAGACGTTATTGGCTCACAAACACGTGTTAAAATTGTTAAAAATAAAGTAGCTCCTCCGTTCAAGACTGTTGATTTTGATATAATGTACGGTGAAGGTATTTCAAAAGTCGGTGAACTTATCGATTTAGGTGTTAAATCCGGTATTATTGAAAAAGCAGGTGCTTGGTTCTCTTATAATGGAGATAAAATCGGACAAGGACGTGAAAATGCCAAAAATTTCTTGAGAGAAAATCAAGCTGTTGCAGATGAAATTGAAAATAAAATTAGGGCAGAAGCCGGACATTTAACAACAGAAATGATTGGTGATGATGAAACTGATTCTATTGATGATTAATTAAAGTTTTTATATCTCCTTTAAATCCCTGTCAAATGGCGGGGATTTTTATTAAACAAAAATATTGACAAATTTTATATTTTATACTATAAACGAGTTCCTATAGTGATTTTTATTATATTATGTTGAACTTAAAATGCATTTCTTATGGCAAGAAAAGAACAAAGAGGTGTTAAAAACCAGAAAAAACAGAAAGGCGACTTTGTCAAACACAAGCCTATGACCCCGTATCAGCTCGAACGTGCAGAAGCCAAAAAACGCAAAAAAGGTGCCGGTACTAATAGTATTTTAGCATAACGAGGTTACCAAACAGCTCAAACTTTGAAGTTTTGAGCTGTTTTTTTATAATAGTTAAGATTATGTTCTAGCATAAGGATATACTTTGACCTTTTTTTATTTGACAAATTTTTCATTTAATGATATGTTTTTTCTCGTATAACTTATAATTTATTTATATTTATGGACAGAAACGATATTAGAAATGAGGTCATCGGTGTGATGAGATCATTGCGCTCAGAAAACAGTTTCAACTTTGAAAGTGAAAATGTTAAGGGCGTTAAAGGTGAAAAATTTTCACTAACTAGGGACTTTGGACTAGACTCCATCGACATGTGTCATCTTTGCATTGAGTGCGAAAAAAAGTTTCAAATAAATCTGCCTATTGATATTGAGCGTAACATCACTTTAGGCGAATTTGTTGATTTGGTTGAAAAAGAGTTGTCTTGATACAACGTCGACTATCAATATTATTTAATTTTATCTACTTATGCAAAGAACTGAAATTAAAAGCACTGTATTGGACATTATCGTGTCGCTACGCATGAACATCACTGTTTCTGATTTAATTAACACAAGTTCAGAGACAGAAAAACTCAATTTACGTGATGACTTGGGGTTAGATTCATTTGACGCTATGGAGTTGATCATTAAATGCGAGGAGAATTTCGACATTGAATGGCCCAATGATCAGTTAGACGTTAAAACCGTTGGAGATGTCATAGATGTTGTAGAAAACTCTGTTGGTAATTGAGTAATTCTTGATATCTTTATCCTTCTCAAAAGAGGCACATTATTGTGCCTCTTTTTTTATTTTACGTCAGATAATACTTTCATTTCAATAATGGTATCAGGATTGTCAACCATACCATTGTTTGGACCACCTCTTTTTATTTTATCAACAAACTCCATTCCTGAAATTACTTGCCCCCAAACGGTGTATTGACCATCTAAGAATCCGGCATCCTTAAAGCAAATAAAAAATTGGCTATCAGCAGAATCTGGATTTGATGCTCTTGCCATTGATACAGCACCTCTTCCATGATGTTTGTTATTAAATTCAGCTTTTAATTTTTTGCCACTACCGCCAGTTCCGTTTCCTCTTGGATCACCTGTTTGAGCCATAAAGCCATCTATTACACGATGAAATTTTAATCCGTCATAAAATCCTGAGCGAACCAATTCTTTTATACGAGCAACGTGATTAGGTGCTACATCCGGATACATTTGAATAATTACATCTCCATCCTTTAATTTTAGCAACAATGAATTTTCAGCATCTTGAACTTCTGTAGCTTGTGTATTGAATGAAAATAATAATGCACTTATAAATGATAATATAAATTTTTTCATCAATTCTCTCCTTTTAATATATTAATAGTATTTTTGATTGAGCGTATCGATATGAAGTTGAGTGCATCATCTTGTTCATAATTTCTTCTCTAACTTTATACATATCGTTATTACAACCAAACATCCTGTTTTTAGGGGCATTTCCCTGCTTGTGTCATATTAGTCTTATTGTTTATAAAGTATAATAGCTTTAGGAATCTGAAAATTCTAGTTAAATTTAATATGATTAACACCATAAAATCTGCCTGATTTTTATATAGAGGCTGAAATTAATATAACTTATACCATGAAATTTATTAATAATTCGCTATTTCATATTTCTCGAATCATTTGTCCTACTATTCCATCTGTCAGTAGTGTCCAGATATATCAGATAAAGAATAGATATTAGTAAAGTCACTAAATTCTGATTAGCATTATTTAATCTCTTTTTAGTCAGTAAGTAGATTACCTTATAGATAACCAATAAATTGAGAGGAAAACAAGTCAATAGCAGCCCCAACCAATCTTTGAGAACAAAAGCACAAAAAACATAAAAGAAGATGCTGCTAATGATTTGGTACCAATGTATTCACCATTATCATCATACTCTTTGTATTCTTCCTCCGTCATTGGCTGTCTCATATGCTGCAAATTATTTTCACGTTGTTGTTTTAAGACGTCAATTTGTGCTTTGGCTTTAATATCAAAAAAAAGCTCCCTTAAAGGGAGCTTGCTTTGAGATGGTGGTCGGGGACGGGATCGAACCGCCGACACGAGGATTTTCAGTCCTCTGCTCTACCGACTGAGCTACCCGACCATGGTTACGGAAAGCTTTATAATACAGTTTTTTTTAATTGTCTATATATTTTTTTATAAATTGTGTATTTTTTTATAAAAGCTTTTCGTAACGTGAATTCTACTAGTTAAAAGGTATCTTATCTAAGGCCATCAACTTGGCGGAAATACCGCATCTGAAACTCTCTTGAATTTCCAATACCATTCTATATTCATTCGTAAAACCATTGGCATGGAAATATTTTTTCATTTTTTCTATATTATCTTCAATATTATAAATATCGTTTATATAATCGAATTGTTTTTGATTCATGACAGCCTCCTCCTATTTTTTAATTTATTCTTTGAGCAGCATCTCTTGCTAACTCGTGTTGTAATATTTGTAATTTTATTAATTCTTTATGATGATTATTCTTTAAGAAATTTTCTTCTAATACACCAAAAGCGAAATAAATTCTATCTGGTATACGACTTTTTTTAACTGAAAGATTCATCGTGATCTCCTTTCTAAAATTGTTGATCCGATTGTGATAATAATTATATTTTTTCAAGATTAAAATGTGAAAAAAATATATTTTTCTGTTATAAAATAAGAATAAGATAAATTTTCAATTATGAGTTATAATTATAGATTAGGATAAAAATATAATTGTGAGTTATAAAAATAAGTATTTGACTATTAAATATGTTTTATTAATAATGTTTACAACTAAATATAATAGAAGGAACCGTTTTTATGCCTGTAAGACAAAATATACTTATTTTCAAGTTATTATCTCATTTCGTTACTGTTGTAGATTATAAACAATTAAAAGGTGCTGCCGAATTTTTGGGATTAAAGCAATCTAACTTATCCAAAGAGATGAGAGATTTAGAAGAATTGGTTGGTAAAAAATTAATGTTTAGAACTAGTCATGGAACAGAAATTACTGCCGATGGACAAAGACTATACGGAATGGCAACAGATTGTATTGAGCGTGTTGCACTTCTTATAGATGACTATAAATGCGGTGAAACTCAAAATAGTATTACTTTACGAGCTCCTTCCGCTACTTTACGTTCTTTTTATTATTATTTAGATGATTTTCAACAAAAGCATCCAAACATTACATGCAATTTTATTTCTGATGAAATACTTAATAACAGTATGATGAAAGATGTTGATGTGTGTATTACTTATTGTAGAGACAATTGGGTGGATACAGAAGTAATTTGTTCTGGAGACATGAAATTTGCATTAGCTACGACACAGAAATATATTGATAAATATGGACTTCCAAAAAATACAAATGATCTATATGAAAATCATCACCTACTTGTTTGTAATGAATATTATAGATTCAATCCTGATACAGCAAAGAGATATAGCAAGATGAAGCATTTGGATTGCAAGGCTTCGAATTTTGATCAACTTTTAACTTTGCTTAATGAAAAATATTTGATTACATGTATACCTAGCTATATGTTGAGATTTTCTCCTAATTTAGTACAAATAGAACTTCCTGATTGGCAATTTTCTCAACCAATAAAAATTGTCAGTCTAAAGGAAAAAATTAGGCTACCTCACGTTTTCGGAATGTGTGAGTTAGTTGCTAATGGTTATAAAAAAGTTGCTTTATCTGGTGGATTAGATAATTTCTATATGAATCCCAAATTTGAGGTTGTAGAAATGAAGGAATAGTTAATTTTATCCAAAAGGATTGAACATTTTTATTGTATTTTAGCTAAAAAAATAATATAGCTAACGTTAGTGTAAAATTTTAGAAAAGGAAAAAATATGTCAAACCCTATTGATACAAAGATTATCAGCAGACTGGCAGAAATATTAGATAAAAATCAATTAACAGGCCTCAAATATGAAGATGAAAGCTGTAAAATTTCATTGGTTAGGGAAATTACAGGAGGCGTTGTACCTAATTATGCTCCAGTAGCTCCAGTTCCTGCTCCTGTGTCAGTACCAGCTACAACAACTGTGGCTGATGAAGAGGTTAAAGAACAAACAGATTATACAAATAATCCTAATGCTGTGAAATCTCCAATGGTAGGTGTTGTATACCTTTCAAGTAATCCTAATTCACCTAATTATGTTAAAGTTGGTGATATTATTACTGAAGGCGATACAGTTTGTTTGATTGAAGCTATGAAAACATTTAATCCTGTAAAAGCTCATAAAGGCGGAAAAGTTGTGAAAATTTTGGTTGAAACCGGTGATCCTATTGAATATGGCGCACCATTGGTAGTAATTGAATAACCTTAGGATATAATATGTTTGAAAAAGTTTTGATTGCGAACCGTGGTGAAGTAGCCTTAAGAATACATCGTGCTTGTAGAGAAATGGGTATTCGTACTGTGGCTGTACACTCCGAAGCAGATGCTAATGCTATGCATGTAAGATTAGCAGATGAAGCTGTTTGTATTGGTCCTGCTCGTTCTACTGATTCGTATTTAAATAAACCGGCAATAATCTCTGCCGCTATTATCACTGGCGCTGATGCAATTCATCCAGGTTTTGGTTTTCTATCTGAAAATGCTGATTTTGCGGAAATGGTAGAAAAACATGGAATTACTTTTATTGGTCCTACCGTTGCTCAAATGCGTTTGATGGGCGATAAAATTACAGCAAGAAAAGCAGCAAAAGAGGCTGGATTGCCAATAACAGAAGGTTCTCCTGCTTTAAATTCTATTGAAGATGCTAAACATTGGGCTAATCAGATTGGTTATCCGGTGATTATTAAAGCTAAAGATGGTGGTGGCGGAAAAGGTATGAAAATTGCCTTTAATGATTCAGAAATTGGTGAAGCATTTACTATGGCTAAAGCAGAAGCTAAAGCTTCATTTTCTAGTGATGTTGTATATATGGAAAAATATTTACAACACCCTCGTCATATCGAAATGCAAATTTTGGCCGATAAATATGGCAATGTTGTTCACTTGGGAGAACGTGATTGTTCTATTCAACGCAATAACCAAAAAGTTATTGAAGAATGCCCTTCTCCTGCATTGAATCAAAGTCAACGTCAAGAAATTGGCGAAATAGTTAGAAAAGCTATCGAGAAAATTGGCTATTGCAGTGCTGGAACTTTGGAATTTTTGTATGAAAATGGAAAATTCTATTTCATGGAAATGAATACTCGCTTACAGGTGGAACATCCTATTACTGAAGCAATTACTGGAATTGATATTGTTAAAGAGCAAATTCGTATAGCTAGTGGTGCTCAATTAGGATATACTCAAGAAGATATTAAATTTGAAGGACACGCTATTGAATGCAGAATTAATGCCGAAGATCCGAAAACATTTATTCCTTGTCCGGGAAAAATAGAAGAATGGCATGCTCCAGGTGGGCTCGGCATCAGAGTTGATTCTGAGATCTATTCTGGATACTCTATTCCACCGTTTTATGATAGCATGATTGCGAAGTTAATTGTTCATGCTGGAACTAGAAATGCGTGTTTAATGCGTTTACGTAGAGCATTAGAAGAATTTGTTATTATGGGAGTTAATACAACAATTCCTTTACACCAAAATATTATTTCACAACCAGAATATTTAGACGGGCAATATGATATTCATTGGTTAGAAAATTTTATGAAAAATGAAAAATAATAAATTTTAACAAAAAAACTTCACGATTTGTGAAGTTTTTTTGTTATCTTAAAATAATATATTTGATAATAAATTATAATATTTTACTTAAATAATTACCATACATACTTAATATTTCCACCAACACCCCAAGCATTATACTCAGATCCGAAGGTGTAATTTCCGAAGGCTCCTACAGAGAAGTTCTCGATTAACTCTGCATCAGCTCCTATTTCTATACGACCTAATGTGTCATCTTCTATCGTTTCTTCAAATTCTTTTGAAGCAACAGTAACTTTTCCACCACTAGAAAGGGTTTGAATAATTGATGGTTTGATATAACCTGTTGTAGGTAGTTGACGTTCATTATTAAATTGATACTCAAATTTAATACCTGCTTCCAGTTCTATGTCATGAATATCATCAAAACCAACTTCTTTTTCAGTACTATCAGTTAAATCATCAAACTTAATATAATCATATGTTGCTTTAATTGATGGTGTTAATACCGAACGTCGAGTTGTACGTATATCATAACCAATTTCTGCTTGAGCTCCGATATTTAAGCCTTTTGTTGAAGCAGTTACACTGTTGTCAGCTTTTACATCGACATCTTGTTGCCCACCATAAACAACACCATTCATATATAAGTTACCAAAATATTTTCGATAATAAATTCCTGCTATAGCACTGGAAATATCCAGTTCACTACCTTGGTTTGAAAAGTATTTTTCGCCTTTTCCCTCGTTTTCATACTTTCCTTTACGATATGAACCGAAGATACCAAACATATCACTATGAGTTGGTTGATAATCAAAACCAAAATCTATACCATATACAGTTACGTCTGTTTCAATAGGTTTATCAAATGAACCAATACGGAATACTGGCTTTGCCCAAATTCTTGCTTTGTTATCATCACTGGTATATCGGCAGTAGCGATTATAACACATATCACTATAACAATCGCATCGTCCTTTATTTGTTCTTGAAATATCCAACATTATTGAACGAGTTTGTTCTATTGCTGAACGTGGTAAATCAATATATGCAATCACTTCCGGACTTAATGCTGTTATATCTCTATATAAAAACCAATCATAAACAAGGCCATTTTGTTCATATCCAACATTGATTTCATATAAATTATTTACAACAAAAGTATTAAACTTATATTCAGATAAACTTTGCTCTGCCTGTGTTTGAGCAAAATATATTTTCTGTTCGTCCATGGTTAATGTATTTTGATTATCAAATACAACATTTGTTGTTCCATAAATACGATTATTAATTGTTATAACATCTGCTGTATATGAAGGGTTATCGACATCAATGCGTATTGTTCCATCATTACTGGTTAAAGTATTTATTTCTATTTTTGATGTTACACCATCTCCCAAGTCAATTAATCCTGTATTTATTACATTATTTGCCAAAACGATATTAGAGCTTGAAGTTGTTGCTCTATATGTGAGCTTGGCTCCGCGAGATATATCAAAATCATTGTTAAGAAGTGTATCTGTTGTATCTAAATTTATATATGAACCTCCAGCCATATTAATTGTATTATTACTAAAATTCATCGTTGGTTCATAATCTATATAACCACTACTACCTAAATTTAACTGAGTATTACTTATATTGTATTTACCATTTCCACCAAATGTTGAATTTAGTACAACTTGAGTTAATGATGGAGAAATTGATTTTGGATGTATATTGCTTATTACAGCCCCTTTCATTGTATTTACAACCGAATTTGGCGAATCTCCAGAAATTGTAACTTCTCCTAAATTATAAACATCATCAGTGCTTGTATTAAATATTAACTTTGCTTTATCTTTTAGTTCAATATTAACGCCGGCATTTGCTTCATTATATATTGCACCGCCCTGATTAGATAAAGCTTCATTATTATTAAACATTAAACTATTATTATCTTCTAATGTTACTGAAATATTTGCATCACTCGTATTATAAATAGCTGCTCCTTTTTGAGCCTTATTTGAAGCAAATAATAACTCTGATGTTTGTGCGGTGGTAAGATTTTCTATTTGAATATTGGCTTTTTCATTATAAATTGCTCCACCATTGTTACTTACATTATTTGATGAAAAACTAATTGCAGAGTTATTACCTAATTGCAGTAAAACTGTACTTTCATCAGTATTATATATTGCACCGCCGTTTTTGGCACTATTTGAAGCAAATTTTAATGAAGAAGAATTATTTGCCGTTAATGTAAGAGTTCCTGTTGAAGTGCTACTATTATATATGGCTCCACCATTTTCAGCAGCTTTATTTGAATTAAATTCAATATCTCCACCGGCTGACTTTAATGTCAAATATGAAGTAATTGATGAAGTCCCTAAAGCTACGCTTTGACCATTTGCACTATTATATATTGCACCTCCATTTAGAGCCTCATTATTATTGAATACGATACTCTTATTATCTACTATACTTTCAATATTTAGTTGTCCGGTGCTTCCGTTATATATAGCTCCACCAAAATAATTCTTTGTGGTTGTTGCATTATTTGAGGTTACTACTATTTTGTTATTTTCAAATATAACATCCGATGATTGATTGCTTATTTTTAATAATGAAATTGATGAATTTGCTCCATTATTATAAATTGCTCCACCATATGCATTGTTTGAAGTACCATTTTCAGTTACTTGAATTTGATTATTTTTAAAGCTGGTATCAATAATATTCGTTTGCACATTTACGTTTGCATTGTAAATTGCTCCACCATAACCAGCTATTTTCGTTTTAACAATATTTCCATCAAATAAACTAGATTTTATATTTGATGTTGCCGTATTTTCAATCATATTAGCTAAGCCACCACCTACAGCATTACTGCCGTCTGAAATATTGGATGTAAAGCTTGCTCCAGTTATATCTAAAGTTCCCATATTTCCTATCGCACCACCCGCAGACATTAATGAACCGCCTAGTGCTTGGTTACCGCTAAACTTGATCTCTTGAGTTGTTCCATCTATCGATAAATTTCCGCTTGAATGATTTAATATTGCTCCACCACTAGAAAATGCTGCATCAGCTTTGTTATTTATAAATTCAGCTCCGGCAAGAATATCTAATTGTGCAATTTGTGAAGTTGTTTCAGAAACATTACCATTATAAATAGCTCCACCAAATGCCTTATTTGTTTCTGAAGACGTTGAAGATGATTTAGTAGTGTTATTTGAATATGTATCTCCGCTAGATGTATAGTCTTTTGAGTTCATTATAGCACCACCTAAAGCAGAACCTACATTACTTTCAGCTTTGTTTGTTGAAAAACTTTTTGAATCAGATGATAATGTTCCAAAATTTGCAATAGCTCCTCCGGCAGAAATACTTTGTGTTGTTCCCGTGCTATTTGTATAGTTTTGAGTATACGTAGCTTTATTTACAGCAGAACCATAATTGGCAAAAGCTCCACCTAATGCACCACTGGTACTACTTCCGGCACTTACATCTGCATGATTGCCTGTAAATGAGCCGTGAACATCCATTACACCTTCAGTATCATTATATAATGCTCCTCCTTGGGCATTATTTTGGGCTGAAACATAGTTATTTTCATAAGTGATAACTGCATCTGATGATGTGGTTACAAATTTATCATTATACAGAGCTCCTCCATATGCAGAACCTCCTGATGCAATATTTGATTGCGCGTAATTGTCTTTAAATTCAATTTTACCTTCTAATATTAGTTGACCACCATTTGTTTGATTAAAGCTTACTGTATCATTATGAATTGCACCACCATATGCATTATCACCAATGGCAAAATTGCCAATATATTTATCATTGTTTGTGGTATATTTACCTGTATTATATACAGCTCCTCCAGAAGCAATGTTTGAAGCAGATGTTCCGCCCCAAGCATTTTTTACATTTGTATCTAATCCGGCGAAATCAATATTACCGGCATGATTATTTGTATATGTATTATTGCTTGAGCTTAATATACCTTGTCCTGTATTTGGAGATCCGTTAAAAATAGCTCCGCCTCGAGCAGTTTCATCACTCATAACATAGTTATTAGAAAAGGTTGAATTGTCTATTGTTGCCTCTGTGGTACTATAATTGGCAATAACACCACCAACTGTTCCCCAAGAATCATCTTGATAATCACATACACCCCCAAAACATGAAGCACTATTATTAGAAAAATCGGTATTTACAACTTTTAATATGGCATCATCACCAGCTGTATTTCCATTGGAAACCACGCTTCCACCGTTGTATAATATGTAGGCGTCCATATTATGTCTATTTGAAATTTGAGCTCTACTGTTATCTTCGACAATAGCTCCCGTGCTACTGTCATATTTATAACCAATTTGAACAGTTCCCATATTCAACAACCAAGAATAATTACTCCCACCATTCGAATATATTCCTGCTGTATAACTTCCATTGACGTATAATTTACTTACTGCACTTGTATCACCATTTATGGATGTACCCATAGCATCTAACGGATTACCATAATTCGGAGTATTAAATACAGATGAATCCATTGCGACACCAGCTGCATTGGCATTAAGAGAAAATAAAACGCTTCCCATACAGATGTTTAATAAAAAGCACTTTTTTAGAATACTTCTATATTGTGAACTAAGAGACCTTATTGCTCTTCGACTCAATTTTAACATATTCCCCTCCTTACCATGTATAACGCATATGTCCACCAAATTCAAAACCGTTATAATCTGATCCGATTGTATAATTACCGAAACCACCAACGGTAAAGTTTGGCATTAGTGTTGCTTCTCCACCCATTTCTAAACGCACTGCTGTTTCATTTTGCAATGTGTCATCAATAGCAATATCTTTTATGGTAACCTCACCACCATTTTCTATTAATTGAATAATTGATGGTTTGATATAACCTGTTGTTGGGTATTGTCTTTCATTATTAAACTGATATTCATATTTAACACCCAACTCTAATTCAATATCATGAATATCTTCTATGGTTACTTTTTTATCTAATGTATCAGTGAAATCATCAAAATTCACATAATCATACGAAACTCTCAAACTTGGAGTTATTGTTTCTCTTTTATTTAGACGAGATGTATAACCTGTTTCAAATTGTAAACCTGTTGCTATACCAGATGTTGATGAACGGACATTCTCATCAGTATCCATACGGGCTTTTTGCTGTCCGCCATAAATAGATCCATTGAAATACATATTTCCAAAATATTTGCTATAATACAGACCTACAAGCACACTTTCCATATCCATTGTACGTGAACCATATGCAAAATAATCTCCATCTGATCCACCATCAGCATAATCGCCTTTTCGATATGAAACTACAAAACCTGTTTTTCCATTTGATGAGGTGTTTACATTTAATCCAAAATCTACACCCCATATCTTTGCATCAATTTCACTTGGAGCCTTAAATGTACTAATACGTGATATAGGATTTGCCCATAAACTTACTTTTGCATTTTCATCTACGACTTTTCGCAAAGTTCCTTTATAACCATATTCATAGCGAACTCGCGGAGTGTTATTATTTTTTGCCACATCATACATTACAGATCGAGTTTGTTCAACAGCTGCTCGTGGTAAAATGATATAGTTCAAAGCTTCTGTTCTTACAGCGCCACTTCGATATAAATACCAATCCATAACTCCATCGTGAACAGATGTTCCTTGTTCAATTATGAATACATAATTTTCTGAATCAAACACAAATGAAAAGTCTTCAGGATTTACATTTTCATTTGTCTGAGCAAAAGTAATTTTATGTCCTTTTTCTAATTGATCTATTCCATCAAACGTAAAATTAGTTACTCCGGATACATTACCACTTATTACAATTTTATCTGATGTATTTTTATTTACATCAATATATACCCAACCACCATTTGCCTCTAAATTAGTAACATTTATAGTTGATGATATACCATCTTTCAAATTCAGCACTCCGGAATGCGATAGTGTTTCCGCTAAAACAATATCCGGAGATGCCTCTGAACCAACATAATTAACAATTGCATCTGTGGTAATATTTAAGTTTGTTGCCGAAAATACATCTAAAGAATCTACATTTAAAACAGATGTTCCATTTAATGTTATCGAGCTATTAGCAAAATTTAATTTCTGAGCTCCATCAATTAAACCATTGTTTATCGTAAAATTCACCTCTTTGGCATATAATGAACCAGTTCCTTCAATATTAGAATTATAAAGGAATTCATTTTTATTCGTACCAAAAACATTTATTTCACCCAAATTATAAATATTATCAGTTGCTGTTTCAAAATTTAATATTGATGTTCCGGATAATGTTAAATTAATTATCGAATCGGTATCATTATATATAGCTCCACCTTTTTCTGAAGCACTATTCCCTCTAAAAATTATAGAATTTCCGCCATCAACATATAAATCTATTTTACTATTGTCAGTATTATATATTGCACCACCATTATCAGCAATATTATTTCCAAAACCTATTCCCGTATTTGTAAATAATATAAATTCTCCGCCTGTGTTATATATTCCACCACCCAAAGAAGCTTTATTTTCTTTAATAACAACCTGAGAGGAGTTTGTATATTCCATATTTACAACTCCGCTATTATAAATAGCTCCACCTCTTCCGGTTTTTGCATCATTCCAATTGAAAGCTACTGTTTTTACTTCATTTCCACTTATTTCTATGTTTCCATCATTATAAATTGCACCACCATCAATGGCACTACCATCTGTTGCAACATTATAATTCATCATAATTTCTGCATTGTTATTCAAATCTATATGAAACGTTGCATTCTCTTTATTATAAATTGCACCACCTGCTTGAGAAACACTATTTTCTTTAAACTCCAAAGTTCCGTTTTCTACTGCAATATTTGTAACAGCTTTATTACTATTATATATCGCACCACCCATCTCTGCACTATTTTTAGAGAATGATAAAAATCCATCTTGCGCAACATTCATTTGCAAAAATGATGTTACAGAATCAGTACCAACAGTTTTGCTACTATTATCTGCCAAATTATATATTGCGCCACCTTTTTGTGCGTAGTTCTCAGAAAAAACTATTTGATCTGTAGAAGCATCTATTTCAAGCTGTCCATATTGACCATTATAAATTGCGCCTCCCTTTGTTTCCGCCTCACCTGAAAAACCCGCATCTAAAACAGCTTTATTTCCACTAAATACGATAGACCCTCTATCTCCTACGCCTATGTACATTTTAGAAATCTCATCAGTTATGGCATTATGGTATATTGCTCCACCATAAGCTTTTCCCTCTGTTGAATCCCCATATACTGTTATTACGTTATCTCTAAAAGATACTCCCGCAAGATTAACAGCGGTAGTATTTGTTGTTAGTGCATAAACAGCTAAACCACCGCCTCGACCTTCTTTACTTACACCAATTTGATTACCCGTAATTGTTGAATTAGTTAAAGAAAAAGATGAAAAATCAGATGTGTGAGTATGATATATACCTGCACCATTAGCATATTGAGAATTTATTCTATTAGAAGAAACTGTGATTCCACTAATATCCATAGAGCCTTTATTGTAAATAGCCCCACCATGCACAAGATAATAACCCGCCCCTGAAAGAGAATTATCTCGAGAAATAATTACATTGTTATTTGAGAAAGAGAGAGGATTTGCACCTCCATTAATAGCAACCTCGCCGGCAGAATATAAAACACCACCATTGATTTCCGTTGTACCATCGGTAGTTCCTGCTTCTCGTCTATCATAGATTGTTATAGTATTATCACTAAACGAAGTACCGCCACCGATATCTAGGTCCTTAAATACATATTTCTGTGTTTGTTCTCCGGCAATACCTATAATACCACCGTTGATAATCATTTCACTATTAGGAACGTTAAGTTCTCCAGCTACAGTATTATTTGTGAAATTAGTAAAGTTTAATTTGATACGATTTGCATCCGTTGTATCTGTAACAAGACCTGTTGAGCTAATGATACCGCCGGAAATACCTTGATTTTCAAGAGATACCGTTTTATTAGAGATGTTATTATATGCTGAAACACTTCCTTCTATGGCTATTCTACCACCTTCATCAGCAACAAAAGATTTATTAGTCAGATTTATTTCTGATGTATAATTACCAACAAGTATCGCTGTATCGGAGACAGAAATTGTATAACTATCTCCAGAATCCCAATTATTCACACTTCCTTCTTCGACAGCCTTATCGTTTGGTATTATAATATTTTCAGCATTTGCACTTCCCGCAAATCCAAAGGCAAAAAACATTGCACCTAAGTTAATTAGAGCACATTTTTTTAACACATTACTGTACAGACGAATCAGCAAGCCACATGCGTGATTATGAGTTTTAGTCATTACACATCTCCTAATAAATATGCTTAATACTAATGCACATTTATTAAAAAATGTATAAAATCAGTTAACAAACTTAAGTTTAATTTGTTGCGTATACCGTCATATTGAAAACATTTTCCAAGAAAAATAGACTGATAAAGCATATTAATAGCGCCATTAATGGGGCAACAACCCAACCGGTAACTATTTTTCCGACAATACTCCAGTTAATTCCGCGACCACCTTTTGCTAAACCAATACCGACAATAGCACCGATAACAGCCTGCGTACTGGATACAGGCACCAACGGAAGAGCAGGTAAAGACATAGAGATTAACCAATCATGTAAATTTTTTGAAGAAAATAACAGAAGAACTAAGGATTGCGACAAAACAACTATCCAAGCAACAACCGGAGACATTTTCATCAAACTATTACCAACAGTCATTATAACTTTTTTAGAATATGTTAAAATACCAACACTTATAGCTATAGAACCCAATAAAAATAAAACTTGCACTGAGCTTAAAGTATAAAAATCAGCAATATTAACGGGCTTGAAAGGGCATGAAGCAACAAAAACACCAACCACATTCGCAATATTATTTGCACCCAACGCATAAGCACCAAAAGCCGCTGTCACAACTAAACCAATGCGAGTTATCTGATCTTGCATCAATAAATGTATACACGAACATTTTATAATTTTCTTAAATATGTAGTACAACATTATTGCAATTATAGCAGATATAAGCGGACAAGTTGTCCATGTTCCAAAAATTTCAGCTAAAACTTCATAGTCTGTTTCTTTTTTAGCATACAAGTTCCAGCCGATAATAGCTCCAACAATTGCCTGTGATGTAGAAACCGTTAATCCGACTCTTGACATCCAATAAACCGATAAAGCCGCAGACAAGGCCACCATGAAAGAGCCCCCCAATGCATTAACCGCACCTAACTCACCTAATGTTTCACTAGTACCTTCTCCCCCAAAAACAGCACCTAAAACAACAAAAATTGAGGCAATGACTGCAATTGTCGAAAAACGAACCATTTTGGAACCAACAGCTGTGCCAAAAATATTTGATGCGTCATTTGCTCCTAAAGACCACCCGAGAAACAAACCACTGCTTAAAAAGAATAAATAGCCAACATCCATTATATATCTCTTTTAATTGTGAAAATTAAAACAGCATCAATGCAATCTTCCGCTTTATCAGCAACATCCGCAACTTCGCCTATTAAATTACTAAGCTGAATTTTATGTGCTAATTCCATATCAGAATCGAATACATTTTGTTTTAACTTACCCCATGTCTTATCACTTTCGTGTTCCAAAAAATAAACTTTACGAGAATAATCTCTAACAGTTGCAAAATCACGGAAAAATGCTCGAGAGGCAATAGCCATATTTTCTGCACACTCAGAAACTTGTTTTACCAATATTCTAAAACTATCTTGATATTGAATTGGTATATCTGGTTGTTCAATATAGAATTTATGGGCAACCTCATCAAACTCATTGATAACTTTATCAATATTCTCAATCATTTGCAAAACATCTGCTCGCAAATCAGGTATTAAATTTTGCGCATATAAACTACTTTCTATTTCTCGACGCAAATCATCGGCTTTAGCTTCAATATCTTTGATCTTTTTACTTGCACGACGATAGTTTGCACTACGTTTTTCTTTAATATATATTTCAAAAGCCTCCTTGAAATATAAGGCACTCTCAATCACTTTATCGTGCATTTCATCAATCTTATTTTCTAGCTCACGAGTACTTGAAAATAACGATATCTTCATATTAAACATTATACAATCTCCTCTATAATGTTAATTTGTAACGGCAAAAATACCAATTGTCTATATTTATTTTGTAAAACTTTTTTTTATTCTTGCCTATATTATAAAAACATTTTAAATTGACAGTGTTTGAATATTAATTTTTTCGAGGAAATAAAAAATGAAAAATTTTTCAATAATTCTTTCTACTGTTGCTGTTATTTTGGCTGCAACAGCTATGGTTAAAGTATCAAAAATATCTACAACAGAAGTTCCAACTGAAGCGGTTGCAAACGCTTTGTTAGAGAATCCAAAAATGGTTGTAGAGGCTTTACAAGCTCATCAACAACAACAAGTTGCTGAACAAGAAAAAGCTGCAAAAGAAGCTTTGGCTAAATATGCTGATGAAATTAATAGCTCTGCAAATGCTCCTTTCGTTGGACCTGAAGATGCTAAAGTTACTGTTGTAGAGTTCTTTGACTTTTCTTGCGGATACTGCAAAAGATTAGCCCCTGCTATGGAAAAAGTTATGGCTGACAACAAAGATGTTAAATTTGTATTTAAGCCATTATCTTTTGTTGCTGCTGTTTCAAACTATCAAGCAAAAGGTGCTTTGGCTGCTTATAAACAAGGTAAATTTATTGAATTTTATAAAGCAGTATTAGAATACAAAGATAGAATGACAGAAACTGCTGTTGATGAAATCGCTAAAAAACTTGGATTAGATATGGAAAAATTCAAGACAGATTTAGTATCTGAAGAAGTAAATAAAAACTTAGAAGATTTAAGTAGTTTAGCTCAAAAAGTTAGAATCAATGGTGTGCCTGCTGTTTTAATTAATGGCGAACACATTCAAACTTTGAGTTCTGATGATTTGCAAGAAGCAATCAACAACGCTAAATAGTTAAAGTTTTTTGTTTTAAGCCACTTTCACCTTGAAGGTGGCTTTTTTTTATAAAAATATTTTTATGTTTCATATATACTAATTGTATTTGACAATAATTCATTATTATAATAACTGTAAAATAAATTATGCATTTTAGGAAAAAAATGATGCTCGACAATAATTGTGCAATTTCAGTAATTATACCTATTTACAACGTAGAAAAATATTTATTACGTTGTTTGAGTAGCGTGTCTGAGCAAAGTTTGAAAAATATTGAAATTATTTGCATTAATGACGGTTCTAAAGATAATAGCCAAGACATTATACAGCAAATGGCAGACAAAGACCCTCGCTTTAAGATTATAACTCAAAAGAATCGGGGATTATCTGCAACAAGAAATAAAGGTATGGATATTGCCAAAGGAGAGTATATTTTCTTTTTAGATGCAGATGATTATTTACATAAACAAGCACTTGAGATATTTTATAATACTGCAAAAAAAGCAAATACAGATATTGTCATCGCAAAAAGTTTTTGTCGACTAGGTAAGGAAAAAGAAAATAAAGTATCTTATGATACAAATAAAATTAATTACACTATATGCAAAAATCCATTAAATGATTTATATAAACATCGTTTTGTTTCCGCTGTCGCATGGAATAAATTATTTAAACGAGATACTCTTAAAGATTTTCGTTTTATTGAAGGAATATATTTTGAAGATTGGCCTTTTACATCTTGTGTATTTTCGAATATTGATAAGTTTGCGTTAATTCATGAAAAATTGTATATGTACAATACGTCTTCTCCTTCTATAGTCAGAAGTTCTTTTTCAATAAAAAAAATACATGATTATATTTTTGGTATTCGTTTTGTATATAATTATTTCATGCAACAAAATAAATTTGCTCAGTGGGAAATTGTTAGAAAAAAAAGAATTACTTCGTCATTGAAAATGATACTTTCAAAAATAAGTAAAAGTAAAGAAAATAAACCTGAATTGGAACAATATTTCAAACGTGAATACATAAATTTACGTAATGAAAAAATTGTCTTTTTCAAAGATTTATCAATTAAAAGTAAAATTAGATTAATTTATTTATTATGGAAACAAAGACACAAATAATCTAGTGTTTCAGATAAAATAAATTATACATCTTAGCAAAAACTATATTAGTATACACGAATATAATTGTGCTTGCAGTATAACTTAACCAATCATCTAAACCGAATATTTTATCTAATTTTGTAGCTACCGCTTCCGGATACAGCAGTAGCGCTGAAATTATTACGAAACCAAAATAATTCCCCTTTGTTTTGTTTCCAGCTTTTCGAAAAGAGGCGTTTTGGCCTCGTAAAGATGAAATCCATGCCAAATAAGGCTTACAAATTAAATTAGGTGCCAATAATGCTAAAACACTGTAAACGATGAAAATATCTAAAAATGAAGCTCCAACTTCTCCGGCATCTGACATCTTTTCAACTGATTGCATATAACGTTCATAGAAATTGAGATAGATATCATTAAAACCTAAAAACAACGGTATCATAGGCAATAAAACTATAGACATACTAACAATAAATAACAAAACCAATGCTTTTGTAGAGGGGGTTAAACTCCCAAAAATTGCTTTAGAAAAGATATATGGTTTTAAATGATAATAATAACGATAAAATGAACACCAAAACATATAATATGTTATTATCCATAAAATACTGTATGGATTAGAAATTCCACCAGGCATAGCTTTAAATAATAACATATAAACTAAATTTACAATAAATATACACATTGAAAAAAGAGGATTTTCATAAATATATCTATTGGCTTGTCGAAATATATTTCGTACTCGCATATGAATTATTGGATTTTTCTTTTTAGATAACTTAGGCATAATCAGTCCACATTTAATTTATATCCGCCGTTATCTGTAATTATTAAACGACGACCATTATCTTTTTCAACTTTTTGACGTAAACGATAAATATGAGTTTCTATGGTGTGCGTAGTTACATCTTCGTTATATTTCCAGACATCTTTTTGAAGATCATTTTTCACAACATATCTATCTGATGACTTATATAAATATTTAAGGATATAAACTTCTTTTTCCGTAAGTTTTGTAACTTCACCAGTAAGTAAATCTTTTATCTCTCTGGCATTAGGTCGCAATTCATAATTGTTAAAAACTAAAAAACCTTCTTTAGAATTATCCAGTTTATTATTCGCAGCACGAATTGTATCTAATAACAACATTAAAGAAAAAGGCTTTTTGATTAATATGTTTAATTTGTCTCCCATAATATCTGAAATTTGGGAAAGAAAAATCATAGGTACAGTCGGATATTCATGACGTTTTTGTTTAAAAACATTTACATCTTCATCAATGATTATAATATCCGGAGACTTTTCAACAAATTTACTCTCAGAAATAAATCGAGATATTTGTCGTTCTAAATCTTCTTTAAAATCAGCGTTTGCAGAAAACACTAAAATATTACTCATACCTACTCCTAAAAACTCAACTCCAATCCAGTAATAAAAGCAACACCTTTATTATTGTCCGAATACTCATCGCTTCCCTCATATCGGGCATATGCTGCGGTTAAATATACAGCAATATTTTTATGAAAAGCAAGTCTATTTGCTAAACTTATTATTTCATCCTTATTATCTGCTCCATCGGCATAAGATGCAAAATAGGAAATTCCTGTTGTAAGAGGCCCAAATTCATAACTCAAACCAACGTTAAAAGCCTGACTTTTACGGTATCCGTCAAAGTAATATGGTAGATTATTTTCTCTAATATTTAAATCATAATCATTTGAGGTTGTAAAATTTTTTCGATAAGATCCGCCCAAAGTCCATCCTTTGTAATAAATACTTAAACCTGCGGATATTTCCTGATTATTTTTGTGATTATATGCATAACCTAATGAACTTTCAAACTCCACATTTTTAAATTGTGTGTAATTATATAACCCCATGGCTAATGAATATTTATTATTATATCTACTTTCTTTATTTATTAAGCCTGCTTGAGAATAACTATCCGGAGCGAATGATATTGCAAATTTTGAATTATAAAAATCTGGTGTAGTATAACTAAATTTAAACGAATCTGCATCGGTATTTAAATACGTAGAATTAGCTGTTCGAAAAGAAGAAAAGCGATTATTTCTTTGCCAGTTGGGGTTGGCGATAAAATCTGTTATAAGAGAGTTATTTACTCGAAATATTCCAACAGACGGAGCTCCTACTGCAAGCTGATAAGCCGCATTATATATTTGCCCCACACTCAATTCACCTAAAAAAGAATTATAGCTAATATAAATATTTTCACCCCATTTTCCCTGATTATAATCTTCAAGTTCTCTTCCTCCTGATATCTGAAAATCTGCTCCCAATCTTATATTACCCTCTCCTATATCATGCGAAATACCGGAACTTATCTCTAAAACAGATGGCGTATGATGATGTTTATATTTATGAGATGAATTATCGGAATAATCACTATAACCATAAAGACTATGAGCTAATACCGAAAAGTCGTAATTAAATTGTTTTGCATTTGCCGTATAAGGCATAAGAACCGTAAGACATATAAAGAAAAATTTTCTCATTTCCATTCCTAACATTTTGATTTAATTTATGAATATAGATGCTTTATGTCAATAAAAATTGCATTTTTTTACTTTTTTATAAAAAAATAAGCCTGTTTATAAAAATATAAATAGTGCTTTTAAAATTTGTTTTATTATATATAATAATGTCAGTTTAAAATGTTTATTTAAGATAGAAAGGAAAAATCATGCAAAAACCGGTGATGTTACTTATTTTGGACGGCTGGGGATATAGAAAAGATAAAACTAATGATAATGCTATTGAAATGGGAAATACTCCTAATTGGCATCATCTTTTAGAAACTTGTCCACATTCTTTAATAGAAACATCCGGTCTTGATGTTGGTTTACCTAATGGTCAAATGGGTAACTCTGAAGTAGGACACATGAATCTTGGTGCCGGAAGAGTTGTTATGCAAGATTTACCTAAAATTGATTTGGCTATTAAAGAACATACTTTAGAAAAAAATCCTGTTGTGATTGATTTAATAAACACATTAAAAGAAAATGGCAAAACTTGTCATTTAATGGGGTTAATGTCTCCTGGTGGAGTACATTCTCATCAAGATCACATTATCGCTTTGTGTGATATATTAAATAAAAACGATGTAGATGTTTGTGTTCATGCATTTTTAGATGGACGTGATACTCCTCCAACATCTGCTAAGGACTTTTTGGCTTCTTTTTGCGATGCGACAAAAGATATGAAAAATGTTAAGTTAGCTACAATTTCTGGTCGTTTCTATGCAATGGATAGAGATAAACGTTGGGATAGAATTGAGTTAGCATATAACAATATTATACTCGCTGAAGGTAAACGTTATACATCTGCAAGTGAGGCTATTGAAACATCTTATAAAGCAAATGTTAATGATGAGTTTGTGGTACCTTGCGTTATTGGAGATTATCAAGGTGCTAAAGATGGTGATGCTGTTTTAATGGCTAATTTTAGAGCTGATAGAGCAAGAGAAATTTTGTATGCATTATCTGATGAAACTTTTAATGGTTTCGTTCGCAAAAAGACTATAAAATTCTCAATCTCAGTCGGCATGGCAGAATATTCTGTTGATCATAATAGATTTATGAAAACTATTTTTGCTCCTGAGGCATTGCATAATATTTATGGTGAAATTGTTTCAAAACATGGCTTATCTCAACTTCGTATTGCAGAAACCGAAAAATATGCCCATGTAACATTTTTCTTCAACGGAGGGGAAGAAAGATTATTTGATAAAGAAGAACGAATATTAATAAATAGCCCTAAGGTTGCTACATATGATTTGAAACCTGAAATGAGTGTTTATGAAGTTACAGATGCTTTGGTGGAGGCAATTGAGTCTAAAAAATTTGATACAATAATCTGTAATTTTGCTAATGGGGATATGGTTGGTCATACGGGAATTATGGAGGCTGCATTAAAAGCAGTTGAAGCTGTTGATACATCTTTGGGACGTGTGATGAAAGCCATAAAAGATGTTGATGGTATATTATTGGTTACAGCTGACCATGGTAATGTTGAAAAAATGGTGGATGAAACTACAGGGCAACCATATACTGCTCACACAGTAGGAAAAGTTCCGGCAGTTTTATTTAATGCTCCGGCTTCTATTAAGGGGCTTAAAGATGGAAAATTGGCAGATATTTCTCCAACTTTGTTAGAATTATTAAATATTGAAAAACCTGCTGATATGACAGGCGAATCTTTATTGAAAAAATAAATAAGGATATTGAAAGTGAATAAAACCGGCTTATTGTTTTACATTTTATTGATGATATTTACGACTTTTGAAGTAAATGCAGCTTCGGCGAACAAAAATGTTTCTGCGTCGCAATTGGCTAAAGTAGAGGCAGAAGCAAAAAAACTTTCTCAAGAACATAAAAAAATTGAGAAAGAAGCAAATAAAATTAAAAGCGAGCTGAATATCGTTAATAAAAAAATGATTGATGCGGCAAAAAAAATCCAAAACGGAGAAGATGAACTTAGAAAAAAACAAGATGAATTAGATTTATTACAAAAAAATCTCACAGCTTCTGTAGAAAAATTTAATTCTGAAAATGATATGCTGATTGAAACTTTAGCTGCCTTGCAGAATTTAGCCTTAAGACCATCTGAAGCCGTTTTGGTTCAACCTCTTTCTCCTGTTGAAGTTATGCGAAGCAGTATCTTGTTAAGAGGTAGTGCTCATGCATTAGAACGAAGAGCCAGTTTTATTAGAAAAAGCATTGAAGATATCAGCAACCAAAAATCTGTTATCGCATTGAGATTGAAGGATTTGGAAGTTGAAAACAAACAGCTTGAAAAACAACAAAAAGATATGAAAGAATTATCTAAACAGAAAAGTGCTATGTATAGCAAACTCTCTAATAAAAGCATGGAGGCTAAAAAGCGTGCCGAAAATTTAGCTAGTCAAGCTCATAATATTAGAGATCTGTTAGAAAAACTTGAAAAACAAAAAGAAATTCAACGTCGGAAATTAGCTGAAAAAGAACGTTTAGCAAAAGAACAAGCTTTGGCTAAACTTCGCACCGAAAATCATGGGTTAATTGAAGAATTTGAAGTAGAAAGTACATCTAAAGCTATTGAAACAGCTGTTACTGGCTTTGGAAAAGCAAAAGGAAAATTATCTCGTCCAGCCAGAGGACCGATTACGACATATTTTCATGATGAGCTGTCTAAAGGAGTTATATCTAATGGTATTGATATTAAAACTGTTTCAAATGCTCAGGTTATTGCTCCGTATGATGGAACAGTTATTTTTGCCGGACCATTTAAGAGTTTCGATAATTTGATTATTATTGATCATGGCGAGGGATATACTTCTTTATTAAGCGGACTTGGAGAAACTTATACAGAAGTGGGGCAAATGTTATTAGCCGGTGAACCTGTCGGAACTATGCCTAATGCAAAAAGTGCAAAATTACACATGGAAATAAGAAAAAATAATCACCCAATAAATCCTAGTGAATGGATTGTTCAATAAATAGAGGAATAAATTTATGTTGAAAAAATCATTAGTTATTTATGCTTTAATATTTAGTTTGCTTGGTAGCGTTGCTGAGGCAAAGAAAACAACAGAAACTCAAGAAGAACAGATTAATACTTATGAATTATTAAATCTTTTGGGCGAAGTAATGGAACGAACAAAGATGTCATATGTTGAAGAATTAACTGATAAAAAATTGATTGAATCAGCTATCAACGGTATGCTTATTTCATTGGATCCTCATTCCAGCTACTTAAATTCTGATGATTTTAAATATATGAATGAACAAACTAAAGGTAAATTTGGTGGTTTGGGTATTGAAATTACTATGGAGAATGGTGTTGTGAAAATAATTTCTCCAATAGATGATACTCCGGCGGCAAAAGCAGGAATAAAAGCCGGTGATTATATTACAGACATTGAAGGCGAAACAGTGATTGGCTTAACATTAAATGATGTGGTCAATAAATTACGTGGAAAAATTGGAACAAAAGTAACAATAACTATACGTAGAGCAAATGAAAAGCCTTTTGAAGTTACACTAAAACGTGATGAAATAAAAATTCAATCGGTTAAAAGCGAATTGAAAAATGAAGATATTTTGTATGTACGAATCTCCTCGTTTAGTGAAGATATTGATGATATAATCGAAAAAGCAGTAAAAGATGCTCAAAAGAAATTAAAAAATAAATTAGCCGGTTTAGTTATTGACGTAAGAAATAATCCGGGAGGGTTATTAGACCAAGCTGTAGGTGTTTCTGATTTATTTTTAGAAAAAGGAGAAATTGTTTCTACTCGCTCAAGAAATGAAGAAGATACTGTTAAGTATTCAGCAAATGCTGGTGATATTGCAAAGGGCTTGCCTATTGTAGTAATGATTAATGAGGGGTCTGCTTCGGCATCTGAAATTTTAGCGGGGGCATTACAAGATCATCATAGAGCGATTATATTAGGAGAAAAATCTTTTGGTAAAGGATCTGTACAAACAGTCATACCTTTGAGAAATAATGCAGCAATGCGAATCACAACAGCAAGATACTACACTCCATCAGGCAATTCTATTCAAGCAAAAGGTATTGAGCCTGATGTGGTTGTAAAGCCTGCAAAAATAGAAGAAATTGAATCTTATGGGTTAAATTTAAGTGAAGCAGATTTGCAAGGTGCGTTAAAAAATGAACAAACCGATAAGGATAAAAAGAAGAATAAGAAGAATAAAAATACAAACAAAAAATCAGATAAAAGTAGTGCTGATGATGAATATGATGATAGCAAAGATTATCAGTTAGTTCGAGCATTAGATTTAGTTAAAGCACTATATTTATATGGGCAAAATGATAATGCAGTTGTAAAATCTGAAGATAAAAAAGAAGAAAAAACAGAGGCAAAAAAATAATGTCTGAATGGTTCAGAAAAAATGCCGGAGTTGTTGTTTTTAATAAGCACAAAAAAGTTTTATTGTGCAAACGTGTAGATGTTGCAAATTCATGGCAATTTCCGCAAGGGGGAATTGAAGAAAATGAATCCCCTTCTGAGGCCGGAAAACGTGAGTTATTTGAAGAAACATCTATAAAAAGTGTTGAACTAATAAAAACTTTAGCAAATCCTGTACGATATTATTTTACACCGGAAATTATAGCTTCGATGAAAAAAAGAGGATTTACAAATTCAGGACAAGATATTTATTGGTCTTTGTTTTATTTTTATGGAGATGAAACAGAAATTAATTTACAAACTGAACATCCTGAATTTGTAGAGTTTAAATGGGGTACTTTGGCGGAAGCAGAAAAATTAATTGTTGAGTTTAAAAAACAAGCTTATGTTGTAGCTAAAGAAGAATTTGAAGAAATTATTGCAAGACATGAAATAAGATGATTAATTTTATTTATTTAAAATGTCCGAAAAAAGGGTTCCTTTTTTTCGGACATTTTTTTTATTAAAAATTCTTTCTTTCACAACGTAACATCAATAAGTTAAATTTTTCTAAATTTGAAATTTTATGTCCGAAAAAAAGGAACCCTTTTTTCGGACAATCGCTGAGGGATAATATATATTATAGTATATATTTTATCATTTTTTTAAGTTTTTACGGTATATTACTACTTATGTAGTGAGAGCCGTTTTGTGTAGAAGGAGATTATGATGAATCATACTAATCAATCCGGCAGATCTATGATTGAAATGCTCGGAGTTTTAGCGATTATCGGCGTATTGTCCGTTGGTGGAATCGCCGGTTATTCAAAAGCAATGATGAAGTTTAAAATTAATAAATCTATTGATCAAATTTCACAAATTGTGGCAAATACTCGTACACTTTATGCCAGACAGAAGAACTATGCTAACATTAGTAATAAAATTATGTATAAAGCTAATTTAGCACCAAGAGAAATGTTTGAAGATGGTTCAGGTAGCTATTATGCAACCAATGCTTTTGGTGGTGGAGTAGAAATTTTCCCAATTGGTTCAAAATTTTATGCTGAAAATGAAACAAATAAAGGATTTACCGTTGGATATTACGGACTTCCCGATGAAGCGTGTATTGAACTTGCAACACAAGATTGGGGAAGTGATACATCTTCTGGTCTGTTAAGCGTTGGTATTAATACCGGTTCTGCTTGGGTAGGATGTCAAGGAGAGAATTATGGCAATCCACTAGCTTGCCCTGGTGGTTCAAATATATCTATTCCAATGCCTGTTGATATAGCGGTTGATGCATGTGATTGTGGGTATTCCGGATGTGATTTATATTTTTCTTACAGGTAATATTTTCAAGCCCCTCATTAAGGGGCTTAATTTTTAGCGGATTGATGAGCGATAATGACTATGGGTTACTGCAATTGCCAAGGCATCAGAGGAATCATTATTTTTGGGCCTACAACCGGGAAGCAATATCTTAACCATTGTTTCAACTTGTGTTTTTTCAGCTCTTCCTACCCCTACAAGCGCTTTTTTTACTTTTGTCGGTTCATATTCAAATAACGGAATATTGTTGTACCCAGAAGCTAAAACAACCACTCCCCTAGCCATGCTAAGTTTTAATGATGTTTCAGGATTAGAGTTCAAAAATGTTTTTTCAATAGAGGCTTCTTGCGGTTTATATGTTTCAATAACTTCGCATAAAGTCCTAAAAATTATGTTTAACCTCTCCTCTATTGGAAGCTTGGGATTAGTTGGAATAAAACCGTCCGCAATATATTGCAGACGGTTTGCATTTATTTCGATTATTCCCCAGCCGGTTGAAGATAAGCTTGGATCTAAGCCTAAAATACGCATATCTTATTCTTCACCTGCCAACTGAGCCATTACATCATCTGATATTTCGGCATTATGATATACATGTTGAACATCTTCATCATCTTCAAGAGCATCAATAAACTCTAAGAACTTTTTCGCTGTTTCAACATCTGTAATATCAACCTTTACTGTTGGTTTCCAATCTAGACGAGATGCAGATGGTGTACCATATTTGCTTTCTAATGCAGAAGTTACAGCTGATAAATCATCAGGTAATGTCTCAATTTCGTGATTTTCATCATCAGAAATAACATCATTTGCACCAGCTTCTAGTGCAGATTCAAACATCTCATCTGTTCCTGCTACAGATAATGGATATTGAATGAAACCAATACGCTCAAAATTGAACACTACAGAACCACTCTCACCCATTGCTCCACCACGTTTTCCAAATATTGTACGAACATTTCCGGCTGTGCGATTTTTGTTATCTGTCAATGCTTCAACAATTACGGCAACTTTGTTTGATGAAAAACCTTCATATCGCATACTAACAAAATCAGAACCGCCGGCAACAGTTGTTGCCTTAGCAATAGCTCGTTCTATATTATCTTTTGGCATACTTTCAGCACGAGCAGCTTGGATTGCTAAACGTAGACGAGGATTTTTGTCTGGCTCAGGCAAACCACTTTTAGCTGCAACCGTAATTTCACGAGCAAGCTTTGCAAACACGCGTGCCTTTTTAGCGTCTTGCGCACCTTTTCTATACATAATATTTTTAAACTGCGAATGTCCTGCCATTTTAATCTCCTAAAAACAGTATATTTATGGGCTTTTTATAGCCTAATATCATAAATTTGCAAGTTTTTTTTAGAAAAAATCACAAATTATTGGTTGTCATCAGCTAACTCAACCTTTGTGAGCATAAACTCAGGAGTACGACGGCCAAAAGTTCTGTATTTTTTCATTAAGCTCAATGCTTCTGAATCCTTATTATTTTCACGAGTTTTTTGATTCTTTCGTGTTTGGCGTTCCGATTTTTTATCAGACTTCTTATCCTCAACAACGGGGGCTCTATCTTTAAGTTCTTCAATTATTGTTTTTAGCTCAACCTCTTCTGATAATTTTTCTTCTGAGTGAATTGCCTCTTCTTCTTTATTCTTATCAACTTTTATCTCTTCAGGTGTTTGCAAAATTTTATTTAATATATCTTGCGTTTCTTTTGAACGACGATTTGTAAAAATGATGTTTTGTTTTTCTGAAGGGAGATATTCTAATATTGTTTCAAGAGACTTTAACTGATGATATTTTTTGATTAAATTAATATCATCTATTACTAAAATATTTATTTTAGATAAATCAACCTTTTCTTCTTTTATTAAATCTAATAACAAATTCGGTGATGCTATTATTACGTTAGCTTCTTGATCTATTTCCTCTTCCGAATCGGTTAAAGTTGTTTCGGTAATTTCGTGATACTTATTGAAAACAGCAAAGCTATCGGATACAACTACAGAATGCTTTGATCCTGATGTTACAATCAATATGTTTTGAGCTTCTTTTCGAGAAATTATATCTATTAGCGGAAAAACATATGAACAGGTTTTGCCACAACGAGATGGAGCTATTGTAAATACATCTTTGCCTGCCAATATTGAGGGAATAACATCTGCCTGAACAGTAGTTGGTGAGGTTATTCCTGCCTCATTTATTGCTTTGATTGTTTTTTCACTTAATCCTAATTGAGAAAAATCCATTTTAACCTCTTTAATTAAACTTCTGGTACAGAAACTTTTGTTTGCTTTTCAGGAGCTACGGGAGATTGTTCTGCCCTACTGATTGTTTTTCCGGCTAAAACATCCTTAATTTCATCTCCACTGAGTGTTTCATACTCCATTAAAGCTTGTGCCAATGTTTCTAAATCTTTATCATTATCCTTTAAGATACGTTCAGCTTCATCGTGTGCTTCTATTACAAGTCGCTTGATTTCAGCATCAACTAAACGAGCGGTATCTTCACTCATATTTTTATTTTGCGTAACAGCTCGTCCTAAAAATACTTCATTCGAATTTTCAGCATATAGAACAGGACCCAACAAATCACTCATTCCCCACTCTGTTACCATTGAACGAGCTAAATTTGTGGCTGCAGCAATATCAGAAGATGCACCAGATGTAACTTTATCATAACCGAATTTAAGTTCTTCACTAACTCGTCCACCCATGCATATTACTAAACGAGAAAGCATTTTTGCTCGTGTATATGAATATTGATCTTTTTCTGGCAACTGTTGAACCATTCCCAATGCACGACCACGTGGAATAATAGTCGCTTTATGGATAGGGTCTGTTTCTTTTACATGTAATGAACAAATTGCGTGTCCTGCTTCATGATAAGCAGTGAGTTTTTTCTCTTGTTCATCCATCGCCATTGACTTACGCTCATTACCCATAAGGACTTTATCTTTAGCATTATCAAAATCTTCAGCAGTTACTTTACGCTTGTTACGACGTGCAGCTAATAATGCGGCTTCGTTAACTAAGTTTGCCAAATCTGCCCCAGAAAATCCCGGAGTACCTCTTGCAACAACCGATAAATTAACATCTTTAGCTAAAGGAACTTTGCGTACATGAACTTTTAATATTTCTTCACGACCTTTAACATCCGGGTTTGTTACAGTAACTTGCCTATCAAATCTACCAGGACGAAGTAATGCCGGATCTAAAACATCAGGACGATTGGTTGCTGCAATTAATATTACATTTTCGTTTGCTTCAAAACCATCCATTTCAACGAGTAATTGATTGAGTGTCTGCTCACGTTCATCATTTCCACCGCCTAATCCTGCTCCACGATGGCGACCTACAGCATCTATTTCATCAATAAATAACAAGCATGGTGCATTCTTTTTGGCTTGAGCAAACATATCTCTTACACGAGATGCGCCAACACCAACAAACATTTCAACAAAATCAGATCCGGATATTGAGAAAAACGGAACATTTGCTTCTCCGGCAACAGCTTTTGCCAATAAAGTTTTTCCAGTTCCTGGAGGTCCTACTAATAAAACGCCTTTAGGAATTTTGCCACCTAAACGCTGAAACTTTATAGGATCTTTTAAAAAGTCTATAATTTCTTCCAATTCTTGCTTTGATTCATCTGCTCCGGCAACATCCTTAAATGTTACTTTTTTAGTATTTTCAATTAGTCTAGCTCTTGATTTTCCAAAGCTTAGAGCCTTATTATTTCCTGAACTGGCTTGTCGCATAAAGAAAATCCATACACCAACCAACAATATCATAGGGAACCAAGAAATTACTATACCCCAAAATGTATCTCCGGAAGTATCTTGTGGACGAGCCTCCACTTTTACACCGTTTTCAAGCAAGGTATCCACGGTAGACGGACTATATGGAGCGTACGTTACAAATTTTCGACCATCGTTAGATTGACCGTAAATTTCTGCACCGGTAATCATTACACTAGCTATACGTTTTTCTTTTGCTTCATTCATAAAGTCAGAGAAAGCTACTTTTTCATAACCACCTGCAAAATTTTTGCCTTCAATCCCACTCATAACCAAAGAAAGAACAACAAAAATTACTAACCATATAATCGCACTTTTACCGAATTTCATTTATATTCCTCATACTTTGTTACATTGTTTTATATATAGGTGTTTAAATGTTAAAACACAAGTGTTTTTGCAAATTAATCACTAAGAGAATTTCGACTTTTAAAGATACCGTTTTCATAACCTTGAATAGAACGATTTGTTTCCGCCATTTCTAAGCGTTTCATTGTTAGAGCGACATATTTACGTTCACGCTCAATTCCTAAATATTTACGGGATAATTTTTTAGCAACAACTGCCGTTGTTCCGGAACCAACGAACGGATCAAAAACAACATCACCTTCATTACTTGAAGCTAATATTAATTTAGCAATTAATTTCTCAGGCTTTTGTGTCGGATGCTCAGTATTTTCTTCCATTGACCAAAATGGTATTGTGATATCAGTCCATATATTTGAAGGTGCGGTAAGACGAATTTTTTGACCGTTTTCTTCTATCCAATCTTTGGGTTGACCTTTATTATCACGATATGGGGCCAATACGTTACGTTGAACTTTAACAGCATCTAAATTAAATGTATATTCAGATGATTTTGTAAAATACCATATATCCTCTAAGCAATTTTTCCAATTATTGCTGGCGGCACGGCCTTTTTCTCGTTCCCAAGAAATACGATTTTGCAAAACGAAGTATTTGCTTGCAACCAAAGGTATTATTATCGAACTTTTCCAGTCTGAACAAATATATATACCGGCGTTAGGTTTTAAAATTCGTACAACTTTTGACAGCCATTTATCTAACCACTTTTTATATTCTGAAAAATCCATTTGTTTAAATGTCGTTTTGCCGAAATTCTTAGTTAAATTATATGGCGGATCAACAACCATTAAGTCAACAAAATTATCCGGAATATAACGAAGAGCATTAAATGTATCTTGCCATATAATACAGTTATTAAAATCAACATCATGTTTTTGAGGAGATAATTTTATTGCCTTTTTGGCATACGAAACCTCTTCTCTTAATGAAAGAACAATTGTTTTATTGCGAGGGGCTTTCTTTTTATTCACTGTTCTTCACCAAAGCGATTGATTATTAAATTTGTTAACTCATCTATTGCCTTTTGTGCTTGGTTTCCACTGGCTTTTACTCTTATTTTTGTGCCTTTTGATGCAGATAACATCATTAAGCTTAAAATAGAACAACCATCAACTTCTTGTCCGTCCTTTTCAACACAAACATCGGCATCAACTTCAGATATACATTTTACAAAAGCTGCAGCAGCACGCGCGTGTAAACCCTTTTGATTTTGAATTTCAAGTTCAACAACTATAGTCTCGCTCATTTAGATGTCCCATTTAATAATTGAGATGCAATATTAATATGTTTCTTCCCCGCCTCTTGTGCACATAAAACACACTCAGCCAAAGGCATATCTTTACGAGCGCTGGAAAGCTTAATTATCATTGGTAAATTAACGCCAGCTATTACATCAAAATTTCCATGTCCAATAACTGACATAGCCAAATTTGAAGGAGTTCCGCCAAACATATCCGTAAGCAAAAGAACACCCTTGCCAGAATCTACTGATTTTGCCTTATTGAGTATTTCTAAACGGCGTTCATCCATATCATCATTAGGACCGATACAAACACACTCTACTTGCTCTTGTTTACCAACAACGTGCTCCATTGCTGAAATAAACTCTGATGCTAAATTACCATGGGTTACAAAAACCAAACCAATCATTTTACTATACCACCTGTCCAAACTTTTATCGCACCGAATGACTTAAGAACATCTTCCTTGCTTTTAGCTTTCAATAATTCATCTGCACGTGTACGTCGTCCAACAAATTCGATATCTTCAACGTTTTCAACAGGCACACCGTATACACGTTCAACAACGTCAGCTTTCAACTCAACGATCATAACGAACTCGGCTTCAGCTAAAACACCCTTTGTTTCAGAATCTATATTATCTAAAATAATAGCCCGACGTTCATCTCGTTTTAATAAAGCTGTTTTTTTACCGTCAAATTCAAGTACAGGTTCAACAGGTGTACCATCACGAGAATCGATAAAAATAGCTAATTCACCATATTTATTTTCAATAATTTCAAAAAAATCTTGTTTTTCCATCAATGTGTAGTATTGGTTTTCCATTATTTTTCCCCAATAAGTTATAATTTTTTTTATGATATTATACTTTTTATTAAATGTAAATCGTAACTTTAATATTGTTAGCGTACTTTATCATTTTTGCGTAAAGATTCTTTTAACAACTCTTTCATTTCTTGTGAATATGAGCGTTTTGTTTTAGATGCAGTATTGCTATCATAACTATTTTTCATTTTTATTTCTGATAAACGTGCTGTTTGTCCGGATTTGCGAAGTATCAATTCGGCTGTTTCATTTTGCGACATCTTCTTTTTACCGACAATCTTTACATCATCAAGATTTAATTGTTTAACTTTGCGGTTTCCTGTTGTTTCTTTGACTCTTTTTACACCTTCAACAACCTTACCAACGCTATGTTTTTTTATATCTCCTCGTATTCCCATTTTTTTTGCAATATTTTTTTCTAAAGATAATAACTTTGTGCGACGAGGATTATATATGGCATCTTGCATTTGATTTGCAAATTCTCCTGCGCTCATTTTGCTTATTCCAGCTTTGCGAGATAATGTGTTGGCTTGTAATAATGCATTTAAACGACCTGCATTTTGTTCATGACGAGTTATTTCAATATTGGTATTTTGATCAATCAATCGTCTCTCATTTGGAGATAAAGCTGAAAGCAATGTATTATCTCCATTAGAAGCATCTGTTAAATTTATTTGCAGATCTCGAAGAGCTTGTAAAATGTCTTCATCAACACCATCCTCCTCTTCTTCATCATAAGAACTACGAACCTTTTTACGTAAATTCTTTAAATTTTGAGGAAGTGTTTTTTTGGTGGTCTTACTTTTTTGTGCTTGATATTTAAGTGCTTCATGAACATTTATTTTTAAAGTCAAACGTTCTGCGGTTTCAAAACTCTTTTTGTTCCAGTCCAGATTAGATTTCTTTTCGGTACTCTGATCTTCTTCGTCTTCTATTATCATTCTAACCTACCTTGTATCTTTATTTTAATACATTTAAAGACAAATTACAACCCTATTTTACAGTATAGGTAAGCATGATCGATCCGTCATAGAAAATAAGAGGGGATACAGATATACTAACATCATCATCTCGAATAAGATTAAACTTTCGACTATCCATAATATTTGAGAGCATACTCTTTTTGAAATTTTCCCAATCATCTATATTTGAAAAAAATAATTTTTGATATGATATTATCTTATCTAATTTAGGCTCATCTTGGACTTTTTCAAAATCTAAACTCCATAGTTTGAGAAAAGATCGGTTATAAAATTTTAAACGCTGATTAGCTCCGAAAATCACAACCGAATCACTTAAATTATCTAAAATATTTTGTTGCATAGATGTTAAATCGTTCAGACGTCGCATAGTTGCCAATCTATCAGATACGTCTTCAAAAGCAAATATAACCCCATTAGGATGAGGTGTACGTAAACGACGAATCGTCCTACCATCAGGCAAATGTAATAAATCCTCTTTAGTTTCCAACAAAACCTTAAAGACATCTGTTTCGTCTTCTTTGTAAGCTTTGAAATCAGGAACAGGTGGAAGCATTTTATGCTCTCGAATGGTTTCGATAAATTGCAGATATGTAGGAGCCTTATCTAGGAATTCACTATCTAATCCCCACAAATTACGAAATGAAGTATTATAAAAATATAATTTCATCTTATTATCAAAAATTGCAAAGGCAGTTCCTAGTACACCAAGCACTTCAAGGTGATTATTTTGATTTATCTTAAATCCTCGTTTTGCCTTTTCCAATTCGGTATTATCAATCAAATAACCAACCGTTCCTATCTTATCTAACGAATCGCCTATAAAGTAAGGTTTTTCACGAAGTTCAAAATTAAATAGTTCTCCATTTCTGACAATATTCAGAGATTTCTTTTGCATTTTTTTACTTTTTTGAGCTTGCATGGCTAAATTCTTTGCCACGGGATCTCCCTTGTTATTGCTAATTTCTATAGATTTTTCAATTACGTCCGTTTTATTAGATTGGCCAGTATATTCCAAATATTTTTTATTTATAGCCAAAAGCTCCAAATTTTCATCTCGTAGCCATACAGGATAATTAAGGCTGTCCAGCATATTTTCTAAGCGAAGCGATGCATTATGAATATTTATCTTTTCTTTTTCTAAATCGGCAATATGCTGAGCTTGTGCGGTTATTTCTCTAAACCATATAATATCGCAATACAAATTATTATCTATACCATGAACTCGATTACCATAAACACAAATAAAACGAGTTCCGCCTTTTAAGCGCAACATATCTTCAAATGCAATACCCTCTTGTTGCAACAAGGTAGCGTATTTTTTTAATAATTTAGCATCGTCTTTCATAAAAGAATCGGCTATAGAGGCAAATGATGAGGCAGTTCCATCTTTTAAATTTAATAGAACAGACAATCTGCGAGAACATTTTTCCATTATATTTTTTTGAGGATCCTTAACCTTTTGATCAGGATATACAAAACAGAAAAAACCGTCTTTAGCTGAAAATAAAAGCTCATTACAACGTTCTCTATCACGTTTAATAAAGTATATTTTGCGACGATATTTGTATATTTTGAGTTGCATCACAACAATAACGCAAATAAGCACGACTTCTAGCAACATGCTAAATATTATAATCTCTTTTAATAATTCATTATTCATTGATTTTTTTGCTTCATAAAAAAATGTTTGCCCTATTAATGATTTTATATTATATAAGTAAAAATTAGCAACGGATTTTTTTTAAAGGTTGATAAATATGTATACTCTTGCTTTTGATACGACAGCAAACAGTTGTTCCATTGCATTATTGAACGATACTTATGTTATTAGCAAATATGATGAAGAAATGGACTTCGGACAAGCTGAAGTTTTATTACCGCAAATTGAAAAAATGCTAAAAGATAAAAATTTGATATTTGCAAATATCGGACTTTTAGCAGTATGTGTAGGTCCCGGTTCTTTTACCGGTGTCCGCTCTTCAATTGCTTGTGCTAGAGCGTTGTCTTTGGCTCAGCCACAAATGGCAATTACCGGCGTTTCGGCTTTTGAAGCTTATGTTCATTCACTGGATATATCGGAATTAACTGATTATAATGCAGTTATTATCGAGACCAAACGTGAAGACTTCTATTTCCAGTTGTTTAATGGCAAAATGGAAAAACTGTGCGATGCTCAAGCATTGAAATATGAAGATATCATTGATATATTGAAGGGAAAAAATATTACCTTGATTGGTAATGGTGTGGAAAGATTTTTGGATAAACCGAGTGGATTGAACTTACACACAATACGAATGGACAGATCAGCTTCAATTTCTGATTTAGCCGCTTGTGCAATCCAAAAATATAAATCAAAAAAACTTAATTTTCCGAAGCCTTTGTATTTAAGAGCTCCGGATGTTTGTGTAAAATCTTAAAAATTGTATGGATATATTTGAAATAAGAGTGTATCAAAAAGAAAGAATTTTATTTTAACTTGTTTTTATGTGAGGAAAAAGTGACTAGATCTGAATTAACAGAAAGAATTGCAGCAAAAATGCCTAATTTAACTATTAAAGATATTGAAAATATCGTAAATGTTATTTTTGATAAACTTACATCTGCTTTGGTAGCTGGTGATAGAGTTGAGCTTCGTGGCTTTGGGGCATTTTCTATTAGAACAAGAAAACCAAGAATTGCTATCAATCCAAAAAATAAAAAAAGAGTAGAAGTACCTACAAAAAATATTGTTCACTTCAAAACCGGTAAAGAATTACACGATAGATTGAATGCAAAATAGTATGATTTTTTAATAAGGAGATATATTATGAAGCTTCTTAGATACATCTTTGAATTGCCTCTGATTTGCATAGTTGTTTGGGCTATATACAATGTAAGCACTTCAAATGAAGGTATTATCTTTTTGCTTTGGCCTAAAGATACAGAAGTTCATGCTAATACTAAATTAGTACTGTTTGTTTGTATCTTTATAGGATATTTATGGGGCAAAATAAACGCATGGTTTAAATATTCTCCTTTGCGTCGAGATTTAAGACAACAGAAAAAAGCAAATAAAGTTCTTAATAAGGAACATGAAAAGCTTAATGAGACTGTTAGTGGCTTAAAACAAAATATTATTGGTTTGCAAGAGAAAGCTAAAACATTAGTTGCTGAAAATAATGAAGCAAAAAAAGGAAAAATCAGTTTATGGATTGAAAACCTAAAAAATAAATTTACGACAAAGAAAGGAATATAATTAGAATGAACTGGTTAACAGATATTGTTCGTCCGAAAATTCAAAAAACAACTCCAAAAGAAATTGCCGATAATTTATGGGTTAGATGTCCAAATTGTAATCAGATGCTTTTTTCTAAGGAGTTAAAAGAATCTCGTTATGTTTGTACCTCTTGCGGTCATCATTTAAGATTATATGTAGAAAAGCGTTTTAAAATGCTTTTTGATGGTGGTATGTATACTTTAGTAAAGCTACCTGTTGTTCAAGATGATCCGCTCAGATTTAAGGATGTACAAAAGTATAGTGATAGATTAAAAAACAATCGTAAAAAAACAGGTTGTCAAGATGCTATACAAGTAGCTAGAGGAAAAATCGGCGGTGTAGACAGTGTTGTAGCAGCAATGGACTTCTCTTTTATGGGTGGTTCAATGGGAATTGCTGTGGGTGAAGGAATTGTTAAAGCAGCCAAGTTAGCTCTTGAAAGTAGAGAACCTTTGATTACTGTAGCGGCGTCCGGAGGAGCCAGAATGCAGGAAGGTATGTTATCTTTAATGCAAATGGCTAGAACAACGGCTGCTATTAATGAGTTAAAAGAATCAGGACTTCCGTATATTTCTATTTTAACAGATCCCACAACAGGGGGTGTTTCGGCCTCATTTGCAATGCTTGGAGATGTTAATATTGCGGAAAAAGGATGTTTGATTGGTTTTGCAGGTCAGAGAGTGATTGAGCAAACTATCAGAGAAAAACTTCCTGAAGGATTTCAACGAGCTGAATATTTGTTAGAACATGGAATGGTTGATATTGTTGTTGAACGCTCAAAAATGAAAGAAGAGTTGGTTAAAGTTTTGAATATTCTGACAGCAAATATCAAAAAATAAATAAAAAAAGCTCCTCAAATGGGGAGTTTTTTTTATTATTGACTCAGTATGTTTTATTAAATATCATGAAACCCATTTTTGTATAATTATAAATTTTTTGTGTATGGATTATGAATTTTTTGAAAAAACAGGACTTGTCTTGCAGACACAAGGCACCCGAAAATCTTTATTTAGATATAAAGACTTGGGCATAAAATTATCTCCAGTTCCCTTTGCCCAAAATGCATATTCTATTGATGTATATGAAGATGCAAATTTGATAGTTTGTGATGCAAGATATAATACTCTTGATGGAACATTGATAGATTTTCACACAGATACTCATCCAATTAGTATTATTAAGTTGAAAGAAAATTGGCTGATATTAACTGAAAATTCTCTTTTTACCAAAAATAACATTAACTGTTTCATTTGGAGTGGCGCAAATATCTTACTATCTATGGGTGATCTCAAATCTGTTGTTCATTCTGACAAATATGTTGCAATGCTACGTCAAAATGAATGCCATGTATATGACTATAATGCAAATAGATTAAGTAGGTTTCCTATTTTAGAAAATGAGCAAGTATTTATATACGGAGATCTAATTTATTGTAAAGCGTTGGGCAATTCATCATTAAGAAGTATTTCTAAAGACGAATTGTTGAAATCTAATCAGTTTTTGCTTGTATGTAGCAAAAAAGCTAATGGTTTTGCAATGTGCTCATCTCTCAACAAAAAAGATATTGAGATTTATTATGACAAAACCTGGAGAACTGTTGAAAATGTTGCTTCATTTGGCTTGGTAGATAGTATTTCTGACGAATTGGAATTATACTATATTGAACGAAATGGAAAGTTTTTTATTTATCATTTTAATGGCAATAGAGTATACAGCCAATTTGAAAATGGTCTTGATTATTTTAAGTACAATCCTAAAAACGGAACACTTTTTATAATCGCTGATGGTTTACCATATGTCTTAATTTAGTAACAGCAAAGCCCGTAGATTAATCTACGGGCTTTTTAGTTGACAAAAAAAATAAAAATGATATGATACCCACGATATCTTAATTATTTAAAAACTATTAGTATGGTAAACAAATTTTTCAAAAATCGCCACTTGCTTCTCATGGGAAAATTCAGTGGACAGTTTTCGTTGTTTAAGACAAATGTATACGGCAAGGTTTTAGAACCTGTTGAATATGCACAAAATGCCAAAAAGATTACAGTGTTTGAAGATGTTCATCTGGTTGCTGTAGATGAATGTTTGTATATGATAGACACAGGGCACTGTATTTGTGTATGCGACGTTCCTCACAAGCAGATACGATGTAGTATTGTTGGGAGCAATGCTCTGATTGAAATGCATCGCCCTGAGGGTTTTGGCGAACCCGCATGTTATCTGATGATTTGGGATGGCAAAAATATCATATTCAATACTAGTGCTGAAAAAGTACTCTCGTACAATGGTTATTTTACTATCCAAAAAGACGGAGAGTGGATACTTTATTCCGGAAACGGACAAATTGTGGCAAAAATGCCGGTTACCAGTACAACTGAACTTCCGCGTGTATCAAATGATTCGCTGATCATTCCGAAAGATGGAGAGTATGTTATTGCTAGTATGTTAGCGGTGAAAGACAATCGCTTTACTGGACGAACAGCCTCAAAAGTGTGCTCATCATCTGAGTTGCAGTTCTTCATCTACAGGAATCTATCTGGTAGTGTGGTAACTTCTTTCTTTGAAGAAGAAAGTTGTATCGGTGGCGAAGAAATTGAGGATTTCGGCATTGTGCATGAAAAGTTAACCTTTTATTTTACCAAAAAAGGAGGAAAGTATTTTCTTTATCACTTTGGAGGTGCTCCTTATGATGGAAAAACAGACGAGTTCGGCAATGCTTTTGCTTTTGATTCTCTCAATGCAAAAAGCGTTCTCGATGACCCCGATACTGTTATTCTTGCAACCTCAGTTGACGGGGAATTGTCTATCTTACAATTCGGCACAAATCCTTAATCATTCTAAAATTAAAGCACCCTATTGGGTGCTTTTTTCTTGATTATATGTAGAAAAACAAAACATTGCCACAATGCCTCTTGGCATTGAAATAAAGAAACAAGATGTGAGAGAAAATGAGACCTATTTTGATTTTTTATGAAATTTAACATCTAAAATGAATAAAAAAGTTCGAGCCCATTGATGAAACATCAAAAAAAACGCCCCTACTTGGGGCGATTTTTTGGCTGCTTCACCTGGACTTATTGAGCATTCTGCTCAATGATCTTACCACTTCGTTATCACGTCTTTGACGTGATACTTGTGATGCGATTCCGAATTGGTTCGAGCCCATTGATGAAACATCAAAAAACGCCCCTACTCGGGGCGGTTTTTTGGCTGCTTCACCTGGACTCGAACCAAGATTGACGGAGTCAGAATCCGCTGTCCTACCATTAGACGATGAAGCAATTGTTGCAAAATACAAAATGTTAATAAGGCAAAAAATATTCATTGTCAAATATTTTTATATAAATTAGCACTTCACAAATCATTTTTTTATGATAAATTATTGCTAAGGAGAATTTTTATGAAAAATAAATCTTTTTTACAAAATTTATGGAATTTTATTTCCGGTAATGATGATGGTTCATTGACTGAACAAATTTCAGCAAAAGAAGCTATTGAAATTCAAAAAAAATATATTGCTCATAAATGTGATGCAACATTGCCTCCTAATACACCTCCTTATATTGAAATTGCTAAGCAATTGTTTTCTGAAAAAAATGAAGTGTTTATTGCTTCTGTTTATTATCTGGAAAGAATTGCCGTAAATGAAACAAAATACGTTGAACCAATCGTGGAGTTATTAAAACATTATCTGAAAATTTCTACTCGCTCGGATGATGATAAAAGATTTTTAAAACAACGTATTCATCAAATTGAAAAACATAATACCCCATTATCCTAATTCTACTAATGGTTGAATTTTTTTCTTGACTATTAAAAACATTATAATATAAAATACACCTAGTACGGGAAAAATTTTATATATATCACCCGCTGTTTTTTTGTTTTTTTATGGAGGTTGTTATGTCTACAGGTACAGTTAAATGGTATAATACACAAAAAGGATATGGTTTTATAATGCCTTCAACAGGCGGAAAAGATATTTTTGTGCATGCTACTAAATTAGAAGAAAAAGGTATTCGCCGTCTTTATGAAGGACAACGTGTAAGCTATGAAGCTTATGATGATAGAGGGCGAATTGCAGCCGGAAGTATTGTGTTGCTTTAATTTATTTCAGCTCATTGTTTTTCAGCCATCTTTAAATAAAGGTGGCTTTTTTTATAAAATAAAAGCATACAGAAAATCATATCTGTATGCTTTTTAGTATAATGCTTAAAGATTACCAAATTTCGTCATACCTCAAACTTGGATCATTTAAACGCTCCAGATAACCGTCAGCATTTTCTTTGACATAAGAGGTTGAAACATTGTTCATATTATCATATTGATCAATATATTTTCTAGCAACATCATTATTATAACTTTCCGGATAAATACCCGTTCTATCAAAGTAGCAATAAGTTGAAGCAAATCCCTCGAGACTTTTACGTTTAACAGGGAATACATTCCAATACATTACATCAGTTGTACTCTTTTTATATTCAGGAGCTTTTAATTTATCATTATCCTTTCCATTTATGTTTTCTACTACATCTTTATATCTATCTGACGGATACAAGAAACCCATCAATACAGCCCAACCAGAAACATATCCACCAGAGATATTACCACTAAGAGTATCTTCAAGAGATGTAGGTTGTCCTACAATTACGGGAACTTGAGCTGTTTTTAACCATGTACTTTGTTGGAAAACAAACGGTCGTAATGTTTTATCGGTTGCTGTTGAGAATACATAAGCCGGACCGCTTACGTTTACTGTATTTCCATCTTCATCCTTACTTTGATAATCTATTTGAGCACTCAAACCTTCTATATTAGAAACAGATAATTTAGTATTATTTAATTTTGTTGTACTTGCAGTAGTCTCATCTGTTACTGTCATAGATACACTATTCTCTCCTGCAGGTTTTATATTAACTGTGCTGTATTCAGGCAATTTTGCACTATCTTTTAATAATGTACCTAATGTACCATCAGCTGGAGCCATATATCCTTCATCTACATAATAACTATTTTGGTGATTAGATGATGGATTACTGGTATTATTTTGTGATAGTGAACCGGCTTGAGCCATTTGGAAATTAGATGGAGTTACTGTCAGCACACGCATATATCCCGGTGGACATTGTGGTGCAGGCACTATACCGGTATATGGAGATCCCCAAGAAGTGACTGTTGACAGCTCGTCATCTTTATAGACCAAATCTGCATCCGATTTACCACCTACATTTGCAGTTAGAACACCTTTATCAACTGTTGCATCTGTTATCTTGAATTCTGTAATTATATCTTTTTTAGAGTTATTGACAATGTATATACCCTTATTGATGAAATCCGGTAAAATATCACTTAAACGGGCTCCACCGCGAGTAGTTAGCTTGATATCATGCATAACTGATGTATAAGCAGGGTTAACCATATATGTATCATATCGGTTAGTTTTATCGCTAGCATTGTACGTTGAATATTCGCCATTTTGGAGAAGGTCTGGAACTTTATAGGCTTCTGCTCCATCATAATTGTTATTAGCAACAAAACGGCTTGCTTTGATTATTCCGTCATTTGCGCTATTTTCGTCTGAATAATCCCCCATTACTTCAAGAGCACCTTTACGGACATATACTGTTCCTCCCTTCAATTCGTCATGAACTGTATTTATAGAAGCAGTGTCATCACCACTAGCGGTTACCGGTATTGTCTGATCTACGACAAAAACACTCCCTTCAGAATTTGCTCCGGAATTTGTTACAATATTGACACCGGCACCCGGATCATACTTACCTACAGACATATGTTTTGTATAAACACGTGTATCACCAACAAGTTCACCTTCATTGGTAAATATTATGTCTCCATGAAATGCAGCATCATATCCCTTAACAGTAATAGTTTCTCCTTCTTCTTCACCTTCTGTTGTTTTATCATAAAGTAAACTATCATTATAATTCTCGGAATACTTTTCTTCCTTATAATCATTACCACGAATAGCAAATATGCTACGAACATTATTATCTTTATCTCTTCGCATTATTTTGAAATTTGAATCGAGCAAATCAACATTTCCTCCGTCAACAATAGTTCTATAGTTTACGGCAAAATCCTTATCTGCAAGCTTATTTAAGCCGGAAATTTTTAATTCATTATTGACTATTTGGGTTTCGATTAAATCATTGCGGATTGAAATTTCTCCTGAATGAACACTTTCTGCCCCCGGTATACCATGGGCGTCTAACACAATGGAACTGGCTCCGGCGAAAATTTCACCTTCGTATTGACTATTATCGCCAATACGATTTTCTCTATCACGTAATAATAACTGTGTTTGGTGATTCGTAGTTAAACGATTATTAGCATCTGTTGGGGAAATACCAACATCTGTTGCCTTACCACGACGAAGAGCTATAACATTATTGTTTACTTTAACTTGATTACCTATTTCTTCTTCTGTATGATCGGTATCTTCAATATTTACACCATTGGCATCAACTTTAAGCCATTGATATTGATCATCAACATGTGTTGAACCAACACTTAAAGTAGAAGTGCGAAGTCTGTTGGTATCAATTTGTGATGCAGATAATAATGCCTCAACCTGCATATTGGAACCAACTTTAATAGGAAATTCTTGTTCAACATTATATTGAACCTCTTCAATTGCATTTGATGTAGGTATTTCGTTTCCTTCCTCATCAACTTCGCCACTCATCACTTTGACACCACTATATATCTCGCGTCCTAAAATTAAACGAGATTTATCTGTATCGGTTCCCTTGGCGTATGCTACAAACATATTTGGATCTAATAAACTTAACTGAGCTCCTCTATCTGAATTAGTTTTTGCCCTAATCACGTAAGCATTGTCAAACTCTGAGGTCAATTCACTATCATAATAACCTATTTTAATATCGCCGGCATCAAAAAACTCTGTAGCAAGGTTAAGATTACCGGTATTTTTAATATCTCCATCAGGGTTAACCTCAAATCTATAGCCTTCAGCTTCTTGTTGATACCCATATCCCATCAGGTTCATACCGGCAAAGAAATTTGACCATCCGGCACGAAGAGCACCACCAATATAAGCACTGTGAGAACCTCCTTCTGTCATAGCTTCGTTACCATTTAAGTACAATCCATAATTTCTATCTTGACCGTCAGGTATCTTTTCAACACCGACAATTAAACTTTTAATATTACGAATACTGTATACAGAGCCTTTACCTTCTTTAGCTTCTTTTGGATCATAATCATCAAATCCGCCCATATAAATATCCGTACGCATGGTGTTTTCCCATTCTTGACCAGGGGCATATACACGACTTAAGTATTTATAGTTCTCTGTTTCACTTGCTCCACCTCCTTCAGTTATGGTTTCAGAAGATGCCGTAACGATTGAATACTGATGAGCACCCGTTCCTTCTGCACCAAAAACCGTATTGTATTGGTTATTATCTAAAGACCAAATACCACCAATACCTCGAGCTGTATTTTCGCCATTTACATAACCACCATTTGCCCCAATTAATGATGCAATCTTAGCTGTTCTTTCTTGGCCAATACCCTGCTCTGCATCTGCTTCAGCAGGAAATAAGACAAATGTTGTTAAATTGTTTCCATTTTTATGAACTTTAATAACTGGAGTACCATAATTATATAGTGCCTTATCAACATTAAAATTATATGGCAGAAAAAGTTTAAGTTGTGTAGCTTCAACAGTAGCTACAGGATTAGCGCTTTCAAGGAGAGTTTTATAGTTTGATGCAACATATGAATCCGCAGCATTCATAATGGTACGAACCGTTGTTGCGGTATTAATATCCTCAACTTCCATTGTTCGTTCTGCAGATTTTTTATACATGGTAGGTGTTACTACCGCTATAAGACCAAGCATAGCAAGGGCTTCAATCATTAAGCCACCCTTTTCTGCTATAGATTTTCTTAAATTATATTTTTTCATCTGCCATCTCCTTTTTAATAATCATAATATTATAGATTATTTTCATACTCATCTCTTATTTCTTCACAATATCTACCAATATCTGATCTGCGTAATTCAGTATATGCAAAAAAGCAAGGTACGCCTGATAACTTGCACTCTTCATTAAATGTAGTATTTGCCCATATTACAGAATTTGGAATGATTACACCCTCTTTTCTCTTTGTTCCAATACCGACTAGCTTACATGTATCATCCTCGCAATCTGCCCAACCGTATATTGTTCCAAAATCAGAATTCTTTGATAAGAAATTATTTAGCATTGGAATTGGAGCTATCTCATCTTTCCTAACCCATCTTTCGGGAATTTTTGCAAATGATACACCATAATATCTTCCTGCGGTTGATCCAATTACAACTGCTTGATCGGTCTCATCAATTTTTTTGTTTAACGGATAAACAAAATGATTAACCTTTAAGACACTTTCATCTATACTGTAACCAATAGGAAGATTTTGTGCAAATGCAGTATATCCAAAGTCAACATCTGACTGAATAGGACAACCGTCTTCTGTGGTACATAAATCTCGCCAGTTGCCATTACTAGTATTATTTACAATTTCACATCTCATGGTACCCGTAAAGGCGCTATGCTCCATCTTAAAACGATTTACGATTATTGAGGTCTTTGCTTCATTAATATAATTTTCTTTATCTGCACGCGGAGAGATGTTATAGAAGCTAAAAGCTACCATAATAGTTGCTAATAATATCCAAATATACATAGCTCATCTCCCAATGAAACCACTCTAATATGTTTTAATCTATCACAAAAACGCAAAAAATGCCAGCATCAAATGTAGATGTAGCGTAATTTTCACATTTCTGTAACAATTTAGCATATAGGTTGTAAAAAAAAGATTAAAATTAAATTTTAAGCTCCCAAATAGGGAGCTTTTTGTTATTTCTTTAGATAAGGTTTAACGTAGACTTCAAATTGATGTTCGTCTGCTTTACTCCACCCCATAATATATTTATCACCCATACAGATAAGAGGAGTACCTGCTCTACTGCCGTCTATTTTATATTTGCGTACAGCTTTTTCAAACAAACGCATATTTCCTGGCAATTTAACGTCTAAGCTAACAACTTCTAAATCCGGATATTTAGCTTTTATATAACGTGCAGCATCATGACAATGCGGACATGTATTTTGATAGAAAAAATATATTTCATCAGCACTTAATTGTGTTACATTCTTACCTGAATCACCACAAGCCGACAATAGTGATAAAACACCACAAAATAACGATATTAAAAATTTTTTCATATTTTCACCTACTCAATACAGCAATCAACAGCTTTACGAACAAATTTTTTCATTTTTGCGAGAGCACTTTCATCTCCAGAGTCAGCAACTTCAACCTTTTCACTCTTTATTTCAGTTTTGTTTAATGCCTCAGTCGCTTTAACGGTTATTTTTTTAACCTCTTCTAATTCAGGTTCAACCCACTTGAGATTTTTAGTTTCAACCATGCCCATGTTTAGCCCCCAAAACAGGCAATACATATCATAAGCAGAGTTGAACATTTTGTAAGCTTCTTCATCTTTTCCTAATGACTGTTGTTTGGTACCAACTTCCATTAAACGCATAGATGTTGCTAATAAATGCTTAGACATACACCAAACTTCTCCCTCATAACTAGGAATGATTTTTTGTAAAAGATTTTTACGAGTTTCCCTAATATCTTTAATTAAGTCATAATACGCTGTCTTCCCTGTTTTGGCTCCAGAGAAAACCAAATGTTCTTCAATAGATATGAGATTCATTATTGCTATACTTAAATCTTGATCTGATGACAAATCTTTAGGATTTACCTTTTTTGTAGCATCTATTCTTTCAACAAATTCTTTTACATTTTCAGCTTTTTTCATCATAATACTCCATAAAAAAATCAGATATTTTAGAGATATTGAGTTTACCGACAATTGTCAAGAAATATATAAGTTTTATCCTTTCTTATTGATTTTTTCTACACACAAGTATATGCTTTCGAAAAAATGGAGGTCAAAGATGTTTGCATTGTCATCAATATTAACTATCGGAAGCGGGGTTATGGGGGTAACAGTTTCTTTATTATTGGCTGTTATTCTACTGGCTTTGTGGGCAATGATATTAATGATTTTACATCCATTACACGCCATAATGTTCGTATTGGCATCACTTATGGAATATGCTTTAATCAGTATATGCGGATTTCATTTATGGATTGATATTTTCGCCTTTTTCGGTTTTTATATTTTTATCTTTGCTATATACACCCTGCTACTCAGAAAATGGCTACCTCTTCCGAAAAGTGAAATTGAACAGCTAATCAAATTAACTCAACTAAAAAAAGATGAACTCCTAAGTGATGAAGAATTTAAAGCTGCAAAAAAACGTTTGTTAAAACTCTAACTATTTAATAGAACTTTCTACCCATAATGAATTTATAAACATTTGTTGTTTATCTGTTGCAGGTTGACACGATACACTTTCATCTTGCGATGTTAAACACTGAATACCCATATCTGCGGTTTTATATGTTGCAAACTTTGAATAAACATCCAAAACAAGAGGTATCATTTGTTGCGTTTCAGTGATTGTGTTTGCACAAAACATTGATGAATATGTTATATTTGAAGTATTTTTACGACCGATATTTAATGTAAAACAAGTCTTATCTTTATCAACTCGGACATTTCCATTGCCTGAAAAATTTAGTGCACGAGCATCTTCTTCAGTTGTAAACAAAGCAGAATCACTTAAGGTATTAGATAAGCTTATATTCTTATACTCTCCGCTCGGTTTATAAAATGTTTCAACATCAAAAATCGCAATAAAATCAGAATCTTCAGCATTAGTGGCTGTCATCATTCCTATTTCAGAAAACTTATTACTTAGAGATCTGCGAATCTGTCCGGCGTAATAACTGCGGAGACTACTTCTAAAATATATGCTTTGCCCATGCTCATCTCCTAAATTATTATTAATCTTTAGTGTATAAATATCTTGCGTGCATGAACTTAAGATGAATGTAATTATCGCTAAATATACTTTTTTCATTTTAATAATCTCCTTTTTTATAAGTTATTACATATATTTTTAATTTTTTATTGATAAAATATAAAATATAGGTATTTTGTAATCCGAAACTGAGAAAAAAAATAAAAATGGTTGAAAATAATATAAATATTTTTGCATTAACAGACTCTCATCAAGAAGCGAGAAAGCTTTGCTGTTTGTTCAGCGGAATTGTGGAAAGAGCTCCCCAAAATGGGAGAAATTCTCTTATTTGTGATTGTGGAGATATTTTTAAGGGAATTTATGAACGTCAGCTATGTGTGGATAGTTATGTTAAATTAAGAGGATTACTTCCAGAAGCTAAAATTGTTTTAGCAGTCGGAAATAATGATTTCGGATTTAATTTAGAAAATCTAAATTTTTACAAAAAGGCTGTTGATACTTTCAATAAAGCAAATATTCATGTTGTTTGTGCAAACTTATTTGATACAAATACCGGAAAATACCCTGATTGGGTAGATCCATACATTTTAATTGAAATTAATCATAAAAAATTCTTGGTTACGGCATTTTGCATAAATCAGATCCGTCTAAATAAATATGGTCTGAACTTGATTGATATTCCTGAGGCTTTTTTGAAATTAAAAGAAACAATCAAACATATTGAACCTGATGCACTAGTTGTCTTAAATCATGCTTTGGAACCAAGTAGTAGAGAGCTGATTAAAACTGCTAATCAACATGGTATAAAAATTGATTTATTAATTGGCGGACATGAACATTCCCCTGTCAATTTTGATGCAAATAATAGAATTTATTATCCGCAAGCCTTTAGCAAAACGATGCTTTGTTTTAATATGAAATTTGAAAACAAACAGACAAATTTAGAATTTATTGAACAAGTAAATTGTAAAGAAGTGAAGTTAAATCCGGCTTTTGAAAAAGATATAATAGAATATGAAGAAAAATCTGGATTGAATATTCCTGTTGCTAAAAGCACTTTGCACTTAGAAAAATTATATTCAGATCCCTGTTCATTAGGTACTTTTATTGCAGATATAATGAGAAATGAAGCTAAAACAGATATTGCGCTGATTTCAACAGGTTATACAAGTCATGCTTTGAGGTATGAAAAAGGAAAAACTTTGACATATTATAATATTGAAAGAGCCTTTTCTGCAGATGTTCCAATACAAACTACAGCTATTCATCCAGAGGAATTAAAAGATATTTTTAATAACGCTCTAAAATTACGATATATTCATCATTCAGGAAATGTCCGCTTTTTACAGTGTTCACAAAATATTACTATTGTCAGCCGAAAATCTGAAAATGATATGGGTTTTGTTAAACAAATTTTTATTAATGGAGAACCGCTGTTTGATGAAAATGTTAATGCTCTGCATCCGGATATTTTGATAACTTGCGCAATAGATCCTTTTATTGGAGCCGGTGAGCAGGGTTTTGATGTTTTCAAACCTCTCTCTAAAGAAACTTTGATGAAAAACAACCATTTGGTAAAGATAAAAGATTTATTTATTAAGAATATAAAAGAAGCTGAACAAAAATATATTGAAGGAAGTGAGTATCCTCAATTTAAATTAATTGATGATGATTAAAATAGGTTTTATTTAAATATCGTATTAAAAGCAATATGTAATCTTTTCCAAAAACCAACCTTCGGTTTTGGCGAGATAACTTCCCAACCACGCTCTTTCATCATATTAAATTGTATTTCTCCAACATTTTTGATGAAATGCAGTGTCAACATATTATTTTTATTCATCTTACTTAAAATTCTATTAGCTCGAGAATATCCCTTTTCAGCCCTCTGAGCCAGCAGTTCACGTGCATTCGACAAATATTTGCTTTCAACAACAGTACGAGGTGTTTCACCCAAAATAACTCCAGACTGCTCAAGCATTTCTTTAGGAATATATAAGCGGTTATTTAAGGCATCATCCTTGATATCTCGCAATATGTAGGTTATAATTATGGCATTACCTAAACTTTTAGCCAATTCCTCCCTGATAGATGGGCGAGTATCGCCAATTATCATTAATGAAAGATAAAAAGGAACAACTGCATATCCATAAATATATTTTTCAAAAACATCATTTTCAGGTGCTTGTATTGGAGATGTAGCGTTTAAAAGAGCACTATTTAAAATTTCGACCATTAATTCTTTAGGCAAATTAAAACGCATACAATTTTTATATATCTTGCGTCCGATATTGGTTGCAGGAACTTTTTTATCGTAAATATTATCTAATTCTTCTTGCCATGCAGAAAATAATTCTATCTTCTCTTCATCACTCATCGGAGATTGAATAATATTATCCAAATGACGACAAAAAGCAAACAATGTGAAAATAGCTTCTCGTTTAGCTTTCGAGAGACTCCTCATACACCAAAATAATGAAGGTTGAGACTTTCTTACTATTTTACCAACAGATAACATTTATATACCTTTTTTCGTTATAGTTTTTCTTCTAACTACTACAAACTGGATTGTACTATATAAAAATATCCGAATGTAGTCAAGAAATCCTATTTTCAGTTGTTCATTATTTTTAAATCTATTGAACAAAATTCGTCCCTTATTTATTGCAATCGCTAAATTGAATTTTAATTTCTTTGAATGAACTATAGATAGAATAACATATGCACTTTTTAGCAATCCGCTCAATTTACTCTCCTTTTGGCGACGCGATATTTTTACTTTTCTCAAAAAAGGAGACTTTTGTTCAAATAGTTGTAAATATGAAAAAAACATCAATAAAGAACTCATTGGCAGATATGTACTTGGATTTTCGTCATTCAACACCATCAACATTCGAGCTAATGGAGAAATAGAATAACTAATAACATCAGATACTTGATTTTCAGTTGTAGGAATTTTGTTTGATGCTAAATAGCGCCAAGCTAACAATACATCCGATAATAAACAAAGAGAAATATTTTCTTTAATAAACATTTTTTGCAATTTATGAATTATACTTTGGGAATGAGGATAATCCTTATAAATTGCTTTTTCTAACAGATTTATTTTTTCTGCTTTTATTAATGGGGAATATTTTTCAGATGAATAGTGTTTCCAGCCTAAATCCAGATATTGGCAATATAAACGGAGAAAATCTGCATCTTTTGAAGCGACCAATGGTAAAATATCAGATATTTCTATCATTTACATTCTCCAACCATGCATCAAAATCTATCAATGCTCTATGGCAATAAGCCTCTTTTCGGTCTGCTCCTTTTATTTTCTTAAATTTACCATTGGCGGTTATTTCTCCTTGAATTGTCGGAAAAATACCAAAATTTATATTCATAGGTTTATAATCACCTGTGGTATCTTGCAGATGCGATAACATTGCTCCGGTAGCTGTTGTCTGTGGCGGGATTATTGGTTGTTTATTGTTAATAAAGCAAGAAGCATAATATCCAGCAAGCATTCCAACATTAGCACTTTCAACATACCCTTCACAACCACTAATCTGCCCTGCAAACATTATATTCGGTTGAATCTTTAAGCGTAAAAATTCATCCAACAAAATAGGACTCTGAATAAACGTATTTTTATGTATTCCTCCTAAACGGGCAAATTCTGCTTTTTCTAATCCAGGAATAAGGCGAAAAATACGTTCTTGCTCGCCATATTTCAATTTTGTTTGAAAACCGACAATATTACGTAAAGTATCTTCTTTATTATCTTGTCTTAATTGTACAACTGCGTATGGTTTTTCCGAACTATTCGGATTGGTTAAACCGACTGGTTTCATGGGACCAAACAAGAGAGTATCCCGACCTCTTTCTGCCATAACTTCTATTGGCAGACATCCGTCAAAATAATTAAACTCTTCAAAATCATGAAAAGGCATTTTTTCAGCGTTGAGAAGCTCTTCCACAAAATGATAATATTGTTCCTTAGTCAAAGGGCAATTAATATAATCAAATTTATCTCCCTTATCATATCTTGATTGATACCAAGCCTTAGTAAAATCTATACTTTCTTTATATACAACCGGAGCTATTGCATCATAAAAAGATAGAGATTTATTATCTACTTTATTTAAAATTGCTTCAATAAAAGCAGGGCTTGTTAATGGTCCTGTTGCAATAATGGTCAATGGTGCATCTTTTGACGGAAAATCAGTAACTTCTTGCTCGATAATTTCGACCATTTTTGTTTGTAACAGTTTAGATGTTACCATTTCCGAAAAACCATCTCTATCTACCGCCAAAGCTCCACCGGCAGGAACTTTTGTTTTATCAGCACATTGCATGATTAAAGAATTAAACCGACGCATTTCTTCGTGCATCAAACCAACTGCATTATGTTCAAAATCATCTGAACGAAAAGAATTGGAACAAACAAGTTCCGCAAAATTTTTATTTTTATGGGCAGGAGAATATTTAGATGGTTTCATTTCAAAAAGTTTTACTTTTATACCTCTTCTTGCTAATTGCCATGCTGCCTCGCATCCAGCAAGACCTGCTCCTATAATGTGAACTGTATTATTCATCTTTTCCTCCATTTGATGCATAATCTAGCTTTTTTTTAATTTATTGTAAACAATAAAACTTTTACTTATTAAATCTTTTTTAAAGAGAATCTATTATTATTGTCATAATTGGTATTTTATGGATAAGAAAATGAAATTAAACTTTAAAAATGTGCTTTTTAATCTGACAATTGCGATATGTATTTTGGGGCAAGCTAGTTTAGTAAAAGCTGAAGAAGGATTTGATTTGAATAGTTTAACTGATGAATCAAAACCCGCAAAAGAGAACATTTCCAAAAAAGAGATTCCTATTAATTTAGATACACAAAATACCTCTTTTACCGAATTTGCACAACAAAATGAGCAAAATGTTGAGGGAAATGAAAAAATGAGTTCATGGCTAGGAGGACTAACGGAAAATGTATCTCAAGCAATCACAACTCAAAACAAACCGGAAGTACTTAAGCGTTCAAATGCTTCTGTTTTTGATATTTCCGGAATCATGCTGAGAATGACCTCAAAACAAGCCGAAGAAGCCATGAAAAGAAGAGGTTATCAGAAAACATCTGAAAAATTAGATATCCCTAATTTCATTAGATGGAGATTTGAGGAAAGCTGTAGAAATCAAGGTGTTATAGGATTTGAACGAATTGGCAGTTGTGTTGTACAAATGGCGAAAAAGAATAATTATCAGTATGTACAGCAAATGAGTTTCAATAATTTCAGAACAAAAGAAACTGTAGACGTTTTTCTAACCAGCAATTTTACAGGTAATAAAGTTTATAGAATTATGTATCAAACAGAGGCCGCAAACATTAAAGGTAGTGGTGCTAAAGCTGATTATTTGCGAAATATTAAAATTTATGATTTTTGGAAAAAAATTAATCAAAAATATGGTGAGCCGGATAATAAAGAGCAGGTTACATGGGGGTTGGGTGAAAATAAGCCAATGATGCAGGCATCAACAGGAAAATTAACTTTAGCTGATCCGATGTTGTTAGAGCTTGATTATACAAGAATGTCTCGTGAAGACCAAAAATTTATGAATACTGCCGTATATACATTTTAGGAGTTTATAATGAGTTATGGAACAACTGAACTAACCGAGTTAGTATGCACTAGAATAAGCCATGATTTAATTGGAAATATAGGGGCTATTTCTAGCGCACTAGAACTAATTGAAGAAAATGATAATATTTTAGATGATGATACAAAAGCCATATTAAATACTGGAGCAAACACCTTAAGAGCAAGACAAAAATTTTTTAGATTGGCTTTCGGTATTGATTCAAAAAAATGTGACATGACGGAATTATTAAGCGTTTGTGAGGACTATTTAACAACGATTGGAAATAGAAATAATCCTATAAAATTGAATTTATCTCAAGTATCTTCTGAAATTGCAAAATTTGTTTGTTTGGGAATAATGTGTGCTGCAGAAGTATTTATTAAAAGCGGAGAAATATCTGTAGCAATGAATAAAAATAATATGATTATTAAGGCTGTTTCTGACTATAAATTTTCAGCGAATAAAATAGCAATTTATAATGATATTATTAATGGTGAAAAACCTAGCGAAAATGCCTCTCAATATGTGCAATTAATTTACTTAAAAGAATTACTTGGAGCAGATGTTCCATTGTCATTGCAAACTACTGAAAATGAATTTTTACTAATAGTCGGATAAATCAACTACAAACTTAAAACTCTGTAAAATACAGAGTTTTTTTTATAGAAATTAAAAATGTCCGAAAAAAGGGATCCTTTTTTTCGGACATTTTTTATGTAAAAATCAAATTCAAATTCATAATAAAATCAACAATTTAAATTTCAAGTGAAAAATGAATTTTATGTCCGAAAAAAAGGATCCCTTTTTTCGGACAAAGATAGAGGAGTTTAATATGAATAAAATGTGTAGAACCACAAACCAAACTGGTCGTTCAATGATTGAAATGCTTGGAGTTTTGGCGATTATAGGCGTGTTATCTGTGGGTGGTATTGCTGGCTATTCCAAAGCAATGATGAAATTTAAAATAAATAAAACAATCGACCAAATTTCACAAATGGCTCAAAATACTCGGACGTTATACGCTAGACAAAGAAATTATGGTAATTTAAGTTCCAGAATTTTATATAAAGCTAATTTAGCTCCTCGAGAAATGTTTGAAGGAGGCTCTGGAGATTATAGCATGACTAATGCTTTTGGTGGATCCGTTGATATTGGAACGCGTGGCAAAAATGTTGATGGCGATAATAAAGCATTTTTTATTCATTTCAATGGCTTGCCAGAAGAAGCGTGTATAGAATTAATGACACAAGACTGGGGAAGTGATACAGGTTCCGGATTAATTGCTGTTGGTACTTTTAATGTTTCATTTTATTATGTTGGATGCTCCGGAGATGCTGATAGGGGTATAGCTTGTCCAGGGGGAGCAGAAGTATCGGTACCAATGCCTGTTGATGTGGCGGTTGATACTTGTAATTGCAGTGAAACAGGATGCACTTTTGAACTTAAGTATTATTAAAAAAAGAGGCTTTATGCCTCTTTTTTCGTTTCCGTACTTTTTCCTGCTTCTTCTTTTGTGATTTTATCTTCTTTTTCTTCCTTATGCTCTTTATTTTTATTAGCATTCAAATTTTCTAAAAACTGTTTTTCCATTTTCATATATTGTTCAAACAGCCAACGAGATTGTGATAGTAGCACAACAGAAATGATTACTAAGCTAAATATTACTCGAGGATTTTCCGTTAAAAATTGATGTACCACCGTCATAATGAAAAAACAAACAATCAACATTCTGAAACTGGTTAAAAATAATAATGGTAAGCGATTGGATTTTTTGGCTTTCCATAATTTATGATAAACTGATGCAACAATATTATTCGAGATAAACAAATTACATAAATTCTCAGAGTTTTCTGATACATTAAGAGCCTCATCAACTTTCTTTAAGGCTTTATTATTTTGCAAATATTTCTGAAAAGGACCTTTTATACAATTTATTAAAATAGCCCCCTTCTCTCTCATAGCTCCGGGAATTATCGTCTCCCAACCTATTAATGCTTTTAAAAACGGAGCCATCAGAGCTAAAGTTATAATTGTTACGGTTAATCTTGCTAACTGATTTGGTAGATGCTCATGAATAAATGGACGAATGAAATAATTTGATAAACCAATAACTGCATAATTTATCATTGCAAATAAGACTAATCGAGATAAATAATTTCGGAATAATAAATTCCACAACTGCACCTCTTTTTTAGCCTCAGGTGTACCAGAAGAGTTCTCATCCAAATATTTTTGCCATTTTTCAGGCATTGCTTTTTTTATTCTTTTAAATATAGGTAAGGCTGATTTTATCATCATTGGAGTTAAAAAAGTTGTTATGGCTGATACGGCTACAATAATCGGATAAACTCTATCGCTCAAAACACCTATACTCATTCCCAAACTAGCAATAATAAATGCAAACTCTCCAACTTGTGCTAAAGAAAAACCACCCTGTACAGCACTTTTTACAGGTTCTCCGGAAACAATAAATCCAAAGCAGGAAAATGATATTTTTCCGAGAATAACTATAATTGTTATTACAAAAATCGGCATAGCATATTCAACAAACATCAGCGGATTAACAAGCATACCAACAGATACGAAAAATACTGCCCCAAAGAAATCCTTTAGTGGTTTTATAATATGCTCTATTCTTTCAATAATAGGTGTTTCAGCCAAAATTGAGCCCATCAAAAATGAACCTAAAGCTATTGAAAAACCAGAATAGGAGGCTAACCATACCATGCCGAAGCACATTCCTATGGTTACAAGCAAAAGCAATTCATCATTCAAATAATTATTTATTTTGCGTAAAAATGTAGGAACTAAATAAATTCCCGTTATAAAACACATTACTAAAAATAAAATAAGTTTAAATGTACTGAAAATGAGTTCACGACCATCAAAATTTGCTCCCAATGCAATGGTTGGAAGTAAGACAAGTAATAAAATACCAACTAAATCTTCAACAATTAAAACTCCAAAAACTAAATCTGTAAACTTTTGACGTCTTATGTTTAAGTCATCAAAAGCCTTTATTATAATAGTAGTTGAAGACATAGATATCATACTACCTAGAAAGAAGCTATCCATAGTTGTCCAACCTAATAATAAACCGGTATTATATCCCAAAAATAACATGAATAAAATATTTGCGTTGGCTGTTATCATCGCAGCTTTACCAACATTAACCATTTTTTTGAAACTAAATTCCAATCCTAAGCCAAATAGCAAGAAGATTACACCGACATCAGCCCATAATGTTAAATTTGCTTTATCAGATATCGTAGGAAATAAATTAAAATACGGACCAGCAAATATTCCCGCAAGCAAATACCCTAAAATCGTCGGTTGTTTTAATTTTTTGCACAATAAAGTCGTCAATGCGGCATAAATTGAAATTAATGCCAAATCAATAATTATTGTATGTATAGAGTGCATAACATCTCCTTTGCTTAGAAAATAATCCATTTTGAATATTAATGTGAAAGTATTAATTTATTGATAAAAATATTTGAATTTTTATTTTTTATATCGTTATATATAATTTATTGAAGACATAATAAAAGGTAGTAATATGAGTATACAAGATATTAAAAATTCTATTAGAGATGTACCTGATTTTCCCAAAAAAGGAATATTATTTAAGGATATTACAACAGCATTAAAGAAACCGATTATTTTACGAGAAATTATAAATAGTTTAGCAGAAAAGTTAAAAGATAAAAAAATAGATTATATTGTAGGAATTGAATCTAGAGGGTTTATCTTTGGCTCACCTTTGGCTTATTTATTAAACTGCGGATTTGTGCCCATTAGAAAATCAGGAAAACTTCCGTCTCAGGTTATTACTCAAGAATATGGTTTAGAGTATGGTACTGACATAATTGAAATACATCAAGATGCTTTTGAAAAAGATGCAAATGTCCTAATTATTGATGATTTATTAGCAACAGGAGGTACTGCTGTCGCAAGTGCAGAATTAGTGAAAAAAGCTGGCGCAAATCTGCTTGGTTTTGCTTTTGTTATAGAATTAACAGACTTAAATGGACGAGAAAAACTGGAACAATTTGGAGACACTTTCTCTTTGATTAAATATTAATTATTTGATAGATGTCCGTTCTTTCATATCTATTTTAATTCGTTCTTCCAAATCAGATATTTTTAAATATAATGACTGATTATTTATGCTCTTTTTTGCATTTTCGAGATGCTTCAAAGCCCCTTGTAAATTACCTATTGCGTAATTAAACTCTGCCGCTGCATACAATGAAGCATTATGATTTCCTATTTTATTATATGCTTGAGATAATAATTGCCATCCCATAGGGGTTTTAAAATTTATTAAAGATTGTTGTAATAAATTGATAGCCTCTTGCAATTCTTTGTTTTTAGATGAACTCTCAATAATTGCTTGTGATAAACTTATCTGTATGAGTGGATTTTTAGGAAGAATCTCTAGAGCCTTTTTATAAGCTAAAATACTTTCCTTAAACCGTCCACTCTCAAACAAAAACTGACCTTTCAATTCTCTAAAATAAGGATTAGTGGGTTGTTGTTCAATTAACCCATCTAAAATATTAAAAGATTTAGAAAGATCTCCCTCTAAAAAGTATAATATACTATGTGCATATTGGCTTGACGGACTTATTTCGCTTTTGGGATATTCACGCCACACCTTATCTTTGTTATTTAAAAATGCAGATAACTTTGCCTTAACTAAACTATGTTTTGTATCTAAAATACTTTTTGAGCTATAATTATTTGTTTTACTCGCCTCAATGAAATGATTTAAACGTTCACTCGTCATAGGATGAGTTCTAAAATAAATATTTTCTTCAATTCCACTCAACGCATTTCTTTTTCGTATTTTATTCATAAAACGACGCAAACCGTTTGTAGATTGCTTTGTTTTGCTTAATAATTTTATTGCACTTTCATCTGCACTACGCTCTTCTTGTATTTGATAATTTAACATACTATTTAACGCTGAACTATGTGAACCTAAAATAACAGCCATTGCTGCATCACCTCGTCCTGTTGATGCGGCAGCAACTCCGGCTGCAATTAATGAACCGAGCATAACATAGTGCATATTTTCCATTTTTAATTTTTGACGAACGATATGGCCACCCAAGATGTGTCCTGTTTCGTGAGCTAAAATCCCGGCTAACTCATTAGTATCATCAGAATTTATAATTGTTCCCGTGTTAACAAATAAATAATTTCCATCACTAACAAAAGCATTTAATGAATTATCATTAACAATGAATATTTTATTTTTATCAAAATTTATATTTGCAGCCTTAAATAACGGTTTTACGATTTCAGCTATATAATTTTGCGTTTCAGCATCAGAGATGAGAGAAATTCCATTACTTCTTGCCGTAGATATAGGATATACGGCAAGAGTAATGCTATAAATAACAGTTAGAAAATACGCTCGGATTAACCGATTAATTTTTTCCACCATGATTTTTTCTCCGGTTTTGCCTCTTCTATAGGTTTTGAAGCTTCAACCTTTTCTTGTCTACCGCCAAAATGTTTGTCTGAACGGCGGAAACGGCGACCATGATTCCCACGATGAAAACGTGAGCGACGAGAACTATTCTCTTCTGTTTTTTGTTCCTCATCAAAATCTTCGTCATCTTCATCATATTCTACATTATCAGCTTCATAACATGTTGTTGCTGTATCCTTTGTAGATGTATTGACGATTTGTAATTTTTCGCGAGAAATCTTGAAATCAGAAACATCTTTCATTGAGCTATCACCAATAATAACAACACAGATTCCATATTCATCTTCCAATGCAGTTATTTTCTTACGCTTTTGATTTAAGAGATATGTTGCTGTTTCCATTGGAACTGTAACAATAACTTTCATATCTTTATTGCGAGCTCCTTCTCCTTCAATTGCGCGTAATATCAATGTTGCTCCAGATTCAATTGTTCTGGTTACTCCATGTCCATGACAATAAGGGCATACCTCATAGTTACTTTCCATAAATGATGAATGCATTCTTTGACGAGATATTTCCAATAAGCCAAAGATACTCATTTTTGCTATTTGAATACGAGCTCTATCATCCTTCATTGCTTCTTTCATACGTTTTTCAACAGCAACATTATTTTGCGGTTCATACATATCAATAAAATCAACAACTATCAAACCTGCTAAATCACGCATTTTTAACTGCTTTGCAATTTCATCTGCTGCTTCCAAATTTGTTTTAAGAGCTGTTTCTTCAATATCTTTTTCTTTGGTTGCTCGTCCGGAATTCACATCAATAGATACTAAAGCTTCTGTCGGATTAATAACTAAATAACCGCCGGATTCAAGCTGAACAACCGGATTATGAAGCTTATCTAATTGAGCTTCAACTTGAAAACGTTGAAAAACAGGAACATCTCCAGGTTTTCGACATTTAATATTTTTTAAGTTGTGCGGAGATAATATTTTTACAAAATTGCGAGCTGTCTGATAAGCTTCATTTCCATCAATTATAACTTCATCTATATCTTTTGTATACATATCTCGCAAAGCACGTTTTATTAAATTACCTTCTTCATAAATAATTGCCGGAGGTTGATTTTTCAATGCACTATAGCGAATTGCATTCCATGTGCGAATCAGATAATTATAATCTCTGACAATATCTGATTTAGATTTTTCTTCCCCAGCCGTTCTAACAATTAAAGACATATCCGTATTTAATGGTAATTCTTTAATTATACCTTTTAAACGTTTACGATCATTCACGTTTGTTATTTTACGAGAAACACCACCGCTTTTGATACGATTAGGCATTAAAACACAGTATCTGCCGGCAAGAGAAATATATGTTGTACAAGCAGCTCCTTTATTTCCTCTTTCCTCTTTAACTATTTGTACCAAGAGAGTTTGACCTTCTTTTATAACATCTTGGATTGTACTACGATGGAATAGTTTTCTGGCTCTTAATAACTTACGCTGTAAATCAAAATTATATTCTGTAATTTCTGCATCTTCATCATCTTCATCGTCATCACATTCTTCCTCGAGAGAATCGTTATCCGCATTGATTTCCGCAGCTAATGTTTTGAAAACAGATTTTCTACCTCGAGAACGTCGTGTATATTTGCGACGTTTCTGAGTATCTTCTTCGTTTTCAGAAGTATTTTCATCATTCGTTTCAGTTGATGTAGTATCTTGAATAATTTCAGAATTTTCTTCAACTTCAATTTCTGCATTTGCAGAAACATTCTCAACGACCTCCTCCTGAGAAGTTTCTGTATTTTCAACAATATCTTGTTCGGCAACAACCTCAGTTTCAGAATCATCCTCTTGTTCTTCAATTGCATTTGAAGAATCGGAGATATCTTGATTATTTGGATTTAGATAATCATTATTCTCTGGCATTGCGTTTTGAATAGGCTCTAACTGAGACTCTTCAACCTCATTTGCTTGTTCAGCCTCTAACCTACGCTGAGCTTCCTGAGCCTCTTTTTCAGCCTTATAGCGTGCTTTTTCTGCCTCACGCTCTTTTAAATACTGAATTTTTCCTTCAATAATTTCTTCTACTTCGGCATCAACTTCTTTTAATACCTCTTCAGAGACATTATAATAATCTGGATGAATTTCATTAAATGCTAAAAAGCCATGTTTGTTACCGCCATAATCAATGAAAGCAGCTTGCAAAGATGGTTCTATTCTGATAACTTTAGCGCTATAAATATTTCCTTTAATTTGTTTGCGTGATGTTGACTCAAATTCGACATCTTCAACTTTATTTCCGTCTACGATAACTACCCGAGTTTCTTCAGGAAGTGTATCATCAATTAACATTCTTTTAGTCATAATAACCCCTTACATAGCCCATATTTAAGGCCGTTTACCACGGGTCAGATAAATAAAATGATATAATCTAAATAGTATATAAAAACATACACTACGGCATATGGCCGTTTATTAATTATCAGTATTTGTCATCCGGATATCTTCACGCTTTTTCTTCTTATTTTTTGGAAGATATCGGGAGCTTCTTATCTTAACCCAAACTTTATGTTATTTTTATGGTTAAAAATGTTCGCTGTCTACTGTCAAAAAAACTCTCAAATGAAAACAATTTTAACCAATAACCTTCATTAGCATAAAGGATAAAAATAAAAAAACAATATATAATTTCAGAGAAAAGAAAAAAAATATCAAATCTTAATAGATTGGTAATAAGTAAAACGTATAATTAAACATAATTTGAACATATTTAGCGAGTTTTTTTAATGCAATGTAAATTTGTATATGAAGTGTTTTATGCTGTTTGTTTGTTTTTTTTCATGTTACTTAGTAGCATTAGCACAGCTCAGGCTTCTGCTAATATAAAAGAAATGAGAATTGGTAATCAGGCAAACGGAACACGCATTGTTTTTGAAATTGATAAAAAAGTTAATTATCGTACATTTTTGTTAGATACTCCTAAAAGACTAGTTGTTGATTTTGATGATGTAAATATCGGAAAAATGTTTACCGGTGCCACGAATCACATTATTGCAAAAACAAGAGTTGGAAAACTTGAAAATAATAGTAAGCGTATTGTTTTTGAATTAGCACAAACATCTATCATAAAAAAAGCATTCACTCTTCCTCCGCAAAGTGGAAAACCTTGGAGATTGGTTATTGATGTACAACCTGATTCTGAAAATAGTTTCAAAAAACATTTAGGTAATAAGCATGCATTTACAAATGACACAGCCTTTCAACCCAAAGACAGTAAAGAAAGTAACAGTTGGTGGGCTTCTTCGGACGTAACTTCAAACAAAAATACAAAAAGAAAAAAAATTATTGTTTTGGATCCCGGACATGGTGGAAAAGACCCCGGTGCAATTGGTGCTTATGGTAAGACATATGAAAAAAATATTACTTTAGCTATGGCGAGAGAACTCCGAGCAACATTAAAGAAAAAGGGATATATTGTATATTTAACACGAGATAAAGACGTATTTATTCCTTTGCGTCAACGTACTAAAATTGCACAAAAACATAAAGCTGATTTATTTATGTCTTTGCATGCTGATAGCGCCAAGAATCGCCGAGCAACCGGACTTTCCGTTTATACATTATCTGATACAGCATCCGACAAAGAAGCTGCGGCATTAGCCGATAGAGAAAATAAAGCTGATATTATCGGTGGAGTTGATCTAGGCGGAAACAGTAAAGAGGTTAATGATATTTTGATATCTTTATCACAAACAGATAGTCGTAATAAATCTTCAAAATATGCAACATATTTAGTAAAAGAAATGGCTAAAAGTGTGAAACTTTTAAAAAATACCCACAGGTTTGCCGGTTTTGCCGTTTTAAAAGCTCCGGACATTCCTTCTGTCTTATTAGAAATGGGATATCTCTCTAATCGCACAGAGGAAGCCAACTTGAAGAGACCTGCATATCGTAAAAAATTAGCAGATTCAGCTGCCAGAGCTATTGATAAATATTTCAATGATCCAGAAATTGCTTCAAACTAGTATATTTTTATTGCATTTTTGATATATTGTAATAAATTTCTAATGAGTAAATTTAAAAATTAATGTGGTTATAAATGTTAAGATTTCTTTCTTATATGGCCAGTATGGCGCTGTTTTTTTTAATAATCTTGGTAGTTTTAATTACCTATGGACTAACAAGAATTAATATTTCAATTCCTGATTATAGACAACTTGCTAAATATGAACCGCCTGTAACAACCAGACTCTTTGCCGGCGACGGACAAGTTATGATGGAATATGCGGCAGAAAAAAGACTATTCGTGCCAATTGATAAAATTCCTGATAATGTGAAGAATGCTTTTATTGCAGCCGAAGATAAACACTTTTATTCTCATTCCGGTATTGATTATTTGGGTATTGTTAGGGCTATTATCGGAAATATAAAAAAGATTGGTACTGGACGAAGACCTGCCGGTGCTTCTACTATAACACAACAAGTTGCGAAAAACTTTTTACTGAGCTCTGAGTTGTCTTATACTCGTAAGCTAAAAGAGGCTATTTTAGCCAGACGTATTAATAAGGCGTTTTCAAAAGATCATGTTTTAGAGTTATATTTGAATGAAATCTATTTAGGAAATAGAGCGTATGGTGTTGCTGCAGCGGCAATGAACTATTTTGGAAAGTCTTTAGAAGAATTAGAGCTACAAGAAATAGCATATTTGGCGGCACTCCCTAAAGGACCAAATAATTATAATCCTAAAACAAAATATGATGCCGCAATCATTCGAAGAAATTGGGTTATAGATAGAATGCTTGAGGATGGTTATGTTTCTAAAGATGAAGCGGAAATTGCAAAAACAAAACCATTAGAAGTTGTAAAACGTAAAAGCGGATTTTTAAAAGATACTGAATATTATAGTGAAGAAGTTCGTAGAACTATCAGTAATAATTTTGGTGATGAAGCTTTATATCAAGGTGGGTTGATAGTTAGGACTACTGTTGATCCTAAACTACAGAGTATTGCAACAAAAGCCTTTAGAAAAGGTTTGATTGCATATGATAGAAGACATGGATGGCGTGGTGCCACGGCAAATATTTCTGTTGATGATAATTATAAGCAAGCATTGAAAGAAACAAAACTTACTGCCGGTGCGGAAGATAGTTGGGTTAAGGCAGTTGTTTTAAACGTATCAAAAGATAAAGCAGAAGTTGAAACTATCAATGAGGAAAAAGGTTATATTCCCCTTTCTTCTTTAGAATGGGCAAAATGGTCTGAAAAAGATAAAGAGTTAGGTCCTATTCCGACAGATGTAAATATGGTACTGAAAAAAGGTGATGTTGTTTATGTAGAAAAAAGTACAACAGAAAATTGTTTTGAATTAAGACAAATTCCGGCTGTAGAAGGAGGAATGGCGGTTATGGATCCCCATACCGGAAAAGTATTGGCGTTGGTTGGCGGATTTTCTTTTGCAAAATCTCAATTTAATAGAGCGACACAAGCTTATCGTCAAACAGGTTCTAGCTTTAAGCCTTTCGTTTATCTTTCAGCTTTAGAGTTGGGATACTCTCCTACCGATTTAATTTTAGATGCTCCATTTGTATTAGATCAGGGCGAAGGTATGCCTAAATGGAAACCAGTGAACTTCTCAAAAAAATTCTATGGTCTAATGACTTTAAGAAAGGGTGTTGAATTATCGAAAAATTTGATGACTGTTCGTCTTGCTCAAGATATTGGAATGGATAAGGTTGTTGATATGGCTAAAAGAGTTGGCGTTAACAATAATCTGCCACCATATTTATCATCATCTTTGGGTGCTGCCGATACCAGAGTAATTAATATGGTAAGTGCTTATTCTGTTATTGTTAATGGTGGTAAGAAAGTATCTCCTTATTTGATTGAACGTATCCAAGATAGAACCGGACGAACAATTTATCGATATGAGCAAACACCATGTGAAGAATGTTTTGCAGAAAAATGGGAAAATCAAGATATTCCAAATTTCGAAGTTGTTAGAGAACAAGTAGTTGATCCATTATCTGCTTATCAGATGACTTCAATTTTAGAAGGTGTTGCCATTAGAGGTACAGGGGCAAGATTAAGGAGTATAAATAAACACTTAGCTGGAAAAACGGGTACTACAAATGAAACAAAAGATGCTTGGTTTGTTGGATTTTCGCCTGACTTAGTTGCCGGTGTTTATGTCGGATTTGATGAACCTATTGATTTAGGACGTTCAGAAACCGGAGCTCATGCAGCTTTGCCTATATTCTATGACTTTATGGCTGAAGCATTGAAAGATGTTCCTGATATGAGTTTCCGTATTCCTGCCGGAATTAAACTAGTTAGAATTAATCCGAAGACAGGTAAACCTGCAGGTTTAGGTGATTCAGTTGTTATAACTGAGGCATTGAAACCTGATTTTGAGTTTGACAACCATCAACGAGTTATCGGTAATGGTGACGAATCAGTTGCCGGACCGGAACAAAATGATACTGTTGTTCAAATGGGTGGAGAGTATTAATATGCGTGCGGAATTCTTTAATATAATCTCCGAGATTAAGCAGTCGATTAAACTGCTGAGGAGGTCTCTTTGACTATGATAATGCAGTTTTGCGTAAAGATGAATTAAATGCATTAGTATCTGACCCTGATTTGTGGAACAATCAAGAAAAAGCTCAAAAATTGATGAGTGAAAAAAATGTATTAGAAGCCCAATTAGAAAATTTTGAGGCTTTTGTTTCATCAATAGATGAATACGAAGAAATGATTGAATTTGCTGAACAAGAAAATGATGAAGCAATGCTTAAAGAATTGCAAAACAATTTATCTGATTTGCAAAATAAAGTAAAACACGCAGAATTAGAAGCCTTACTATCGGGCGAAGCAGACGGAAATGATACTTATTTAGAAGTTCACGCCGGTAGTGGCGGAACGGAGGCTATGGATTGGGCTCAGATGCTACTAAGAATGTATATACGTTGGGCCGAATCTCATAATTATAAAGTTGAATATATTGAAGAAACTGAAGGCGATGTGGCAGGAATAAAATCGGCAACGATAAAAATTTGTGGGCATAATGCATATGGTTGGTTAAAATCCGAAAGTGGTGTTCATCGCTTAGTACGAATCTCACCTTTTGATAGTGCGGCTCGCAGACATACAAGCTTTGCATCTATAGGTGTATATCCTGTTGTTGATGACAATATTAATATTGAGATAAACGAAGCAGATTGTAGAATCGATACATACAGAGCTTCTGGTGCAGGTGGACAACACGTAAATAAAACGGATTCAGCTGTTCGAATAACTCATATACCTACGGGTATTGTTGTTTCATCACAAACACAACGATCCCAATTTCAAAACAGAGATAATTGCTGGAAAATGTTAAGAGCCAGATTATACGAACTTGAAATGCAGAAAAAAGCTGATTTGGCACAAGCTCAACGTGATAATCAAGGTGATAATGGTTGGGGTTATCAAATCCGTTCATACGTTTTACAACCATATCGTCTGATTAAAGACTTAAGAACTGATGCAGAAAATACCGATTGTAAGGCTGTGCTTGATGGTGATATTGATTTGTTTTTATCTGCTGCATTGGCTCAAAAAATTAAACCTGAAAATTCAGAATAAAGATATATATATTAATAAAGGGGTTTAATGAAAAAGATATCAGCAAAAACATATTTCCTAAAAAAGACTTTCGATTTTTTTGTAGTCGGAATGCTAATGGTTTTGCTTTTATTTATGTGGACGCTCTATAGAGGGCCAATATCTGTTCCTTATTTGAAACCTTATATTATTCAAGCCTTAAACTATGATGAAAGCGAATATAGTGTTAATATCGGAGATGTTAATGTTGAATTTGTTCGCTCTATTCAACCTTTGAGAATTACAGCTAATGATATTAGCCTAAAAAAGAAAAATGATAATTTTTCAATTCAAGCTCCGAAATTATATTTATCTTTTAGTTTGCGTGCGTTATTAAATGGTATTATTGCTCCAAGTGATGTTAGTTTAGAAAAGCCTACTGCATATATTTTTGCAAATTATGGAATTGAAGAAACAGATAAAAATAATATCAGTAAAAAGAAACTAGAGTTTTATATTCGGCAATTAAATGCATCTTTAAATAATTATAACTCCGAAGATAAAATATATCCCGAAAGTTATGTTAACAATATTACCATTAAAGACGGAGAAATTGAATTCCACGAAGTTGAACTTGGTCGTAAGTGGATTTTATCTGATGTAAATTTTGAATTTAATCGTAATTTAGTAAATATGGAAGTAAATGCAAATGCTCTTGTAAATATAAATGACAAGATTGCCTCTACTGGTTTTGAAAGTATTTATCATGGAACATCAGATAAGTTGGAATTAGAAGTCTATTTCTCAGACCTGATACTTTCAGACCTTATGCATAGCTTTAATGAAACAACTCAGGCTGACACGTTATCTGTATTAAGCATTGAAGTTCCACTGAATGGAAAAATCGACACTACTATCAATTTAGCTGACATATTAAAACATCCTGATGATGCTGAAAGTTATCTTAGCTCGGCAATAGAGGGTATTGACTTTGAAATTGATGGCGGGAAAGGTTATATTGCTTTCGATGGTAATGATAAATACAACTATGAAATAGATGAAGTAGTTTTATCAGGACAAGTAACCGGTGGAATTGATGAAATTTTAATTGAAAATGCTGATTTTAAAATGGGCGGACAAAAAGCACAAATTGGTTTTCATGCCAGTGGTTTAGAAACCTATTTATTTGATAAATCACTAAATGATTTGGCTATCAGATTTACGGCTCAGATACCGGAATTTCCGTTGAGCCACTTATCACAATTTTGGCCAAGGTATGTAGCTGAACCAGCCTGGTTATGGTGTAAAAATGGACTAGTCAGCGGTATTGCTAAAAACGGAAAGTTTGTTTTTGATTTCGGTTATGATAAAACTAATGATAAATGGGGACTGCTAAATTTAGATGGTATTGCAGATTTACATGATGGTGATTTATTCTATCTGGAAGGTATGCCATTAATACATAATTTATATGGAGTTGCTCATTTTTCTCCTCAAAATATTTCTATCGACATTCAAAAAGGATTCAGTGATGGTGTTAATATAACTGATGGAAATGTAAATATTTATGATCTAAATAAAGATGATAACTTTATTTCTATTTATGTAATCGGAAATTCAACAATTACTGATGCCTTAAATTTAATAAACAACCCACCGCTAGAATTTGCTACAGAAATGGGACTAAATCCTAAAGATATAGAAGGTAATGTTGATGTTAAATTAAAACTTGATTTTGAACTTAGACAAGATTTAGATCCAAAAGATATAAAAGTTGATGTTGATGCAGACTTACATAATATAAGCATTACAAAATTTATACCTAATCGAGAAATATCTGCATCTAATATGCATTTACACGTAAATTCGGAAGGATGGCAACTGGAAGGTGATGCAAATTATGATGATATGCCTGTATCTTTAGTAGTAAACGAAAAATTTGCAAATAAGGACTATAAGAGTAAATGTAATTTATCTTTCAAACTTGATGATGTGGCGAAAAAAGTTTTAGGTATTGATTGGGAAATATTAAAATCGCCAAATATTGAAGGATATGCAACAATAAATGCAGATATTATCGTAAAACAAAATGAAGAAATTGAAGTTGAATTAAAAGCAGATTTAACACCAACTGATATTGATTATTCATTTTTAGGATTTGTTAAATCCAAAAACCAATACGGCGAAGCATCGGCTAAAACAATAATACAAAATGGAAAAATATTATCTATTTCTGATATAAAGTTAAATAAAACTGATTTTAATATTGAAGGTAATATTTCAATGTATGAAAATGGAAAAGTTAAAACTGTTGATATAACTAAAATAAATGGACCGAAAACTTCTGCCAGAGCCAAAATCAGTATGACAGATGCAGAAAATCCCGAAATAAAAATAGATGTATCGGGAACAAGTTATGATTTAACTCCTCTGTTTGATAAGAAAGAACAAAAAAACAAAAAAGATAATACTATTCCGGTGCAAGAAAATGACGATGAGGGATTAGAAACCGTAAATGATACCAATATATTTATAACTGTTAATAGTTTATGGACTAATAAATCTACTCCTATTAAAAACTTTGCCGGAAGTGCCTTATTGCGTCGAGGTATAGGTTTACATGAGTTGCATATGGTTGGAAACTATGGGATTGATAAATCTATTAAATTGCAATTAGATTATGTGCCAAGAGGGCTGAAAGAACATTATCTTTCTATAGATAGTAATAATGCAGGAAGTACTCTGAAAGTTTTGCGTTTATATGAAAATATGGTTGGAGGAACATTAAAGATAGAAGCCAGAAGAGATGCTTCAAAAAAATTTATTGGTCATGCTTCTGTTAGAGATTTCAGTATTCAAAATGCTCCTGTTGTTGCAAAATTGCTTACAGTGGCTTCGTTTAAGGGGATGTTGGATTTGTTGAAAGGTGATGGATTAACATTTACACATTTCAATGCCCCATTCGAATATCAATATAAAATATTAAAGTTAAATAAAGCAAAAGCAGAAGGAAATGTTGTGGGGTTAACAACAAGTGGTACTTATAATCGGGCTACTGATGATATAAAAATGTATGGAGCGATTGCGCCTGCTTATAGCTTAAACAGATTACTGGGAAAAATTCCAGTTGTGGGAAATTTATTGGCAAATAAAGATGGAACTATTTTTGCGGCGAATTATAAAATAGATGGCTCTGCTGAAAAGCCAAAAGTTGATATAAACTCATTATCTATATTAAGTCCAAATTCGGTGAAAGAATGGTATAATGAAAACTTCGGCAATAATAAACAATAATAAAAAAATCGGAATAGATTTTCATGGTGTGATAAACACTAACCCGACATTTTTTAAACAATTTATTGATTGTGCGCTAAAACAGAATATTTTGATTTATATTATTAGTGGCGGACCGAGAAATACTATAGAAAAATACTTAAACGAAAATAATATATCATATAGTGTTTTATGGTGTATTTATGATTTTTATGAACAAACTAATCAGGTGAAATTTTTTGCTGATGGCTCATTCCACGTAGATGATGAACTGTGGAATAGTGCAAAAGCAAAATATTGTGAAAAAGAGAATATTTGTATACATATTGATGATAGCTCTATTTATGCAAGAAGTTTTAAAACTCCATATTGTAAATATGACGAAAAAAATCATATATGTACAATCGGCGATAAATTGATTAATCTTTCCTCTTCTCCGCAGGAAGCATTAGACAATATATTGCAAAATTGTTAGATATCATCGCAATTGCAAAAATCCCCTCTTAATAAAGAAGGGGATTTTGAATAGAAGGAAGTTTTTTAGATTAGTAGTAGTGAACTGTAAACCAACTATTATTACCATAACAAGCATCTACAGCAACATCGACTGGCATAGGAACAGATACTACAGAACCGCCAGGACATGCAAGTCCACTTGTACTACCCTCACATCCAAAATAGCCTGCAGAATAATTTGCTCCAACTGAAATTAACCCTGAATTAGAATCACTTCCCCAATCTTGTGTGGCAAGTTCAATACAAGCTTCTTCAGGCAATCCTCCTAGCGAAATACTAAAAGATTTATAATCACAGTCACCACTATCATTTTTGCAATTACCATTTATCAATACTTCGCCACCAAAAACGTTAGTCATTACATAATCTGTTCCGGAACCTTCAAACATTTCTCGAGGAGCTAAATTAGCTTTATATAAAATTTTGTTATTAGGTGAACCTGTTGTTCCTAAACTTCTATAATTTCTCTGTCTGGCATATAACGTCCGAATATTTTGAGAAATTTGTGAAATTTGGTCGATGGTTTTATTTATTTTAAATTTCATCATCGCTTTAGAGTAACCGGCAATACCTCCCACAGATAACACGCCTATAATCGCCAAAACTCCAAGCATTTCAATCATTGAACGACCAGTTTGGTTTGTGGTTCTACACATTTTATTCATATTAAACTCCTCTATCATTGTCCGAAAAAAGGGATCCTTTTTTTCGGACATTTTTTATGTAAAAATCAAAATCAAATTCATAATAAAATCAATAATTTAAATTTCAAGTGAAAAATGAATTTTATGTCCGAAAAAAAGGATCCCTTTTTTCGGACATTTTTAATTTCTGTAAACGTTTAATCATTGGAATTTAATGCTTTCCATTCAAACCATTTGGCAATTTTTAAGAAACGAAAATATGCGTAAGTTGTTGCCATCCAAAAACCACAAGTTCCATATAAAAAGTTACGTTTCTTGAAATAATATATTAAAAACTGACGAGGGAATTCAGTATATAAACGTAATTTTGTATAATATCTCCCCTCTTCAATGGCTACTTTAACAAGCTCATCTGTGTACATGTTTAATTTAAACCAAATTTGAGTTAAAGAAACATAAGAATAGTGATGTATTTTACTTTCCAACTGCTCAACTTTAGCATCATCTCCGACAACAACTCTATCATGCGTCAAGTCATCAGGCATATTGCTTTTTTTTCTGTTATACAAGCGAACTTGATTGTATGTTCTAGCAAGAAGGCGTGGTTTTTTATCTCCCGGAAACATATCACATATTTTTATTTTATATGCATCTGCTTGGGGATTTTCTAGTTTATTTTTTATTTCTTTAATTAATTCAGGCGATAAAACCTCATCAGCATCTAAAGATATAACCCAATCATTGTTACACAATTCTTGTCCATAGTGTTTTTGAGCAGAAATATTTTTCCATTCATGGAATACAAATTTAGCCCCATTACGTTCTGCTATTTTTTGGGTTGCATCTGTACTACCGCTATCAATCACAAAAACCTCATCAGCTACTTGAGACACGGCTTGTAATGTTTTCTCCAAACGTTTTTCTTCATTCAGTGTTACAATATATGCAGATAATTTAACCATATTAACCTCTTATTTCTTTCTTTTTTCAGCTTAAAAAGTTTTATTTTTTCTTGCAATAAAAAAAAACCCTCAATCAACAGATTAAGGGCAAATATTTTTCAAAATAAGAATGTTAAAATTCATTCAAAACTTCAGCACTCTCTTTTGTATGTTTTATATCTAACATAGCAATTGTGTTATATCCGCAATCAACGTGCAACACTTCTCCAGTTACAGCGGCACCTAAATCAGATAATAAACTTAAAGCCATTCCACCAACTTCATTTTGTGTAACATTGCGTTGTAATGGAGCATTCAATTCATTCCAACGTAAGATTGTTCTGAAATCACCAATTCCGGAAGCAGCAAGAGTTTTAATCGGACCTGCCGAAATAGCATTAACTCTAACACCTTGTCTACCCATATCTACTGCTGCATAACGAACAGATGCTTCTAATGCCGCTTTTGCAACACCCATAATATTGTAGTTTGGTAATA
>JAZNJJ010000024.1:0-171707 GCA_045577985.1 Alphaproteobacteria bacterium
ACCACTATCAAAAGAAGAGCAAAGGCAAAAACGCTTTGAAAAAGAAGAACGAGCAGTAAGAAGAAATAAAGCTGAAAAGGCTTTTGAGGAAGAACTTAAAAAAAATCCTGAATCACGTAAAAGAGTAAGAGATTTTGAAAAGCCTTTAACAAAAAAAGAACAAGCTCGTATTCATCTTGAAATTAGGAAAAAAGAATATTGGGAAAAAAAGAATGAAACATCTGCTTCTAAATCAAAAATTTCCTCACCTCAAATATGGTTATCACCAGCAGAAACATTGAAAATGATAAATGCTAAAATATCTATTATTCCACCATCAAACGAAAGATAGCGACAATTAAACAAAAATTTGAAACAATACTCGTAAATCGTAAGCTTTGCATCACCAATATCAGAAAAGGTTGCATTATCGCAACCTTTTCTTTTTGTTTGCTTAAAATATATAGCATATCAAAAATTAATGATAAAGCTTATCTTTGCATGCCTGCTCGCTCATTCCTGCAGCCATACATCCTTGAATAAATTGATTATCACAATCTTTATCTACAAAAACATAAGATGATATTCCAGCTATAATACCTATAATGATACTAGAGCATAAGAAAAGCATAGTATATGCTATATATTTACAAAGTCTTTTTAATATATTTTTGTATGAGTTCATTACAATCTCCGTTTGGATATTTACTGCCTAGTAATCGTCCGATAAGGTTAGCATAATTATCTCCTTGGCTTGTGTCAATAGTATTTGATCCTGTTCTTACATCATTCCATTCTTGTCTTGTTTCTTGGAGTGTTTCTTTTATTAATGAAACTATTTTATCTTGTAACGCTCTGTTCTGTTGCAATTCAGGTGTTATACGAAATAAATTCGCCAACTTGCGTTCGGATTTAAGTTCATAGTTTTCATTGTCTTATAATTTCGTTGAAAATCTTTAAAAGGAGCAACTAATCCGCTACGTGTTGTTTCTGTTGGGGTTTATATCCTTTAAGGTAATTATCAAGTGCTTTTGAAGTTTTATCTCCATATCTTGGTATATTTAATCTCCTTTCATATTAAAATTAATGTTATCTTTTAAGTTAGGGTTAGAAAAAATTATATCTAAATATCAAGTATTACGAATAAAAAACATATTTTTTCTTTTTAAATCAAATTCTTGTAAGAGTTTGAATGTTTGTTTTTTGAAAATAGCTGTTTGGGAAAATTTTATGAACTATGCACGAATCATGAAGGTGTTTTTAGTAAATTAAATCAATAAAAACCAGAAAATTCTATTGCATTGAATGGAAAAATCTGATACAATCGAGGAGTAAATTGTATTATTATTGCCTCTTACCTTAAGCAAGTAAGAAACTTGGGCTTGTGCTTAAACGTAAAAATCAATCATTATGCAAAATTTATTATTTTGTTTTTATGTTGTAATTGCAGTATTGCTTATTTACACTTTATTTTGTCACAAGAGTTCTAGTGATGGGGCCTATTACAAAATTAGACGAACTCCTCTATTTTATTTTTTTGGAGCCCCTTATAGGATTGTTAGGAGTGAAATAGAAGGATACCTTACATATATTTCTGTCAGAATAGACAGAGGTATTGTAATTAGCTTTCTAGTCTATCCAGATGGGGACGGCGGCTACTGGATAGATTGTCAAATTGAGAAATGGTTTAATATGTATGATCTCGACATAAGATCTTTTTCTAAAGAGGGGCAATTTAGAAGCCCTGATGACATCAGTAGTAATTTTGGAATCGATGAGATAAGAAATTATCAAGATTTTGGAATGACTGATCAAGATTTCGAGAAAATCAAAAAAAGCCTTGTGGTTGCAGCAAAGCACGTAGAAGAAAAAAAGAAGCAAAAGGAAGTAATTAAAATTTTTTCCTAACTAAAGGCTTGGATTATTCCAAGCCTTTTATGTTTGACTTTTTTGATATTTTTATATATCTGTGTATTTGCAAAAAATATAATTATGTAAAACTATTAAAATTATAATTTATGGTTAGAGAAGAGTATCTTAATCCTGAATTTATGTATAAGTTCATAAATTCTTTGTGTAAAAATGATGGTTGGAATATGTATCATTTTGTTTTTGGAAAACTGTGGTATAAAAATCTTAAACAACCAATACTTATGCAGAATAATCATGGCTATAACATGGTATACAAATTTAGAGTATATAAGTTGTCTAAACAAGTTAATTATGGTGAACTGGATTGCCACAGCAAAAGACATGTTCGTGTCAGTGTGAAAGATTTGAGAGATAAAATTATCTGGAAAGACATTTATTTTGATATTCTTAATGAATGTTTTGTTGAGCATGATGATACAGTTGAATCTTTTGAAGAGTTTCCATCGTTTTTCAGACTTGATAATCAAATCTATTATGGTATATACGGACAACCTAAAGTTTTAAAATATCACTATTGCGAAGGGCGAGAGTGTTATAACTTAAAAAATTATATGGGATATATGGGAATTACTGCACAAAATCTTTATGATCCATATAGCTTGTTACATAATATGATTCATGAAGACAATCATTGCATGTCTGGTCCTTATGATTCTCATTTTTCTTGTTTTGTTTTTGGTACACACAAGGAAGCAAATTCAAAAATTGCTGAAGTTTTGAGTGAGGATTGTGATTGTAAAGATTTTTATTTTTTTGATATTAATAGAGTGCATGAATCTTGTATTTATGATGGGTGGCAGGCGAAACCAAATACAGGTTATCATAAGTTGTATATTCATAATCCTAAATTCCCAGTATTTTATACAGATAATGTCTTGGAACTGACTGTTCCTATTGCGGAAGCTGTAGAAAAATTGGCCGTTAGTGTGTCTAATGCTTTAAATAGTATCCAGTATACACTGTCTCTAATGTCAACTTCAATACAAAGGTTGATGTGCGATAGATTACATGATGTTTATCTGGACAGATATTCTATAAAGTGGGATTCATTTGAATTTCCTACTCCGTGGGGTGTTATGGAGGTAAGATCTCATGAGGTTGGGATAAACGCAATAGCGCCGGATCGTGAGGTTTATGAAGCGCAATTGGAGGAGATTGCAAAACATCGTTCACTAACTTTAAAAAATGTTTCAAAGGTGCAAAGTGATTACGGAAAGCTTTATTCCAATATAAAAAAATTACAACCTTCTGATTTTTCGCTAAGCAGAATACTGGAAATATCAAATGGTTTTAAGATGTTTGAGAGTAAAAGCGGAGAGATATAATCTATGTAAAACTGAAAGGCTTGGATCGTTCCAAGCCTTTTAGTTTTGTTGATTATAATAAAAAAAAGGTGTTCTCTGTTTGAGAACATTCTTACCATTCTAAGAAACAACTCTTTACAAAGTAAAGATAAGATGTGTTTCTTTTTAATATATGTAATGTTTTTTCAGATAAATCATGATTTCATACAAATTTGTACTATGTTTATGATAGGTTGTCATGAGTGTATAGAGATCTAATTATTTTTTTAGTCTTTTATAGCCAGCATTAAATGTTTCAAATACTCTATCTGATAAATCAGGTCTTACTTTAATAATATCTCTGAGAGTTTTATATGCATATACTAATGTATCGAGATTGTTTATTTCTGATTTTAATACATTATCAAAAGTTTCTATAACATTTTCTGCTAACTCGGGTTTAACCTTTACAATTTGACCAAGTGCATCATAAGCACCTTTTAGTGAATCTTTGTCGTTTTTTTCAGATGATAGAATTTCCTTGAGAGTTTTTAATATTTCATTAGCTAGTTCTGAGTTTTCTTTTACCATTTCTTGAAGGTGTATGTAAGCATATCTTAATGAATCACTACCATTATTATTTGTTTCTATCTCTATTTTCAAATTATTTAATTTTTTTAAAACTTCGTCTTTATCCATAGTTAACCTATTTAAATATTAATGATATTCTTATACATAGTATTTTTGCAAATCGCAAGATGTTTTTATAAATAGTATTGAGATTATTTGTGTGTTTCTTTTACCGAGGATTTCTTCTTGATATGTTAACAGAGTTATGATATAATTTGCATAGTTTGAAATGCGAAGGATTGTTATAATGGTGAATGGACAGAAGGATATCGCTTTTGAAAAAATGGAGCATGAATTGTTACCAGTTTTTTATGAAGCAACCAAGTTATATAAAAAAATCTCAGGTAGTGAATTGATTAATGACGGGGATTATAAAATGGCTCGAAAATTATTTGCCATGGCATATGTTTCTAAAGCTATACGGACAATTAATAAAGATGTTGATGAAGAATATATGAGAGAGAATATCAAACAATTGGAATTATTGTCAAAAGGCCGTTTCTATGGAAAAGAAGGGGTGCTAAAAAAAGCTGAGAATGTTTTTGAGCGATCAGAACTTGTTGCTTTTAGAGATGAGATGACAAAGTTAAGAGCTAATTATTTTGATAGAGCTGTGATTCAAGAGTGTTTAGGGTGTTTTAAGCATGATGTTGCTGTAGGTGTGTGGAATGGATGTGAAGCTTTGATTACTGCTGAAGGTAATGTAGCGAATTGGAATAAAGGTAAAGATTTGGCAATATTTAATTTTATAACTTCAGAAATAAAAAATGAAATGTTTTGGGAAATGATGAGAGAACAAGCTATTGCCAAAAACTGGGATAAAAAAGAAGTAGATAGAAATTATCCTTTAATTAGTAGGGCATGTGATAAAATTTTAACTTTGAAATTTGCTCAATTTTGTAGAGATAAAATAGAAACAGGAAATTTGGTTTCTTTACAGAGAAAAGAAAAACATAAGGAATAAACTCAGAAATAACTTTAAAGGATTATAGTAAATTGATGTACACGCAAAAGGAAGCTCTAAATATTATTTCTAAGACAGCAATTGGAAAAGATAGAGCGAAAATCTTAAAAAATGATGACTTTAGAAAACTGGTATTAAGTACAGGAGCAAATGTTACATTATATACCTGTAAGATTGATGAAAATGAACCAAATCCGGCCAAAATGTTAAAAAATGTTTATGTAGGATTGATTCTGCGTAAAAACAAAAAAGGTAAATTTGATGGTTTAGGTGCGTTAGGGGGTTTGGCAGAACGCACAAATAAAGATGAATTTGATAAGATGTCTCTGGAAGAAAAGATTAAACTTGTCGGTAATAAAGATGATGTTATTATGATCGGCGAAGTTCCTTCATTGATTTTTGATGTTGATATTATCAGAAAAAATAATGTTCTGCGAGAAATGAAGGAAGAACTTTCTAATTTAGGTATATATGATGTATGTATAGATACTAGTGTTTTAGAGCTTGTTCCAATGCCTAAAGTTAAAGATGATAATTATATGATTAACATTTGGGACGGGGAAGGAGAATGTTTTGCAATTTCTCCGTATTGCCATACATATGAAGATAAGAAAGGTTTGATTGATGATATATGTTCTCGTGCAAAAGAACAGATAGGTGGTGAAGTTTTTGAATATAAAAAAATTCCATTAGTGGAGGCTTTGTGTGCTTATGGAAATAAAGGAGATATGGGGTATTGTCTTGAGGATGGTCGAGATGCTTTGAATGATTACAGATATCCTCATGAATATTTGGTTGGTTGGGCTCTAGCTGCGAAGTTGTTGAATTATAATGAGGAAAAAATGGTAGAATTGGCAATTGGAGTGCAAAAAAAATCTAATCATCTGATATCTTTTGAAAATATAGCTAATGCAACAAGTCAATCTATTGAAGATGTTGCTACGATTGTTAAAGTTGGGGAGAATGTGTTGAAAAAAATGGAAAGAAATATGAAAAGTGTTTATGAAAATAATAGAAGGTGTAGTTTGGTAAAAACCAAAGATTTTGATAGGTAATAGTTGAGTTTTTGAGATTATGTTAGAAATTTTGAATAAAACATATAATTTTGCGTATGAATATCATAAAAATGATAACTCAGGTCATGATTTTGAACATGTAAAAAGAGTTTATGCAAATATTGAAAATCTTTTAAACGAAGAACCTTCTGCGGATGCTTTTATTTGTAAAATGGCAGCATTACTTCATGATGTTGATGATCATAAATTAAATACAGATGGAAATGTTGCAAGACGTTTTTTGGAAAGCATTCTTTCAGATAATTATTTAATTGAAAAAATTATAAAGACTATTGAGCCTATAAGTTTTTCAAAAAGTGGAGTACACCCTGTATTTGAGACATTAGAAATGAAGTTGTTATCAGATGCTGATAAGTTAGATGCAATTGGTGCTATAGGTATATGTAGAGCAGTGATGTATGGAACTTCCCATAATAGAAATTTATTTGATAGTGAAGAATTTCCATGTGAAGAGAATAATAAAAAACACACTATAAATCATTTTTTTGAAAAATTACTTTTACTTAAAGATGCTATGCAAACTAATTCAGGAAGAGTGGAAGCGGAAAAAAGACATAAATTTATGATTTCTTTTTTGCAACATTTCTTTGAAGAATATGGTGTTGATGACTGGAATAAAATTTTAGAAAATTATAAAAAATAGCCTCATATAGAGAGGCTATTTTTTATTAAGTATTTAAAACTAAATTGCCTTTTTGATTTCTTGCATTTTTGCTTTTGTCAGAATGTCATGACTTTGTAAATCCAGTAAGACATTCTTCATATCTTTTAGGGCAACAGTATTTGGACCATCAGATAATGCTTTATCCGGATCTTCATGTGTTTCCATGAATATAGCAGCAACGCCAACAGCAATTGCAGCTCGAGCTAATATTGGTGCAAATTCTCTTTGACCTCCTGTTGAAGATCCTTTTCCTCCAGGCTGTTGAACAGAATGGGTTGCATCAAAAATAACAGGACATCCTGTATCTTTTATCATTTGAGGAAAACCTCTCATATCTACAATTAAAGTGTTGTAGCCAAAGCTAGTTCCTCTTTCTGTAATACATACATTTTCGTTTCCGCTATCTTTTACTTTTTTAACAATATTGCTTACATCCCAAGGAGCAAGAAACTGTCCTTTTTTTACGTTTACAATTTTATTTGTTTTAGCGGCGGCAACTACTAAATCTGTCTGACGGCACAAAAAAGCTGGAATTTGCAACATATCAACGTGTTTTGCTACTTCCTCACATTGCCATGCTTCGTGTACATCCGTAACAATTGGAATGTTGTTATATATTTTTTTTATTTCATCAAATGTGCGCATTCCTTCATCTATTCCGACACCTCTTGCTCCATTAATAGATGTACGATTTGCTTTATCAAATGATGCTTTAAATATATAATTTATTCCTAGCTGAGATGTTAATTCTTTCATTGCTCCGCATATATCAATAGCATGCTGTCTGCTTTCGATTTGACATGGGCCACACAATAACGAAAAAGGAAGTTCATTACCTATTTCAAAGTTAGCAACTTTTATATTGTGCTGCGGATAAAAATTCTTTATTTCTGCCATATTACCTCCTATATATTGTAATGGCAAATCACATTATTGTTCTTATAACTAATTTTTTTCAGAGTCAAGAGTTTTCCAAAAAATAAATTCTTTCGTCAAATTATCTTTTTTTTGTTAACCATAGATTTCTTTGGAAATAGGGGCAAAAATGTTTGTTGAAAATTAAATTAGTTGACAGAATAAATTTTTAATGTTAATGGACTCTTGTTTTTAGTTTAGTTTATATTGGGTGTAATATGGAGCGCAAGATAATTAAAAATATTTTTTGGGATGTTGATGGAGTTTTAGCTAATTTAAATTATGCTTATTATAATTTTCTGACGAAACATCCAAAATATGCAAAAATTTATAGTGGATTGCAATGGGCTGATTTGCCTAAAGTTTTACCTATTGTTCCTAAATATGGAGCGTTGGAGTTAAAAACACATCCAGAACTCGGAGAAGAAATGGATTATGATTTTACACATAGCCCAGAGTTTTTTTGCAATAGACCATTATATGATGATGTAATTTCTGTTTTAACAGAATTAAATGATTTAGGATATAAACAATTTACGATGTCGGCAACATTTGATGTTGAAGCAAAAACAAAACTTCTAAATAAATTGTTGGCTCCGGTATTAGATTTCTTGGTTATTAAATGTGTTCAACATGGAAAATTTATGCATGATACTGCAAAGGAAGATATGTTGAAATTTTGTTTTGAAGAATATGGACTAAGAGCTGAAGAAACAATATTGGTTGATGATAGAATATATAATCAATATGCTGCTATAAATGTTGGTGCGAATCCTATTAGAATGCGCTGTGAATTTACAACAGATTTACCTGAAGAATTGAAATGGATTCCAGAAGTTAAATCAGTAAGTGATTTTAAAAAATGGTTATTGACAAATACCGTTCAAGATGTTGAAATTGCTGCTTAATTTTCTTTAATATTTAACAACCGCTTGTAAGAAACAAGCGGTTGTTAAAAAATAGGGGTTATTTATTTGGTATACCATATTTTTCTATGACAAAATCTATATCTTTATCTCCTCTTCCAGATAAATTTACGAGGATATTGTTTTGAGGATTTAATTGGTGAGCTAATTTCATGGCATATGCAATAGCGTGAGAGCTTTCTAGTGCTGGAATTATGCCATCTGTTTGGGATAATGTGTAGAAAGCGTTTAAACATTCCTCATCATTTATTGTTACATATTCTACTCTTCCTATGGAGTGTAAATATGCATGTTCCGGACCGACTGATGGATAATCTAATCCGCTGGCTATTGAATATACTGGGGCAGGGTTATGATTTTCATCTTGTATGACAAGGGATTTAAAGCCATGTATTATTGCTTCTTTCCCATAAGTTATTGATGCAGAATGTTCTCCTAATTTTGTTCCTTTTCCTAAAGGCTCTACTCCATATAGTTTGACATCAGCATCATTTATAAAACCATGAAATATTCCGATGGCATTACTTCCTCCTCCAACACAAGCAACAATAGCTGTAGGCAATGTTCCTGTTTCAGATAATATCTGTTCTCTTGCTTCTATTCCTATTATTGATTGGTAATCATGGATAATTGTGGGAAAAGGGTGGGGACCTACAACGCTGCCAATACAATACATACTGTTTTTAGTGTCTTTTAAGTATGAGGCAAATGCACTATCTATTGCTTCTTTTAGTGATTTTTGTCCGTGTTGTACAGGAACTATCTTACATCCAAGTAATTTCATTCGATGAACATTGGGTTTTTCTTTTTGTATATCGGTCTCTCCCATATGTATTTCGCATTCTAAACCAAGGTATGCAGCGGCTGTAGCTATGGCAACTCCATGTTGTCCAGCTCCTGTTTCTGCTATTAATTTCTTCTTTCCTAGATGTTTTGCTAATAAGGCTTCGCCAATGCAATGGTTTATTTTATGCGCTCCTGTATGGTTAAGATCTTCACGTTTAAGATAAATCTTTGCACCACCTATTTTATTTGTTAAATTCTGTGCAAATGTAATAGGTGTTGGTCTACCCTGATATGTGCGACGAATATATTGTATTTGTTTTATGAAATCTTTATCGTTTCGTAATTTATTGTAAGCTTCTTCTATTTTGTTCATTTCATTTTGTAAGTTTTGAGAAATAAATGAACCGCCAAATTTCCCAAAAAAACCTATGTTTTTTTTCATGTTTGTACCTTTAATTGTTATTAAAACTATATTTGTGTAGACTTATTTGGGGTTGTCAAAACCGCAGTATTCTGATGGTGCATCAGCACCAGTATGCGATCCATGATTTGAAAAAAGAGCTTAAATTTAATTCGTTATAATATATTTTCATCATGTTGTAAAACGTATAAGTGTTTATCATTAATGTCAATACTGATGGTAGTTTCGGGCAGAGTTGAACTGCCGACTCATCCATGTCAAGGATACGTGATAACCGTTTCACCACGAAACTAAACTTCAACTATATATAATTGTTAATGATAATAAAGTCAAAAGTATTTTATAAAAATCCCCCGAATTGGGGGATTTTTATAAAAAGGTTTATTTATTTAAATTTTGTAGACTTGTTATTATGTTTGCAGCTGTGCTTTGTGATTCTTCTGTAATTCCAGCTGATTTTAGAGCCAGTTTTTTAATACATACATTTACGATGTCTTTTGATGTTGCGGTTATTGTATTATTAAAGAGGGTACCCGCTTGTAATCTTGAATTTGCTTCATTTACGATGCATGCTCTCATTTTTGTTTTTATTGGTGCATTACTGTCAACAGTTGTATATGATGATAAATCTGTTCCACATCCTGATAATATTATTAAGGTAGTAAATAATATAATTTTTTTCATATTTGATCCTTTCTATATGTTTTATTTTTTATAGATTAGACTATTTTTTTTATAATGAAAAAACTCTCTGTTAGTTATACACAGAGAGTTTTTTTGAGTAATTTAATTAACTATAACTACAATAATTATAGTAAGGATAATAAGTGCAATTGTTACAAATTTGTTTATCTTTTCCAGTTTGGGATTTTGATAATCGTCCCAGGGACTGAGGCGTTTATTGAAGCTTTTTATTATCATGTTGATAATAATTGCTAAAATAAATCCAGAGTAAAGAATAATAAGTTTTGTTAAATAATTTTCCATAATATAATAATTAAAAGTAATAGTGTTTTCTTATCACATTTTGATAGTATCTGCAAGTAAATTTTATTGACACTGTTTGTTGAACAAGATAGCTTTAGATAGGAAAAGGAGTTTTTATGAGTGATAAATGTGTGTATCATCATGATTATGATGTTTCTTTTGGGTATCATATTGTTGCAGATAATATTGACTTATCTTATACAATTTCAGATTTACTAGTGAATGATTTTGGTATTGAACATTATGTCATTCAGGTAGAAAATGATAAAAAATATAGGAATGTAAATTTTAATTGCATATACATCTAATTATATGCTTTTGTATAGGTTTTTGTTATTAAATATTTGTGTTATAAGAATAAATCGTTATTTTAAATTTGACAATTATTTCAGTTGATTCTATATGATATTAAGAATTTTATATATGAGGTGAAAAATGGATAAAAAAGTTTCTATCCGCGGAAGAGTAAATGAAAATGAACCAAATCCTGTAGATGTTCATGTTGGTAATAGAATTCGCTTGCGTCGTACTATTCTACATATTACTCAGCAACAGATGGCTGAGATGTTGGGATTAACTTTTCAGCAAATACAAAAATACGAAAAAGGAATGAATCGTGTTGGTGCTAGTCGATTGTGGGATATTAGTCGTGTTCTTGAAGTGCCTATGGGTTTCTTCTTTGAAGATATGGGAGATGATGTTGCAAAAAATAGTCCAAGAATGTTGAGTAAGGGTTATAATTTGAATGATTATTTTTTGGAAGAGGATAGACGTTCTTTTGAAGAAGATCCTATGGAAAGGAAAGAAACTCTGGAACTTGTTCGTGCTTATTATAAGATACCTAATAGAGCAATAGCTAAGAATTTGTTTAATTTAATGGTTGCTTTATCTAAATCAAATAGCAATCTGAATGTTTCAGATGAAGATGATGAAGGATTTTAAATTGCAAAATTTTAATTTAAAACCTAAATTTTACGGCAGAAGAAAGGGCAGAACAATACGTAAGGCAAAAAGTTTTTTGTTGGATGAATTTTTGCCAAATGTACTGTTGAATGCTGATGAACAGATTGATGTAAAAAAATGCTTTCCTGTATTGAAAGAAAAATATTGTTTGGAAATTGGATTTGGTGATGGCGAGCATTTGGCTGCTATTGCTAAATCTCAACCGCAAAATGGTTTCATCGGGGTTGAAGTTTATAAAAACGGAGTAGCTAATTTATTGTCTTTAATTACAGGTATTAAAGATGGTAATAAGGAAGAGTTATTTGATGGTGTTTGTATTAGTGAAGATAGAGTTGATAATATAAGAGTTTTTGATGACGATATCAGATTATTATTTTCTTCTATTCCAAATGATACTTTTGATAAAGTTTTTTTGTTGTTTCCTGATCCTTGGCCAAAAAAGAAACATTCTTCGAGACGTTTTATTAATGTAGGTAATTTACAAGAACTGGCTCGTATTATGAAAAAAGGTGGCATTTTACAAGTGGCAACTGATCATCATATTTATAAGTGTTGGACGTTAGATATTTTAAGTAAAAATAACGATTTTAGATGGACCGCAAAATCTTCTAATGATTGGAGGTATCCTCCGTCAGATTGGTTTGAAACAAAATATCAACGAAAGGCGATTAGAGAAGGACGGAAGCCGGTTTTTTTTGAATTTGAAAAAATATAAGCCTCTTTTATTTGAGGCTTTTTTTATATGTTGTGTAAAGTTTATGTTTTTTCGCTATTAAATATTTGGATGGAATTATTTTTGCATTTCTGATATTGCCTTTTGAATCTTTGGGGAATTTGAATAATTTTTGTTACTTTTTAAATGTAAATAAATTAACGAGAACAAGCGAACTGATGGCGTCAGTCCTAATTTTGGATCTTTGTTTTCATTTATGATTTCGAGGAGTGTTCTTCTTTTTATTTTTTCATATAGGCATATATTATCAAGAATCCCCCATTCTGCTTTTGCAAGTCGCATGCTTGTTTTTTTATTGTGTACTGAAATCACTCTGTTTGTTAGTGTAGTCATAGTTCTCTCTTTCTATAGGTTGTATTTTTGTGATAATATATATTAACTAAAGATAAAATGCAATCAAAAAGTTTATTTTATTTTAATTTAGCTCAAAAGTATATAAGATAGTATTTATTTTTTTTAGACTCTTTTTAGACTCTTTAGACTCAAAAAGGTTAATGTGTATTTGTGAGATGCGATTCAAGTAGAGTCTGTGCCTTGGTTTGTGATGTTAACTTTTTTTGTTTTTTTGTTCATTTTTTTCTTGCAATATTGGTTTCGATGTGATATAAGCGCGCTACAACAATTGTTTTGAGAGGGTTTACCTCGCAGCGAAGCAAATATAAAATATAACGCAAACCTTTGTTGCGAAAGAGTTTGCAGAATTTTAACAAGTTTAGATGGCAGATTTCCATTATGGTGTTTTTTGCCATTTAGTTATAGGAAAAGTATTAAAATGGATACACAAAATATTAGAATCCGCCTTAAGGCTTTTGATCATAGATTGTTAGATCTTTCTACAGCAGAGATCGTACATACTGCCAAAAGAACAGGCGCTAGTGTTAGAGGACCAATTCCTCTTCCAAATAAAATTGAGAAATTTACGGTAAACCGTTCTCCTCACGTTGATAAAAAATCTCGTGAACAGTTCGAAATCCGTACTCATAAGAGACTTTTGGATATCGTAGATCCAACACCTCAGACTGTTGATGCTTTAATGAAGTTAGATTTGGCTGCTGGTGTTAATGTTGAAATAAAATTATAATTTAATGTTGGCGGTTATTAGTTAACAGTCAACCTATTAAGAAAAGGAAAAAATAATAATGCGTACGGGTCTAATCGCAAAAAAACTAGGAATGTCTCGCATTTTTGAAGCAGATGGAACACATGTTCCTGTAACTGTTTTAAGTGTTGAGGGATTACAAGTAGTAAATGTAAAGACTGCTGAAAAGGATGGTTACAATGCTGTTCAATTGGGAACAGGAGCTATTAAAGCTAAAAATGTAACAAAGCCTTTGAAGGGATATTTTGCAAAAGCAAATGTAGAACCAAAAAAGAAATTAGGTGAATTCAGAGTATCTGAAGATTGTTTACTTTCTATTGGTGCTGAATTATCTGTGGAACACTTTGTTGCCGGTCAGTATGTTGATGTTTGTGCTACTTCTATTGGTAAAGGTTTTGCTGGTGTTATGAAACGTCACAACTTTGCTGGTTTGGAAGCTACACATGGTGTATCAATTTCTCACCGCTCTCATGGTTCTACAGGACAAAGACAAGATCCAGGTAAAGTTTTCAAAGGCAAAAAGATGGCTGGACATTTGGGTGCTGAACGTGTAACCGTTCAAAACTTAAAAGTTGTAGCTATTGATGCTAACAGAGGATTGATTATGGTTAAAGGTGGCGTGCCAGGTTGTGAAAATGCATGGGTAAGAATTACTGATGCTGTTAAGAAACCTGCAACTGTTGCTTTACCTATGCCTGCTGGGTTGAAGAAAGTTGATGAACCTGTTGCAACAACTGAAGCTCCAGTTGAAAATGCATAATGAAATGTAAGGAAAATTGAAATGAAACAGGACATCTTAAATTTAGAAAATATGAATGTTGGTTCAATTGAACTTAATGATTCAATTTATGGATTAGAAGTTCGCGCTGACATTTTACAACGCGTTGTGAAATGGCAATTAGCTAGATTACAATGTGGTAATCACCAAACTAAAGGTCGCTCAGATGTTGCTTTGACTGCTTCTAAACCTTTTAAACAAAAAGGATCAGGAAATGCTCGTCAAGGTTCTCGTAAAGGAGCTCAATTTAGAAAAGGTGGAGTTGTTTTTGGTCCAGTTGTAAGAGATTATTCTTTTGACTTGACTAAAAAGTTTAGAAAACTCGGTCTTAAGACTGCTCTTTCTGCGAAAGCAAAAGAGGGAAATCTTATCGTTATTGATGAGGCAAAGTTGTCTGCTCCAAAAACTAAAGATTTAAAGATTAAATTAGAAGCTTGTGGATTGACAAACTGTTTAATCATTGACGGTAAAGGTGTAGATGTTAATTTTGCATTGGCTAGCCGTAATATTGAAGGAGTTGATATTCTTCCTACAATAGGTGCCAATGTTTATGATATCTTAAAAAAGGACAAATTGGTATTAACAAAAGATGCAGTAAGTTGCTTAGAGGAGAGATTAAATGGTTAAGAGCAAATCAAACAATGTAACTGCAGCAATGTATGATACATTGGTTCGTCCAGTAATTACCGAAAAATCTATGGTTTCATCAGAAGCTGGAAAAGTGGTATTTATTGTACCTTTATCAGCTACAAAAGATGACGTTAAATCAGCAGTAGAAGCTATTTTTAATGTAAAAGTAAAGAAGGTAAATACTATTAAACAATTTGGTAAGGTAAAAAGCTTTAGAGGTCGCGAAGGTGTTCGCTCTGATTTCAAGAAAGCTATCATTACTCTTGCTGATGGTCAAAACATTGATGTTACAACAGGAATTTAGTCATGGCTTTGAATACATATAAGCCCACTTCTGCAGGTCGTCGCCAACTAGTACTCGTTGATAAAAGCGAATTGTATAAGGGCAAACCTGAAAAGAAATTAACAAAAGGTCTTTCTAAGACTGGTGGGCGTGATAATTTTGGACACGTTACAAGTCGTCGTATCGGTGGTGGTCATAAACGTAGTTACCGTATGATTGATTTTAAACGTAATAAATTTGATTGCGAGGCTACAGTTGAGAGAATTGAATATGATCCAAACCGTACTGCATTTATCGCTTTGATAACTTACAGTGATGGTGAAAAATCTTATATTTTAGCTCCTCAAAGATTAAAATCTGGTGATAAAATTATTTCTGCAGATAGAGCAGATATTAAACCAGGTAATGCTATGCCTTTGAAGAATATGCCAGTTGGTACCATTGTGCATAATATTGAATTAAGAGCAGGTAAGGGTGGACAATTAGTTCGTTCTGCAGGCTGTTATGCTCAAGTTGTTGGTAAAGATGCTGGTTATGTTCAGTTAAAATTAAACTCTAGCGAATTGAGAATCGTTCGTGAAGAATGTTTAGCAACTGTTGGTGCAGTTTCTAATCCTGACAATCAAAACGTTTCTCTTAGTAAGGCTGGTCGTGCACGTTGGATGGGTAAGAGACCTGTTTCACGTGGTGTGGCTATGAACCCAGTTGATCACCCATTAGGTGGTGGTGAAGGAAGAACTTCAGGTGGTCGTCATCCAGTTACTCCTTGGGGTAAACCTACTAAAGGCGCTAAGACTCGTTCTAACAAAAAGACAGATCGCTTTATTATGAGATCTCGTCATGAAAACAAAAATTAATAAGGAGAAATGCTAATGACACGTTCCGTATGGAAAGGACCTTTTGTTGATGGCTATCTTCTGAAGAAAGCTGACGCAGCTAGAAATTCTAGCCGTAATGAAGTGATTAAAGTTTGGTCTCGCCGTTCAACAATATTGCCTCAGTTTGTTGGTTTGACATTCGGTGTGCATAATGGTCGTAAATTTATTCCAGTTTTAGTTACTGAGGATATGGTTGGTCATAAGTTAGGTGAATTTGCGCCTACACGCACATTCTTTAGTCATACAAAATCTGATAATACATCGAAGAGAGGTTAATTATGGCTAAGAATAATAAAAAACAAGCTATGGCTGTATGTCACTCAATTCGTACTAGTCCTCGTAAATTGAACTTAGTTGCTCAAACTATTCGTGGATTGGGTGTTGAGAAGGCAGTTGCTGAATTAAGCTTTTCTAAGAAGAGAATCGCAAAAGTTGTATTAGGTTTATTGCAATCTGCAATTTCTAATGCTGAAAATAATCACAACCTAAATATCGACAAGTTAGTTGTAAGCGAAGCTTATGTTGGTAAAGGTATTGTTATGAAACGTATGAGTGCACGTGGTCGTGGTAGAGGGGCTAGAGTTTTGAAACCTTTCTCAAATATGACTATCGTTGTTTCAGAGCGTGGGGAGTAAATAAATGGGACAGAAAGTTAATCCTACCAGTCTTCGTTTAGGTGTAAATCGCACTTGGGACTCTCGTTGGTATGCTGATGAAAAGTTTACTGACTATCTCCACGAAGATCTGAAAATTAAGAAATTTTTGAATGAAAAATTGGCTCAAGCTGGTATTAGTCATATTGTGATTGAACGTCCAGCAAAAAAAGCAAGAGTAACAATTCATTCTGCTAGACCAGGTGTTGTAATTGGTAAAAAAGGTCAGGATATTGAGAATTTAAGAAAAGAAATTCAAAAGTTAACTGAATCCGAAGTTCAATTAAACATCGTTGAAGTTAGAAAACCTGAGCTAGATGCGAAGTTAGTTGCTGATTCTGTTGCTCAACAATTGGAAAGACGCGTTGCTTTCCGTAGAGCAATGAAGAGAGTTATGCAATCAGCTCTTCGTTTGGGTGCAGAAGGTATTAAGGTTAGTTGTAGTGGTCGTTTAGGCGGTGCTGAAATCGCTAGAACGGAATATTATCGTGAAGGACGTGTGCCTTTGCATACACTACGTGCTGACATTGATTATGCTACCTCAACAGCTCACACAACTTATGGTGCTTGTGGTGTGAAAGTTTGGATCTATAAAGGTGAAATTATGAGCCACGATCCAATGGCACAAGACAAAAAGTTGGCTGAACAAAAATAATAACATGAGGTTAGAGTAAGATGTTAAGTCCTAAACGTTTAAAGTTCCACAAACAGCATAAAGGTCGTATTCACGGCATGGCTAAAGGTGGATCAGAATTAAATTTCGGTTCATATGGATTGAAGGCTTTGACTCCTGAACGCATTACAGCTCGCCAAATTGAGGCTGCTCGTCGTGCAATTACTCGTGAGATGAAAAGAGCCGGAAGAGTATGGATTAGAATTTTCCCAGATGTTCCTGTATCTGATAAACCAGCTGAGGTTCGTATGGGTAAAGGTAAAGGTGCTGTCGAATTTTGGGTAGCAAGAGTTAAACCTGGTCGTATTATGTTTGAAATTGCTGGAGTTTCTGAAGAAGTTGCTCGTAAAGCTTTCGCTTTGGGTGCTGCTAAGTTACCAGTAAAGAGTAAATTTGTTAAACGCTTGAACTCTGATACATTAGAAGGAGAAGCATAATGGTAAAAACTAAAGATTTGCGTGCTATGACGATTGATGAGTTAGAAGCTAAATTGCTTGAAAATAAAAAAGAGCAATTTAATTTGAGAATTCAACAATCAACAGGGCAACTTCAAAATGTTGCTAACATGAGAAGAGTTCGCCGTGAAATAGCAAGAATCAACACGCTCATAGCAGAGCGCAAGAAGAATAGTTAGGAGAAAAGAATATGCCTAAGAGAATTCTTCAAGGTGTTGTTGTTAGTGATAAACAAGATAAAACTGTCGTAGTCAGCGTAGAGCGTCAGGTTATGCATCCTGTTTATAAGAAAATCGTGAAAAAAAGTAAGAAATTTGCTGCTCACGATGAAAACAATCAGTACAAGGTTGGAGATAGAGTTTCTATTGAAGAATGTCGCCCTATTTCTAAGAATAAATCTTGGACTGTTATTTCAGATAACGCCTAGTATATGAAGGAATAAAAAAATGATACAAATGCAAACCAACCTAGATGTTGCTGATAATTCTGGAGCACGCCAGGTGCAGTGCATAAAGGTTCTTGGTGGTTCCAAGAGAATGACTGCTTCTGTAGGTGATGTTATTGTTGTTGCTATTCAAGATGCATTACCTAAAGGGCACGTTAAAAAAGGTGATGTTCACAAAGCTGTTATCGTTAGAACAGCTAGTGATATCAGACGTAAAGACGGTAGTGTAATCCGTTTTGACAGCAATGCGGCTGTTCTTATTAACAAAGACGGTGAGCCAATTGGTACTCGTATCTTTGGACCTGTTACAAGAGAATTGCGCGCAAGAAAATTTATGAAAATCATTTCATTAGCACCGGAGGTGTTGTAGTATGCCTAAATTAAAAATTAAAAAGAACGATACAGTTATCGTTTTATCAGGTGATGATAAAGGTAAGACTGGTATAGTTAAAAAAGCAATGCCTAAGGAAAATAAGGTGATTGTAGAGGGTGTAAATATGGTTAAACGTCATACAAAACCTTCTCAAACAAATCCTGGTGGAATTGTTTCTAAAGAGGCTGCCATTCATGTATCTAACGTTGCTATCGTTAAAGATGGTAAGGCTACAAAAGTTGGATACAAAGTTGTGGATGGTAAAAAAGTACGTGTTGCACGTAAGTCCGGTGAAGTAATCGATTAATAGGGGAAAATTTTATGGCAAATTTTGAAAATTTATATAACGACGTCATAAAGAAATCTCTTGTGGAAAAATTCGGTTACAAGAACCCACACGAGATTCCAAAACTGACTAAAATCGTTTTGAATATGGGTATCGGCGATGCTGTTACCGATAAGAAAAAAGTAACAACTGCAATGGAAGAATTGGCTTTGATTTCTGGTCAACAACCAATTATGACTAAAGCTCGTAAATCTATAGCAACTTTCAAATTGAGAGAAGGTATGCCAATAGGTTGTAAAGTTACTTTACGTTCTGATAGAATGTATGAATTCTTAGAAAGACTTGTTAATATGGCTTTACCTCGTATTAGAGACTTTCACGGAATTAACGGAAAGAACTTTGATGGTAAAGGTAACTTCGCTTTCGGTATTAAGGAACAAATCATATTCCCTGAAATTAACTATGAAAAAGTTGATGAAATAAGAGGATTAGATATTGTTATTTGTACAACAGCTAAGACTGATGAAGAAGCAAAGTTTTTGTTAACTTCATTTAACTTACCTTACAAGAAATAAGCGGAGATTTTACTATGTCAAAAACAAGTTCGGTTTATAGAAACTTGAAAAGAGTTAAGATGGCTGAGAAGTATGCTAATCGCCGTCAAAAACAAAAAGCAATTTTGATGGATAAAAATGCATCTCCAGAAGAGAGAATGCAAGCTCAATTTGCTTTACAAAAATTTCCTAAAAATTCTGCAAGATGTCGTGTTAGAAATCGTTGCAAAATTACAGGACGTTCACGTAGTTATTACAGAAAATTTGGTTTAAGCCGTGTTGAATTGAGAGATTTAGCAAGCTTTGGCGAAATTCCTGGTTTAGTAAAATCAAGTTGGTAAGGAGGGAATAATATCATGTCTATGACTGATCCTTTGGGCGATATGCTCGCACGCATTAAAAACGCACAAAGAGCTAAGAAGAGTGATGTTGTATCACCTGCTTCTCGCTTGCGTGAAAATGTGTTAGAAGTTTTGAAAAGAGAAGGATATATTGCTGGTTATGAAAAAAGCAATGTTCGTCCTGGTGTAGATGAACTTCGTATTCAATTAAAGTACCATGAAGGTACTGCTGTTATAACTGAAATTTACCGTGTATCTACTCCTGGTCGTCGCGTTTATTCAAGCGTGAAAGATTTGCCAAGAGTATATAATGGCTTGGGTATTTCTATCATTTCTACACCTATGGGTGTTATGAGTGATAATGAAGCTCGTAAAGCCAATGTTGGCGGTGAAGTTTTATGCCAAGTATTCTAAGGAGAATGTGGAATGTCAAGAGTTGGTAAATATCCTGTTGTTGTTCCTGCTGGCGTAGAATTGACCATCAATAACAACGTTGTTACTGCAAAAGGTAAATTAGGTGAACTTAGTTTTACATATGACGATAGTCATGTTGCAGCAAAATTAGAAGACGGTAAAGTTGTTGTTACTCCATTGTCTCAAAGCATTGTTGCTAGAACTTTATGGGGTACAACACGTGCTCGCATTAACACTTTGGTTAAAGGTGTGAGTGAAGGTTTCACAAAAGATATGGAACTAGTAGGTGTGGGTTATAAAGCTCGTATGGAAGGTAAAAACTTAGTTATGTCATTAGGTTTTTCTCATGATGTAGTTTTCGAGGCTCCTGCTGGTGTTAAAATCACTTGTGAATCTCCGGTACAAATTAAAATCTTTGGTGCAGACAAACAGTTAGTTGGCCAAGTTGCTGCTGAGCTTCGTAAGTATAGAAAACCTGAACCTTACAAAGGAAAGGGTGTTAAATATGCTAACGAATCTGTTCGTCGTAAAGAAGGTAAGAAGAAATAAGGAATAATTCGATGAATACACCAAAAAATTTGTTTGAGAGAAGAAAGGCTCGTGTAAGAACTGCTATAAAGGCTGCTGCAAATGGAAAGTTAAGATTGTCTGTATTTCGCAGTGGTAAGCATATCTATGCACAAATTATTGACGATGTAAAAGGTTCAACTGTTGCTTCTGCTTCTACTTTAGATAAAGAAGTTAGAGCTAACATCAAGAAATCTTCTACAGTTGAAGCTGCTAGCTTCATTGGTAAATTAATTGCTGAAAGAGCAACAAAATCAGGTATTTCTGAAGTTGTTTTTGATCGTGGTGGATATATCTATCATGGTCGCGTAAAGGCTTTGGCTGATGCTGCTCGTGAAGCTGGTTTGAAATTCTAGGAGAGTGAGATGGTACAAGCTACAGATCGTCATAATAAAAAAGAAGTAAAAGATGAATTAGTTGAAAAATTAGTTCATGTAAACCGTGTGGCTAAAACTGTTAAAGGTGGACGTACAATGTCCTTTGCTGCAGTTGTAGTTGTCGGAGATCAAAAGGGTCGTATCGGATTTGGTTCTGGTAAGGCTACAGAAGTTCCTGATGCTATTGTAAAAGCTACAAATGAAGCTAAGAAGAATATGATTCGTATTCCTTTGCGTGAAGGTAGAACTCTTCACCATGACGTAACTGGACGTTTTGGTGCAGGTAAGGTTGTTTTGAGAACAGCTCCTGCCGGTACTGGTGTGATTGCCGGTGGTCCTATGCGTGCAGTGTTTGAAGTTTTAGGAGTACAAGATGTGGTTGCTAAATCTTTAGGATCTAATAACCCATATAATATGATTAAAGCTACTTTTGCAGCATTAAAAGCAATTAATTCTCCAAGAATGATTGCTACAAAACGCGGTAAGAAAGTTGGTGATATCGTTAGTCGCCGTGAAAATAACGGTGCTAAAGAAGTTAAAGAGGAGGCATAATCCATGACTGCTAAAAAGACTATTAAAGTTACTAGAATTGGTAGCACAATTGGTCGTCCTTCAATTCAAGAGAAAAATTTAAAAGGTTTGGGTTTAACTAAAACTGGACGTACTGTTGAATTGGAAGATACTCCTGCTATTCGCGGTATGATTAGAAAGGTTGCTCACTTAGTTAAAGTTGAGGAATAGTTTTTAATAGCGGGGCTTATTGCTCTATGAAGAAATAAGCCCTGAAATTAGAATTATATAATTTAATATAGTGAGTTGTTAAAATATTAAGGATAAGAAAATGAAACTTAATGAATTAAAAGATAACGAAGGCGCTACAAAGAACCGTAAACGTGTTGGTCGCGGTATCGGTTCTGGTAAAGGTAAAACCTGTGGTCTTGGTCATAAAGGTCAAAAGGCTCGTTCAGGTGGTGCTAAATGCGGTTTCGAAGGTGGTCAAATGCCTTTATATCGTCAGCTTCCTAAGCATGGTTTCAAAAATCCATTTGCAAAGACTTATGCTGTTGTGAATTTAGATACAATTCAAAAGGCTATTGATGCTGGTAAATTAGATGCTTCATCAATTAATGTTGAAACTTTGTTAAAATCAAATGTTGTTTCTAAAAAATTAGATGGCATTCGTTTGTTAGCTAGAGGTGCTGTTACAAGTAGTATTAATATTACTGTAAATTCTGCTTCTAAGGCTGCTATTGCTGCAGTTGAAAAAGCAGGTGGTAAAGTTAATATTGCTTAGGCGTGTATTGGCTGAAAAAAAGGAACAGTTTTTAACTGTTCCTTTTTTTGTGCAGAAGAAAGAATTTTTGAGATTAGAAGAATTTCCAGACAAATGTTGCTCTGCTACGATCAGCGTTCGAACAGGCATCCACAGCTATATCAACCGGCATAGGCACAGAAACTTTAGAGCCACCGGGGCAGGCAATAGCATAGTTAGTACCACTTTCTCCGGAACAATTTACTGAATATCCTAATCCAGCTTGTGCACCAGCATTTGAAGTAACACCTATAAGGATTAATCCGGTAGTAGTGTTATCTCCCCAATCTTGAGTGGCAAGTTCTATACATGCTTCTTCTGATGGAATACTGGTCATAATTCCAAAAGCTGTGTCACCATCATAACCATCTTTTCCCAAAGGCCCTACCTCAATAGGTAGTCCCCAAGCATTAGTCATGCTATATCCAGAACCAAACATTTCTTTAGGGGCTAGATTTGCTTTATATAAAATTCTTGTATTTAAATTACGATATCTTTTCTGTCTGGCATACAATATTCTAACATTTTGGGAAATTTGCGTAATTTGATCGATAGTTTTATTAATTCTATATTTAGTCATCGCTTTTGAGTAACCTGCAATACCACCCACAGACAATACACCGATAATCGCTAAAACTCCAAGCATTTCAATCATGGAACGACCAGATTGAACATTGGTTCTACACATTTTATTCATTATTATTCTCCTTATCTTTGTCCGAAAAAAAGGATCCCTTTTTTCGGACACAAAATCTTAAATTCAGAAAAAATTAACCTATTGATGTTACGTTATGAAAAGAACAAATTTTAATGAAAAAAAAGTCCGAAAAAAGGGATCCCTTTTTTCGGACATTAGTTTTATATTGATTTATCTTTCTTTTTATGATAGTATCAACTTGATTTTTAATTATTAATTAATTTATTTATTATGGCTAAAAAGAAAGTTTCTTTTGTGGTTGGTGTATCTCTTGATGGGCCACAGATTGTTGAACATGAAGTTTCGGATTTTCCGGTAACTGGTGTTATATCCAGAAAGGATTGTTCCGGCTATGTTTCTTCTACGAAGAGACATGAAGTGTCAAGGTCGTCATCGGAACAGGGGATTGATTCAAAGCGTACCAGAGGCCATTCTCAAAAAGATGTGAGGGTGAACCATAAGAAAAAGTGATTTTATAAAGGTCAAAACGTTGCGTTTTGACCTTTATATTTTTATGTTGATAAATATTACGCAATTTAAGGATTGATTGATACTTTAATCAATACTTTTTCTTTAATATAAGAAATAGGTAGTGAATTAAAAAAAAGTTGCCATTTCTGACGACTTATCTTTATTGGTGTACAGTATCGTGCAATCTACGGACTATACTTTCTTACCGATTTTTGCTAAATTTTATGATATTATATAAAATAAAAAAAATATTGCAAATGCAACCGAATAAAGAATAGCAAACATTATATATTTATTTTGTACTTTTTCAGCGATTCTGCCACGATAACTCATTGGAAACAAAAGATAAATAAGCAGATAAACAATTCCCCAAACTTTAGCAAACAGTTCATATTCTTCCGTTTTTAACAATATAGCCGTTATTATTCCTAAAATAAAAGGAACACTTAGAAATCCAATTGTAAAATAAACTATCTTTTTTATATTAATCATCTCACACACTCTACTGACAGAATACTTTAATGAAAATCCAAAGGCAATATAAAAATATTACCTTTGGCTGTTTTTAAACACATAACATAGACCAGATTAACTTATTGAATATAAAAGAATAAGCCGCCATTTCTGACGACTTATCTTTATTGGCGGTGAGATAGGGATTCGAACCCTAGGTACCCAAAAGGTACAATTGATTTCGAGTCAACCGCATTCGACCACTCTGCCATCTCACCAAACTATTTTATTCTTTAGGTTAAATAAATATAAATTGCAAGAAATTTTATAGTTTTGAGATATGCTTTATTATTCATTATTAATTTTTTGATAATAAATACATGATTTCTCGTGGTCATTTATAATTCCTATAGCCTGCAAATATGAATATATTATTGTGGGACCAACGTATTTCATTCCTCGTTTTTTTAAATCTTTAGATATAATATTAGATAATTTATTTTGGCTAGGAGGTGGCTCAATATTGTTTTGTATGATTTTATTATTAGTGAATTGCCATATATAATTATTAAACGAATCGAATTCAGCACGGATTGATTGAAAAATTTTTGCGTTGTTTATGGTTGCTTTTATTTTGGATTTGCTTCGTATTATATTATTGTTTTGTAGTAGACTCAATATTTTTTCATCGGAATAATTAGCTATTTTATTATAATCGAATTTATCAAATGCTTTGTAAAGATGTTTTCTTTTTTTTAAAACTGTTAGCCATGATAACCCAGCTTGAAAGCATTCAAGTATCAAAAATTCAAACAATTTGTTGTCATCGTGTACAGGGATTCCCCATTCTTCATCGTGATATTTTATATATATTTCTGGGGCATTTTTTAGCCATGAACAACGTTGCATCATATTAAACCTTATGAGGCAAAGAAGCATAAATAAAATCACTTAATCTATTTGGTAAAATAGATAAAAACCATGTGGCAAATCTCATTGGCCAAGGAAAGGCAATTAGTCCAACATTTTTATCTATTCTATTGGCAATTATTTTTGCAGCTTTTTCTGCAGACATGAAAAATGGCATAGGACAAGTATTTTTGTCAGTTATTCTTGATTTTACAAAACCAGGACAAATTACATTTACCTGTATTCCATAAGGTTGAAGATTGTTTCTTAATGCTTCACCATAAGCTTTTACGCATGCTTTTGTTGCACTATATGATGGGCATGCAGATAATCCATGATAGCCGGCGATGGAAGAGGTTATTGCAATTATTTTTTCTCCACCTGTACGTTTTTTATATATTTCCGTTATAGGGGTTATCGTGTTTAAAACTCCCATGACATTTGTATTGAATGTGTTATAGATGTTTTCAGGATTTTCTTCTCCAGTAGATACTCCTGCATTTGCAAATACAAGTTGTAGTTCGGAAATATTGTTACATTCTTTAATCCAATTTTCCATTTCTGTTTTATCTGTTACTTCAATTTTTTTAGAATATACAGTTGCACCAAATTTTTCACAACGTTCTTTTACACTTTGTAAGCGTTCAGTGTTGCGTCCGCTTAAAAAAAGATTTTTAGCACCATTTTGCGCATAAAAAATAGCCAAAGCTTCTCCTATTCCGGAAGAAGCGCCTGTAATTAAAATATTGTGAATTTGTTTTTTCATGATAAATAATCCTAGTAAATAAAATTTAAGTGTTGTATTATGCTAATCCTAGTTTATAATATGTACACGTTTATTTTGCAAGAGGAAGATATGACTGATATTATAGAAAAGCTTAGAAAGGTTCGTAGAGGGGCTATGTTTATTATTGAAGCTCCTTCCGGTACGGGAAAAACTTCTGTAATTAAAAAGCTATTGGCTAGAGATGATAATTTGAAATTTTCTGTTTCAGTTACTACAAGAAAGCCTAGAGAAGGTGAGAAAGATGGGGTTGATTATTATTATATCACAGATGATCAGTATAATCAGTTTATGAAAGAGGATGCATTCTATGAATATGTTGATTCTCAGTATGGTTCTCGTTATGGAACGTTACGTTCTGAAGTTGATAATTTTATTAATGTTGGACAAGATGTGATTTTTGATATGGACTGGGTTGGTTTACGTCAAATGAAACAAAAAGCTCCAGAAGAAGTGGTTTCTATATATATGCTTCCTCCATCTATAAAAGAATTACGTCAACGTTTAGAAGGAAGAGGTACAGATAGTATAGAAATTATAAATAAGCGTATGAATGTAATCTTAGAAAAAATGGAACACTGGACCGAATATGATTATGTTGTTGTTAATGTTGACTTAGAACAAACTGTTGAAACTATTCAGGAAATTATTTCTGCGGAAAGAATGAAAAGAGTTCGTCAAACAGGGTTGAAAGAATTTACCCAAATATTGGTTAATGAGGCAAAAAATGGGTAATTTATCTTTTGTTGATAAATATGGATGTGTTTATGATCTAAATGATGGAAATATTTTATTTCGTGAATGCGTTTATATTATTATGATAAAAGATAATCAAGTCTTGTGTAATTGTGATCAAATAAGTGGTTTAATGTCTTTTCCTAGTGATGAAGTGGTTGACGTATCGGTAGTCCCTTCAACATCTTTTTCTATTTTTGCATATATAGTTGAAAATGGAATGTATGTGAAAGAATTACAAAAATATAATATTTTTGAGGTTGAAGAAGTTTATATTGAAAATGCGTCATTTAAATGGTGTGATGTTGATGATTTGTTGTTAGGAAAAATAAAATTCGATGCTACGCAGATAACCGGATTAAAAAATCTTCTAGTACGGGTGAGATAAGTTATGCAAAAAATTTATAATTCTATTGAAGAAATGGTTGGTAATACGCCTTTGATTTATTTGAATAAGGTGAAAAAGAACTTTGACTTAAAAGCTAATCTACTTGCTAAATGTGAATTTTATAATCCGATCTTCTCTGTTAAAGATAGGGTTGCATTAAATATGATTAATAAGGCGCCATTCAGTAAAATAAATAAAGATACTGTTTTTATTGAAGCTACGTCTGGCAATACAGGTGTGGGGTTAGCTGCATTTTGTGCTAATAGAGGGTATAAATTAGTTATTGTTATGCCTGAAAATATGTCTAAAGAAAAAATAAATTTAATTAAACAATTTGGGGCAGAAGTTTTATTAACTCCCGCAGATGAGGGAATGGCTGGTTCTTTGCGAAAAGTTGAGTTGTTAAAAAAACGTTCAGATAATTTGATAGAGTTTAAACAATTTGAAAATGAAGCTAATGTTGAAATTCATAAATTGACAACAGGTGTAGAGATTTTAGAAGCTACAGGTGGTAATGTAGATGCTATTGTGTGTGGTGTAGGTACTTCCGGTACTTTAACAGGTGTTGCATCTACCTTAAAATCTTGCAATCCAGATCTGTTTGTAGTTGCTGTTGAGCCTAGTGAAAGTGCTGTTTTGAGTGGTGAAGTTAAAGGTGAGCATTATATAGGGGGAATAGGTGCTGGATTTATTCCACCTCTGTATAAAAAAGAATTGGTAAATGAAGTTATTAAAGTTGCTTCTTTAGAGGCTTTGAAAATGACGCAAACTGTTGCTAAATTAGAAGGGTTACCTGTAGGAATTTCCTCTGCTGCAGCAATTATTGGAGCTATAAATCTTGCTCAACGAGATGAGATGACGGATAAAAATATTGTAATTATTTTACCCGATAGTATTGAACGTTATTTGTCTGAACCTTTTTTTAATGAGAGGTAAAAGGTAATCATTATGAAATTATTTGCTATTTTGAGTCGATATATAACACGTCAGTTATTAGGTAATTTCTTTATGGTTTTATTTGCTGTATTGGGAATTATTTTAATGTTCGATTCTATAGAATCTTTGAGAAAAATTTCAGGAAGAGATGATGTTTCACTTTTTTTTGCCGCACAATTGGCAATTACCCGTGTTACTAAAACTGTTGAGATAGTAATACCTTTTGTCTTGATGGTCGCTGCGATGATTACTTTTTGGAAATTAAGTAAAAATAATGAGTTTGTAATTATTCGTTCTGCAGGTGTTTCTATATTTAGTTTTTTAAGACCATTGATTGTTGTGTGCTTTTTGTTGGGTCTTGGTAATATCATGTTGTTTAATCCAATTGCGGCACAAATGTTTGAATGGCATGAGATTTTGGATTATAGACTTGATACTAGAAATCCTAATGCTGTTTTGTTTTCAAGTAAGGGATTATGGATTAGAGAAGCTATTGAGGATAACAAGGTTTTGCTTATACAAGCGAAAACGCTACATCAAGAAGATGATAAAACTTTGTGGATGAGAGACGTTAGTATTGCAGAACTCAATGAAAACTCCCAAATTACAAAAGGGTATGAAGCTTATTTTGCTACTCTAGATGGTAATATTTTTCGTTTAAAAGATGTTAAGTTGTTGGAGGGTGGTAAACCTGTGAAAACAATGAGTGATTATGCTTATGAAACAAGTATTGATATGCAACGAATAAAAGAAAATTTTATTGAACCAAATGCGATTTCTTTTTGGCAATTACCTGAAACAATAGCTTTTTATGAAAAAGCAGGATTTTCTGCTCGTAGACATTGGATGAGATATTTGGGATTACTGATTTCTCCTTTTCAGTTAATTGGAATGTTAATGGTTGCAGCAATATTTATGTTGCAAAATACAATGCGGGGTTCGGCTGTTTTATTGAAAGTGATAATGGGAATAGTAACAGGTTTTGTGGTTTATTTTTCATCACAAGTTGTTTATGCTTTTGGTGTAAATGGGTATATTCCCGTATGGCTAGCTGTTTCTGCACCGACATTAATTATAATTTTGGTTAGTTCTTCTCTTTTAATAATGTCTGATGAAGTTTGATTAAGAATAAAGTAATAAATATTATATATATTAGGTATATATTTTTTTTATTGAGGTTTGCCTATGTATATACGTTTATTTTTTTTAATGTTTTTTGTTTTATTCTCCAGCAACAATGTTAATGCTGAGGTTTGTTTTTTGCCAACGGGATGTGATCCTGTTGTTAATGATGATAAAGATGATGATAGAAGCGAAATTATTTCGGATATTTCTTGCAAACAAAAAAATGCATTTGATTCTAATTCCGATTGTTCTAAAAATATTAAGAATAATAAATTACAAAAATGTGAGAGAATTACAGGATGTTATTATTTACGTTGTGTGTATGCAGATCTTAAAGGTTGTAAGCGAGCTCTTTCAATTGGAAAAGAGTGTGTGAAAGATACTAAAACGGGATGCTTTAAGATAGAAAATATAAAATATGATGATACAGATTCAAAGCTAAATGAAGATAATGGAAAAAATGATAATAATATAGAAAATGATTTTGGAGACAATAAAATTCCTTCCGATAATACGGAGGAAAATAATGATTCAAATGCATCAGAAAATGATAATGAAACTTCAGGATCTAATAATTATGATGATACTGATAAGACACCTTCTATAGGTGATGATAAGAATGACAAAGATGATAATGAAACTTCCGGATCAGATAATTATGATGATGCGTATAAGACACCTTCTATCGATGATGATAAGAACGATAAAGATGAGAGTGAAACTTCAGGATCTAATAATTATGGTGATTCCGATAAAGCACCTTCTTTAGATGATGATAAGAATGATAAAGATGATCGTGAAACTTCCGGATCTGATAATTATGATAATGCTGATAAAGCACCTTCTATAGGTAATGTTGGAGGTAAAACTAATGATGAGAAAGATGAGGATGAATCTTCTTTTGATAGATATGATGAGGAAGAAGATGAAGATAAATTTCCTTATATAGAGAAAGACGAAGAGCCAAGCATTGAACAACGTGATGACGGAGAAGCTAAAGAAGTTAAAAATGAAGATAATTTTGCTAATGAAGATAATGTAGCTGCAAGTAATAGTGAAATACCAAATAGTGGAACAGCTTTAGTTGATGGAGATTCGTCAGTGTTTGATAGTTATGCAAATTTGTTTGATTTGAAAGCAAAAGATTGTTCATCTTATTTTATTTCAAAAGAACAAGTTGCTTCGTTAACAGATTATAGTTGTTTTGTATGTCCGTTTGATGATAATTGGTATCGATGTCTTAAAAAAGAAGATATAAAAAATGCAGAAATTATTGATGCTTCGTTGTGTTATGGTTATAATCTAACAAATGCTTCTTGTCTGGATGAAAAAAACAGTAAAGTATTTTCTGATACGTGGGAATGTAAAGTTTGTCCTCATGATGAAACAAAATATAAACTGGTTGCCAAGCCTTGTCCAGAGGGGTTTGTAAGAGCAATAGAATATGCTGATTGTTCGTTAGTTGGTAATGTTGTAACTGATAATATTTCTTCAACAGAAAACTCATTGATTGAATATGATGTGTATACTCTGATATCTCCTGTAAAAGGTTTTGTTCAAAATTGTAAAAATAATGTTGGAGGAGTGAGCCTTCGTTTTCGTTGTGCTAGTTCATTTAGAAGCGGTGATGAATTTTGTGTTGAGGATAAAATAACACATTTTGTTAAAGATTGTTTTGATGATCAGGATAGTGATTTAGAGGGAAATAAAATTCCAAGATGTGAGAATGGAGAATTATTCTATCCTGCTTGTATAGATGATTTATTAAATAATCAAAAAAATGATCTGTAAAAAAAACAAAGCCTCCTTTTGGAGGCTTTGCTGATTAGACATTAGTAGCTTATGCTCTTTGCCTTACGTCGAGTTCCTTTAATGGCACTCTTGTAATTTTCACGACTACCGAAAATTTTGTTAATAGCCTTGTCGTTATATGAATGACGGCTAGGTACAACAAAATTGAAACCAAGACTCAAATTTACTCCATAGCGAATTTTTGATTCAGTTTCATAATATTCGTGTCCTGTATAACCAATGGCTTTGATATACCAGTTATTGCCCTTCATATAATTTTTGAAGTCAATCTTGATACCAGCACCAAAAGTCATTGAGCTACCTTTGACCCATCTTCTCATGGAACCATCGACTCCTTCTTCAAAATATTCGTTCTCGTTTTGACGTAACTTATAACCGAATTGGCCGATTAGCCAAACTTCACGTTGATTTAAGTAACGAGAAGGAAGATTGAATGCTTTTACTCCACCATCAATAGCGAAGTTTACACAAGTATATGGTTCTCCCTTGAGGGATGATAATTCGTTATACTCACTACGTCCGACGGATGCTGTTCCCCAGACGCCGAACAAAGAACCATGATATCCGACTTCGGCTCCAATGGTGGGTGAAAGAACTCCATTAAAGTAGTCTGCACCAACGTGGAAACCAAATTCGGTTCCGTTGTTTCTTCGTGTTTCTAGCAGGACGGGATTTTCTTGCCCTTCTACCCGGACACTTCTAGTGTCGTAATTGAAGGTTTTTTCATGAATGGCCTTGACGTAGTCAAAGTCATTAATACCGTTTGTTACATTCTGAGAGAATGCAGTTGCTACTGATGTGAGTACAAGAATTACTACTACTACGAGATTTCTCATATGATTAAATGAATTAAGGAAAGATTATGTGCTTATTTGCACCTTTCCGGTTAATAATTTTTTTGTTTAACGAAAATGGTTACTAGCCATTTTCGTGCATATGGTTGTGTAACCATACTAGAGTGCAAAAGTTGGTTATTTTACGCTAGTACGATACTTTGCGAAATCTTTACCATCTTTCTTGACAACCAAGACTTTTCCGTCTTTTTGAATTTCAAAAGTATATCTGTCTGTGAAAACAGAATTGCTCTTGTTATTCCAACCCCAAGCTGTTGCTGTAGGATATGTAAACATACGGAATACCTTTGATTCATTGGATACCCACAACATGTAATTTCCTTCGTCTGAAGCAATGGAATTAACCCATGTGCCATCAACGTATGAACCACCATTGAAACGGGCATCTACTTTGTATTCAAAATAGCTTTGGTTGATGTTGGCAGTGTTGTCATCTTTGCGGAGAACAACAGGCAATGTACCATTTTCGAAGTGAATTGACCAAGTATAAACCCAGTCTTTTACATCTTCATTACAAGCAACAGTACATGTAGCCTTCACAAATCTACCCCATTCTACAGGAAAATCACCCTTAATTTCCTTTTCAACAGTAATTTCTCCTGTTGCTGAAGTGTTTTGGGTATTGCTTCCAAATGTCACGCTTAACATATCTGTGTAAGTGTAAAGAGTGTATTCTTCGGCATCTTCCTTGATGTTTACTGAGGCTCCATTTTCTTTGGCATTGAAAGTTGTAGTTCCAAATTCATAATTTTTACCTTCTCTAGTAATTGTTATGTCATTTGGATCTACCGCTAACCAAGAGTTGGTTTGTTCTGAGGCATTGAGAGTGGTCAATGTGGTAATGGTACGAGTTTCCTCACTCCATGACCAGAAACCATCAGTTTTCTTATTTGAAGTTACGGTTACGTCAGCATCACCTGTTGTGTGGTTAGCGTTTTCCTCTGTAGAGGACCATTTTGATGTAACCTTCAAAGAACGTGAGAATGTCTTGCTGTAGCTCTCTTTTTCTGTTTCTCCAGTATTGTATCTAGTGATCCAGTCAATTGAGCAAATAACATTTTCATTTGAAATTGTCATTTTAGCAGTACTTTCGTCCCAACCTTCAAATTCTACGGCTTTTGCTACTTTATAAAGATTTACATATTCAGATATATTCTGAGTGTAACCAATATAAGATGTAGCAACTTCATTTGTTAAAATAGCTTTGTCATAACCGCTCTTATCAGAGCTAGTTGTAACAGAAGTGGTTTTAACCTCATCTACATTAACGTTTTCATAACCAAATTCTACAGTTACGTATTCGTCTTTGTAAATGGCTCTCTCATGATAAAGAGAGTATGAAGTTGAAACATTATCTGCTGGATTATTGTTAGATAATTCTGCAGAATATATGTCTGTTTTGCCATAGACACTCCATCCTGTTTCATTTTTAACCGCATTCTCTTGGCCTTTAGTTATACCATTTGCTTTTTCAAAGTTGTAAGCAAAAGAGCTTACGAACTTATCGTAAGGATCAATACCCTTGAATTCACGATTTAATATCATGCTCTTAGAAACCGTGACTACCTCACCACTTTTCATTGTAGTGATTTCATCAAATGAAACTCTTTCTGTTGTTTCATCAATCACTTCTCGGTGTTTGTTTGAAACAACTACCGTTTCTATAGCATCCTCTGCGAGAATGTTTCTAGTTGCATATCCCTTCAGATTTACTACAAAAGTTGAATCACGGCGAGTGTTCTTTTCTGCGAAAGTCAGCTCTACGTGATATTCTGTTGTAACCTGCTGTGTAACGTATGCGGCACGGGTTTTACGAGTTTCAATGTTCTTGGCAGATACTAGTCGTGCCGATATTAAAGTATCAGATCCGAACATATGACAATCTCCGTGATAATCTACGGAAAATGTCATAATGACAACGGGAACTTTCACTAACTGTCCGTCATTGAAATAGAATTCGACGGTGTCTTTTTCCTCGTAGCCATTGTCTGACACGTGGGTCTTGTCGTAATTTCTCTTGATTTTCGAATCAATTACTTCAGATTCAAGTAAATCCGGAGTGATTGTGTAATCATCATTTATTACGTACATTCGAGTATCCATAGAGGGGTACTCAGTAAAAGTAACGCTATCTATCACCTCAAAATTTTCAAGGTGGCGGAATGTTACTTTTGATTCCATTTCGTCGCAAGCGACGTGGAGTTCTGTTGTGTCAACAGAGTGATCCAGGTCTTTGGCAATGGCCAAATCTTGTTCCACGATGATTGTATCTTTCTCATTCGGAATTATTTTTTTCCGAGTGTCTTCCATACCAACATCAGTACAAGATGTCATAATTGTTACGAGAACTAAGATGAAAATGAATAACTTTTTGTGTGCCATATTGATGTGTTTTTAAGTTTTTTTGCACTATTTGGTTTCACTTCACTGTTTTCAGATGAAAACATTTTTCTGGATGCTTAAGGCAAACAGGTTAATATAATTTCAACGAAACCTTTTATTGAAAAAATACTAACAGTCTATGTTTTCATCAAAAGAAAACAATCTACCAATGTTGACTAGACGATTGGCAGTTATATAATGTTCTGCTCATAATATCTTATGATTTAATTTTGCAGATAAACAAAAAAACAAATATCATTAGATGAGAATAAATCATAGTAGTTAAATCGTTAGCTACTAATTTTTAGTCTTTTTCCTTTAATAATATAAAATTAATGGCATCTAAAGATAATTTTTTTAACTCTTTTAGAATATCATGTTATTGATAAAAAATCAAGAAATATTTATGAATTTTATTTTTATTTTTAGACAAAAATGATTTGTTTTTTATTTTGCTTTATCTATATGAAATAAGTTATTTGTACAAAAAAAGACCTCGTTTGAGGTCTTTTATTATTTTCCAAAGTCGTATATATCTGAGCCATCTGTTGTAATTTCTGTTTGGCTTCCGATAGAGGTATATTGGCATATTTGTATGTAATCAACAATATAGCTTGCAATTGACAAAGCTAAAATGGGTAATACAACCTTTTCAAATGGAAAATGTGCATGGCCACCATTTTTTGCCTTCATCCATTGATATAATTCAGAGCTATAAATTAAAATTAGTGCTCCTATAATGCTACAAAATAGAAATGGATCAAGATAAAATATCAGAATTGGTTTAGGAGTGTATGCCAAATCTTTTATATATACGCCAAATATCATTGAAAATGATAATAGAATTAAAAGGATGTTTCTGAATTTAAAATTCCATCCTTTTTTATCAAACCATAAAATAGTCCAATAACCAAATAAGGTTAGGAGAGCTCCTCCCCATATAGCGATAACACCATCGTTAACACCAAGATTTCTAGCAACTTCAAGTCCTACGGCAACACCAACAGTACATACTGCACATGCTGGATTGGCAAAAGATGGTAATGTATAAAATATTCCTAAAATTATAATTAAACTAGATAACAACATTTTTATCTCCTTCCTTTGTTGTTAGGATAGTGTAAATTGTATATAAATCAATAAATTTATATAGATAATCCAAAAAAACCGCCAATTTATTATTGGCGGTGGAAATATCAAATATGACTTTTTATAGAAAATTATCAGTAATTAATTTGTTTTATTGGTGAACCTCTTGCATTTTGATTTGTTTTATATCAATAGATTTGCCATATTCAGCAGGAAATTTATTTTCAAAATCCTTTTTGAATTTCTCTGGATTTCCAAATTCTTGCTTTCTGTAGGTATCCATTATTAACATAAGCATTCCATCAGTTGAGACGTCCTTTCCTCCTAGAGCTTGGAATCTTGCTACACTTGCATTCATTTTTATTGCGGTTGCATCATCAGGTAGTTTACGTGCGGAAAATGAACGTTTCGAAGGCGAGTTTTTAATTACAGCACAAGCCAAGTTTAGTAGTAAGTTTCTATCTTTTGATGCATCATCAAGAAGTTTTATAAACTTTCTTCCAACTGTTTCTTTTTTCTTATCAGGCATAACACACCTCCTTGTTCATAATTATATTTTATATAGTATTATGGTATCATATTTTGGAGGTTAATGCAATATGTTTGTTATAAAAAAAAGAATATGATTTAGTATTTTCTATCTATAATATATTGAGCTAAATGTTGGAGATTTTCTGATTTGTTTCCGAATGAATTTATTTCTATAATGGCCTCTTTTATTAATTGTTCAGCTATTTTTTTTGCTTGTGATATTCCGTAGTAGTTAACGAAAGTAAATTTGTTTTGATTTTCATCTTTATGAAGGGTTTTTCCAACTATTTGTTGATCTCCTTCAATATCTAAAATATCATCGGCGATCTGGAATGCTTGACCTATTTTACGAGAATATGATATTAATTTCTCGCGATCTTCTATAGATGCTTGTCCAAGTATGGCTCCCGCTTCGCAAGCATAACGTAATAAACGTCCCGTTTTCATTTCTTCAATACGAAAAATTATTTTTTCGTCTTCAGTTGGATTATTTGTTGTTTGTGCATATAGATCAAGTGTTTGTCCCGCAACCATTCCACCATAAGGACCAGCTGCAGAAGATAATAATTGGATTAAAGCTAAGCGAATCGCAGGTTTAAGTTCTAGGGTCGTTGATAAAATTTCAAATGAATAGGTTAATAGTCCATCTCCAGCTAAGATTGCTGTTGCTTCGTCAAATTGTTTGTGGCATGTTGGTTTTCCTCGACGTAAATCATCATTATCCATCGCTGGTAAATCGTCATGAATTAGAGAATATGAGTGTAACATTTCTAATGATGCCGCTGCAGGAAGAGCCTGTTCGTAAGAAATATTAAAAAGTGAAGCACTTTCACATAATAAATAAGGGCGTAATCTTTTTCCGCCATTCATTACAGAATATTTCATTGCTTCAATAACTCGATTATCTTTTCCTTGAATACTTGGAAAATATTTTTCCATATCGGTATTAAATTTTTTAGAAAAAGTTTCGAGTATTTTAATTATTTCTGACATGGTTATTCTTCAATTTTATCAAGAGGTTCTGTTGTAATATTTCCTGTAGAGGATATATTTATTTTTTCAATTTTTAATTGGGCTGATTTTAATTTTTCTTCACAAAAATTTTTTAGTGCAGTTGCTTTTTCATAAGCTTCAACAGCATCGTCTAATTTTATTTTTCCACCTTCAAGTTCCCTTACAATGTTTTCTAGCTGTATTAAAGCATCTTCAAAGCTTATTTTTTTTAAATCTAATTCTTTCATTTTTTTTCTCCATACATTTTGTAGATTAGTTGTTTTGAGTATTTTTACAATTATATTTTATGACTTATTAAACTATTTGTTAGAAGTTATTCTTCTTTAGTATGACTAATAATTGTGAATAGTACTATTATATTATTAATCTCTATGAATATTTTTTTCATAGTTTTATTCCTGATACTTGGGGCCTGCAACAGCTTGTTGCAGGTCTTGACTGTATAAATTTTAGTGTGTATACTACGCGAGTATATATGTTATTGAGGTGTTAACTATGAGTAAAATATCGTGGAAGCCAGGAACTATGTTATCGCCAGTTCCTCCCGCTTTAATATCTTGTGGAACGTTAGATGAACCAAATGTTATGACTGCAGCTTGGACAGGAATTATTTGCACAGATCCTACATTGGTGTATGTTTCAATTAGACCTTCGCGTTATAGTAATGAAATTATCAGAAAGACAGGCGAATTTGTGATAAATATACCTACTAAACAGTTGGCAAAAGCTGTTGATTTGTGTGGTGTAAAAAGTGGACGGGATATTAATAAATTTAAATTAACACAGATAACTCCGATAAAATGCTCTAAAATAGATGCTCCTCAAATAGAAGAATCTCCCGTATCAATAGAATGTATAGTTAAAGAAATAACATCTTTCGGGACACATGATATGTTTTTGGCTGAAGTTGTAGCCGTTGATATAGATGAAAAATATTTAGATAAAAATAATGCGTTAAATTTGCAAAAAGCAGGTTTGATTGCATATGCTCATGGTTTTTATTATGAATTGGGTAAACAGATTGGCAAATTCGGTTGGTCTGTAGAAAAACCAAAAACAATTAAAAAACGTGTTTTACGGCAGGGAAAAACATCAAAAAGAAGAAGTAATGCTGAAAAAGTATCTATTAAAAAGAAACGAAAATAATAGGTGATATATGGAAGACAATAGGTTGAAATTTGATATAAATTATTCTGGTTTGCATGTTTTTGATGAGTATAATATTGATAAAATGCAATATCCCTTAATTTTATCTATTCCTCATAGTGGAAAAGTTTTTCCTGAAGGCTTTTTAACAAATGTTAAATTTGATGAGAAAGTTCTACGTCGAAATGAGGATGTGTTAGTTGATGAACTGCTTAAAGATGCTATTCAGCATGGAATTCCTGCGATTAAAATGAATGTGTCGAGAGTTTTTATTGATTTAAATAGAGATAGATTGGAATTAGATCCGTCAATGTTCTACAATTATCCGGAAGATAAAAATGTTATGTTTGATAAACATTGTCGAGTTGGATTAGGTGTTATTCATCGAATTAATTTTAAACGTGAAAACATATATAACGGATTATTGGATTTTAATGAGGTTGAAACCCGTCTTAAAAAAGTTTATGATGTGTATCATGATAAATTGATGCAGATGATAAATAAGTGCATCAAAAAATTTGGTTTCTGCTTAGTTTTAGATTGTCATTCGATGCCATCAAAGATTTGTTCAATTATTGATGATAGATCAGGAATAGATATTTGTTTAGGTAATCTATTTAGTCAAAGTTGTCCGCAAGATATGAGTGATTTTTTTGCTGCACAATTTTGGGATAATAATTATAATGTAGAGTTTAATTGTCCTTATTCTGGTGCTTTTATTACCTTCAATTATTGTCAGCCAAGAAGAAATATGTATACGTTGCAGTTAGAAATAAATAGAGGATTGTATGCTTATGAGGATGTTTTGGAAAAAAATGAAAATTTCTATATGGTTGCCGATGATATATCTAAGGCTATTATAAATTTTGCTCAGTATCTTTTGAGAAGATAAAAAACTTTGTGAAAGAGTGATATTTTTTTTATTTTTACTTGCGATTTTGTTTTAATATTGTAAACTCAGGACGTTGTATTTTTTTTAAGGAGTTTTATTTGTATGTCTAAAATTTTGATTACTTCTGCATTGCCATATATTAATGGTGTTCCTCATTTAGGACATATGGTCGGATGTTTGTTGCCGTCAGATGTTTATGCTCGTTATATGAGAATGATGGGAAATGATGTTTTGTATGTATGCGGAACAGATGAGCATGGAACAGCTTCAGAAGTTGGTGCCTTAAAAGAAAATATGAATATTGAAGAATATTGCGATAAATATCATAATCGCCATAAAAAAACATATGCAGATTTTAATTTATCATTCGATTATTTTGGACGGTCTTCAAGTGAGCAGAATAAGGAAATGACGTATCATATTTTTGATAAACTTGATAAAAGCGGTTTTATTGAAGAAAAAACTATGAAACAAGTATATTCTATTGATGATAAAATGTTTTTGGCAGATAGATATATTACAGGTACTTGTCCTCATTGTGGGTATGAAAAAGCTCGAGGTGACCAATGCGAGAATTGTACAAAAGTTTTAGAACCAACAGATTTAATTAATGCTCGAAGTACTATTTCAGGCAGTGAGAATTTGGAAGTGAGAGAAACTAAACATCTGTTTTTGAATCTTCCAAAAATAGAAGAAAGATTAACAGATTGGTTGGCAACAAAAGAAGCTTTATGGCCAGATGTAGCTTATTCAATTGCAAAAAAATGGGTTAAAGAAGGGTTGCAACCTCGTTGTATTACTCGTGATTTAAAGTGGGGCTTCCCTGTAAATAAAGAAGGTTTTGAAGATAAAGTTTTTTATGTATGGTTTGATGCACCAATTGGCTATATTGGAATTACTAAACAATGGTCTGATGAGAAGCCTGAAGAAAGAAATTGGAAAGATTGGTGGTTAGATGCAAAAGATGTTAGATATGTAGAATTTATGGGAAAAGATAATGTGCCATACCATTCAATAACATTTCCGGCAACATTGTTGGGAACAGGTGAAAATTGGACTAAAGTTGATTTTTTGAAGGGTTTTAGCTATTTAACTTTTGAAGGGGGAAAATTTTCAAAATCTGAACAACGAGGAGTTTTCGCTGAAGATGCTATTAAAGAATTTCCTGCAGATTATTGGCGTTATTGGTTGATGGCAAATGCTCCAGAAAGTTCTGATTCTTCTTTTACTTTTGAAAGTTTTGTAGGGACTGTAAATAAGGATTTAAATGGCGTTTTAGGAAATTTCGTACAAAGAGTAATGAAAATGACAGCTTCTAAATTGGGGGCATTTATTCCTAAAGGTGATAATTTTACAGAGGTTGAATTTGATTTAATCAAGGTTTTGCAAAAACGTATTAATGATTATTTTAAATATATGAATGAAATGGAATTTAGAAAAGCTATAGCTGAATTAAGAGCTATTTGGGTAGAAGGAAATAATTATATTTCTGTTACTGAACCTTGGGTTGTTATTAAAGAAAATCAAGTAAGAGCAGAAACTATTTTGAGGGTGTGTTTGAATTTGATTCGTGTGTTTGCAATATTATCTGCACCACTATTGCCTAATACTGCAGAAAAAATGTTAAATAAATTTAGCATAAATTTAAGCGATATGCCATCACTAAAAGGATTTGACATTGAAAAAGAAATAAATGCATTAGAAGTTGGTTATGCTTTTGAAGTTGGTGAAGCTTTGTTTGAACGTATTACTCCAGAAAAAGTTGAAGAATTACAACAACGTTATGGGGGTGTTAAGTAATGAGACAAAGTGAATGGAGAGAAATATCTTTAGGCGGTTTTGCAGGTTTTATTCATCGAGTATTGATGTTTATTACTTGGCCGTTTCGACATGTTAAATTATTATTAGCATTGTTGGGAGTTATTTTGATTATTCCTTTGTTGTGTGGTGTTGCATTTTCAGATATAAGTGATTGGTATATAAAAAAATTATATTTAACTAAAATTATATCTATTAAGGATGATGCTACTAGTTCTGTTTCAAATAAAATTTCGGGTATAGCCGAAAAGGTAAAAGAAATTTTACCTCAGAAAGTGGGTGAAGAAAAAAAAGATAAAGAAATTCGTTTTGTTTCTTGGAATGTAGCTGAATTTAATAAAGTTAAATATAAGCCTATAAAAAAGAATGAGAAAAAAATAAATTTATCTAATTCGTTTTCTACTCATTATGAAGGAACTATATCTGATTACTATATAAAAAGGACGGATGTGGCTTTGGAATATTTGTCCGAACCTGAGATTTTGTATAATGTAGCTGAAGTATCTGGCCCTAATAGTCTGTATATAGATAATACTTTTATGTATTTATATGGTATTTACACGAATAATAAGTCGTATGATGTGTCAATGGTCCAAAAATACTTAGAAGATCTTATAGTTGGAAAAAAGGTATATTGTGAAATTGTCGCATATACTATTCAAACTCAAGTTGCAACAGCTTTATGTTTTGTTGATGGTGTTTTAATTAATAAGTTATTAGTTGATGAAAATTTAGCTGATAATGTAGCCTTAAAGTAATGGGGTTTATTATGTGGCAACCGACTCTTATGATTAGCGGATATATACTGAGTGTTCTAGGTTTAATAATGTTTATTCCTGCTAGTTTTGATTTTTCTGAAACATCGATGATCAGTTCTCCTTTTTTTATTTCTTCAATGATTTCATTGTTTTTTGGTAGTTTGCTGTTTTTATCTAATTATACAAAAATAGAAAGAATTAATTTAAGACAAGCTTATTTGGTTACTACGATTAGTTGGTTTTTGGTTGTAGTTTTTTCTGCAATACCTTTTATATTATATGATGTTGTTCCATCTATAGCAGATGCTTTGTTTGAATCTACTTCAGGAATTACGGGAACAGGGGCAAGTATAATGTCAGATGTAGAAAAATTGCCCAAATCAATTTTATTATGGCGATCAATTTTAAACTATATTGGTGGATTAGGGGTAGTTATTTTTGCAGTAGCATTACTTCCTTTTCTAGGTATAGGTGGAATGCAAATATTTCAGCGAGAAAATACAGATTCTAATGATAAATTTATGCCTAAATTTAGTTATATTGCAAAGAGAATCATTGTTGTGTATTTAATTTTATTTAGTTTGTGTTGCGGATCTTTAATAATTTGTGGTATGGATGGATTTGATGCAGTTAATTATGCTATGTCAGCTATTGGTAACGGCGGTTTTTCTACAAAAAATACTTCAGTGGCCTTTTTTGATAATGTAAAAATAGAAATTGTCCTGATGATTTTTATGTTATCAGGAGCTTTACCTATGAGTTTTTATATTTTACTTTTTAGGAGAGGTGTGGCTAATAAAAATGAGCAGGTTTCAGTGTTTTTGAAAACAATAATTTTTTTAGGGATTTTTATTGGAATTTACTTATATGTATCATCTGATATTTCTTTATTTCAGTCTTTTAGATATAGTTTTTTTAATGTTATATCTGTTGTAACGACAACAGGATTATCTTCTTGTAATTTCATAGAATGGGGAATATGGACAACTGCTGTTTTTTTGCTGTTATCATTGATTGGTGGATGTACAGGATCTACCAGCGGATCAATAAAAATTTTTCGTTGGCAGATGATATATGCATTTTTAAAGAAATATTTGTTATCAGCTATTGAACCTAATAGAGTTATTCCTCTAAAAGTTGGTACAGTTAATGCAGCAGAAAGTGTTACAATGTCTGTGTTTGTTTATGTTTTTTCTTTTATAATCGGATTAGTAGTTTTATCTGTTGTCGTTAGTTTATGTGGATATGATTTTAGTGTTTCAATTGCATCCGCTATTGCATGTATGGCAAATGTTGGTGTTGGTGCTGTTGAGGTTATTGGACCGAAAGGAAACTTCGCATTTTTTTCTGATGGTGTGAAATATTTATTATGCTTTGCAATGCTTTTAGGTAGACTAGAAGTTATTACTGTGTTGGTAATCTTTTCCAGATCATTCTGGCGAAATTAATTTGTTTTTATAGTAATTGAGAATATATATTCTTATGGCACTTGATAAATTTGCTGTATTTCTATTTCTATCTATTAAGGTTATTAGATCATTTCGACTGATTTTCTTTTCTGAGGCTATGGTTAATAGTTCTGAGTAAAATTCTTCTTCAAGACTTATGCTTGTTGAATGTTTTCCTGCTATTAATACGGATATCTTTTGCATTATTTTCTACGGAATTTATCGAATGAAATTACTTCAGCTTCTCCTGAAGCAGCAGATTGGTTGTTAGTTTGTTCTGAATTCTCGTTTATTTCTTCATTATTAAAACTCAAACCGAATTTTGCATATGGGTCAGCGAAATAAGTGATAGCATCATAAGGAATCGTGATTGTTTGAGATATTCCTCCAAAGCTTAAATCTACAGAAAAACTGTTATGACGAACAATGAGATTTTCAAACTGATTTTGCAATACAATTGTCATATTATCAGGATATTGAATTTTTAAATTCTTAGAGACAATCGTTCCGGGGTAATTAGTTTTAAATGTTATATAAAAATGATTTTCACCAGGTAAACCTTGTTCCTCAACAATTTTTAAAGCGTAATATATAACACTTCGTAATGATCTTTCGACAAGTTCATCATAATTTATAGTATCAACAAATTTTACCATTTCAATCACCATAATGTTCAAATAAATGAGCCGTTCTGTTGCTAGGTGGCTCCTTCCCCACTTTGTACTAACCAAAGTTCAAAGAATTCAAATTTGTTGCCTTAACTTAAGCAGCTACAGCAACTGGTGCAAAATTATCATTTGCATTCATTTATTTTGAACCGATAACGGTGGTATCTTGCCGAACACAACTCATATCTTTACTATACACTGTCGATCCTGGTTCACCCCCGTGATTAAATTTTGGTGGAGGTGCCGGGTACTGCCCCCGGGTCCAATGTACCTATTTCATAAGGTCTCTGGTGTTACAGTCAAATGACTTGACGAAAAATAGTATATATATTCTTTTTTAAATTTCAAGTTATATAAAACAGAATTTTTAGTACTTTTTTATAAATTTATTTGAACTGTTAATTACGTAAAACCAAATAGTTATCAAATGTCAAGATTTAAATTTTAATTAAAATGGTGATTTTTACTGGATTTTTAATAAAAGTGGTGTTATATGTGTCATGTTTGATTTTTGTTAATACTTTATTAACAGATAATCATTTTTGTTTAACACTATTTAATTATGCTGCATTAAATTGCCAAATGGGTGGAAATTCTTAAAAGATGGGAAATCTGTTGCTGATTAGATAGTATAGTAGGATGACACGTAGTCGTGTTTAATAAATTTTGTTTTTTATTAGTTAGTATTTTTGTTTTGTTTAGTAATACTATTTATGCGAATGAAGATACTGATGTTTTGCCAATGAAAGAGCGAATTAGAGATGATGCTCTTTGTTCAATGGCTGCAAGAGAGGCAGGTGTTGAGTATGGCGTTAATTTTGATCTACTACAGACTATTTCTGCTGTTGAAAGTGGTAGATGGGATAATTTGCAAAACAGATATGTTGCTTGGCCTTGGACTGTAAATGTTAAAGGCAAAGGTTACTATTTCTCATCAAAAGATGAGGCCGTGAAAGCTGTTAGGGAATTTCAAGCAAAGGGAATTAACAGTATTGATGTCGGATGTATGCAAATTAATTTAAAATATCATGGAAATGAGTTTTCTTCTATAGAAGATGCTTTAGATCCTGTAAAAAATGTTAAATATAGTGCAAAATTCTTGCGTTCCTTATATTCTAGAAATGGAAATAGTTGGAAGAAAGCTGCTAAAAAATATCATTCTTCTCATCCTAAAAGAGGGGAAGCTTATACTCAACGTTTAGAAAATCGTTTTAATAGTTATAAGATTGCAGGTTATGCACGTAGTTCTGAGTTGTTTTAATTATTAAAATGAAAGTTGCAAAGTATATAAAAAATTATGTTGTAAAAAGCTATGAGGTTAATGCTCATGGCTTTTTACGCTTATTGACACTTTTGAATTTTTTGCAAGATATAGCTTCCGAGCATGCAAGTGTGATTGGTTTAGGTTTTGATGATTGCAAAAATAAAGGTGTTGCTTGGGTTGGTGCTAATTATTATATAAAAATTATTAGATTTCCAACTATAGGAGAACATTTTTCGATAGAAACTTGGCCTGCTGAAACTAAATTATGGGGAGCAGTAAGAGATTTTGAAGTTAAGGATGAAAAAGGAAACATAATTATTTTTGCAACCAGTATGTGGGTTTTAGTTGATGCAATAAAACATAGACCTGTTATGCTTAAAAAATATTTTCCTGAGTATAAAGTGATAAATGAGAGAGTAATGGAGCATGATTTTGCAAATCTCATTTTTCCTCAGGGACAAAAAAAAGAAGAAATATACAAAGTTCGTTTCGATGATATAGATGTTAATAAACATGTAAATAATGCTATTTATTGTGTGTGGGCTAGTGAAAGTATTGATAATGATTATTTAGTGAAACATGTACCAGAAGAGTTAGAAATTTGTTTTAAAAAAGAAGCCTTGTATGGTGAATTTGTTGCTGTTGAGACGTTGCGTGTAGAAAATGAAAGTTTTCATCTTATTACAAATAAAGATAATCAGAAAGAGTTGGCGATTTGTCGTATGAAATGGAGAGAATTACATTAGTGTTAAGGGGAGTAAGGCTTTTCTTGGAGCTATATTTTGTTTTAGGACGGCATGAAATATCGGGTAAGCTCTTTCACATTCAGTGATTGCTATATTTATTATTTGAGATAATTTTCCGGTAAAATTAAATTCTTCATCATCTATGAAAATAGAGTGTTTAAATATTGGCATTTTTGTTTCTTCCCAATATGAAAAATGTCCAACCCATATATCTTCATTAATTAATGCTAAAAGTTCAAAGATGTTTGGGAGGTTTGATTGCTCTTGTTTTAGATTAATAAGACAAGATATGTGAAGGCAATTCATTTGCTCTTCCCAAGCAAAAAATAAAAGCATATTATCCCATTTGCCGGGTATTTCAACGACAACTTCATTAGAATTTCGGCGTTCAGTTGAATGTTTACGATGTGTGAACAGGCATTCAACATCATCAATTGGGTTATATTTATATATTTTTTCTGCCAACATAAAAAACACTTTCTTTAACGCTTTCAGTGATTAGATTTGCATATTACTAATGATAAATACAATTGTCTTAATTAAGTTTTCCACTTTTTTTAATTTGAAAAAATTTAATAAAAAAATAAAATAAGTTATTTCAAGATGATATAAAAATAATGTGTTTATAATTTTTTTTTAGATGTGGATTATATTTTGTTTGTTAATATACTTTTAAATTATTAATATTTTGAGGTATAATATGATTGGTTTGGCGTATCCAGAAATTTCACCGATAATGTTTGAATTAGGTCCAATTGTAATTCGTTGGTATTCAATGGCCTATATTGTTGGTATATTGTTAGGTTGGTGGATTATGGCTAAAAGGGTGAGTAAATATAATTTGCCTTTGAGTAAGACGAATCTAGAAGATATTGCTTTTTTCTTTACATTAGGCGTCATTTTGGGTGGACGTTTGGGATATGTGTTATTCTATGGTACTTCTCAATTTTTAAGAGATCCTTTAGAAATATTTGCTGTGTGGCATGGCGGAATGTCTTTTCATGGGGGAATAATTGGTGTTATAATTGCTCTACTATATGTTTCACACAAAATTAAATATTCCTTTTTAAAAGTTACAGATTTATTAGCACCTGTTGTTCCTATTGGAATCTTTTTAGGTAGATTGGCTAATTTTATAAATGATGAATTATGGGGTAGAGTGAGTGATGTTGCATGGGCAGTTAGATTTCCTAAAGGAGGATATTTACCAAGACATCCTTCTCAAATATATGAGGCTCTTTTAGAAGGAGTGTTACTATTTATTGTATTGAATCTTATGTGGCAAAATAAATGGTGCAGAGAAAAGAAGGGATTTATTTCAGCAATGTTTCTTCTTGGATATGCTTCTTGTCGAACTATTGTTGAGCAATTTAGAGAACCTGACGCTCAATTGGGTTTTTTAGTTGGCGGAATGACAATGGGGCAATTATTATCTATTCCAATTATTTTATTGGGAGTATATTTAACAGTAAGTTCTTTAAAAAAGAACTAAATTTTAGTTGTTATATTACAGTTAAAACGGTATGCTTTTTGTAGAGCATTGTGTGCACGATTTGTTACTTCTGTGGCATCAATATCTTTACGAGTTTTTTCAGAGACACATATTGATATCGTTATTTTTATTTTTGTTTTATGAGAAAGAATAAATTCTGATGCTGCAATATCATGTCGAATCGTATCTGCGTATTCTATTGAATGTTTAGCATTTTCATTTTTAAAAACAATAATCAATTCGTTTTCATTGTATCTATATACAGCTATGTCTTGTGGATATTCGAGAATTTTGTTTACTAATAATTGTTCTAAGATTTGCATTTTTTTATTACCGATAACTTTTATTAATTTATCTCGGTTATCGATATTAAATATTGCTATAGTGTATTTGAATGGAAACTTTGTATTGGCATGGATTAAGTATGAATTAAAACTTCCAACATTTTCTAAATAATCAAAATGATATCGGTGATATAATTCGGAAATAATGCTATAACATGAAATTATGCTTGAACAAAGAAAAAATGTTGTCAGACTTGATATTGAGGGATATATAATTCCCATAAATAAACTGGATATGGTGTAAAATTGGCCAATATTTAATAGTGTGTTGTATGTACTGATGTTTATTAACAAAACAACAAATAGAATTAGCCATAATATTAAGAAAATAATTGGAATTGTTCCAATAGTTATATTTAAATACGGAATAATATTTATGAAATGGCTGTAATGTTGTATTAATGCCATTTGGAAAAATAAAATAATGAGTAGGTATTTATTATAGTTTTGTTTTAGTTTCTTTTGAGGAATATAATATAATATTAGTATATAGATTGGTAAAAATAAGCTGATGCACAAATATTCTGTAGAATGTATATATTCTATTCCATACGTGTTTTTTAAGTTATTTATAGTGATATAACATATTGTACTTAATAATATTAAAAAAAATGGTTTGGATTGGTTCGTTATATATAATAAGGAAAGATTTATTGTGGTTATTATAAAAAATGCAATATGTAAATAGGTGTTGTATTCTTGACCATAGGGATTATATGCATAATACATAATTAACGCAGTCGCGAAAATTAGTGCGGGAATAAATGAGTTCCGAATTGTAGACAGAGTATATCTGATGTTTTTTGCTATATTTATATTCACGTTATTCTCCCAGTTTGTTGGAGTATATAACGAAAGAGTTTAAATTTTATTTATGCATTTTAAAATAGAGCTATCTCCATATGAATAAAATCTATATTTGTTTTTTATAGCATATTCATAGGCGTCTTTCATTCTTTCAGTGCCAGCTATTGCACAGATGAGCATGAAAAGAGTTGATTTAGGGAGGTGGAAGTTTGTTATAATCATATCTATAATACGAAACTTGTATCCAGGTGTAATAAATATGTTTGTTTCACCACAAAAAGGAGAGAGTACGCCATTTTCGTCGGAAGCGCTTTCAAGAAGGCGTACAGATGTTGTTCCTACAGCTATTATTCTATGTCCATTTTTTTTAGCTTTATTGATTATATCGCAAGTTTCTGCTGAAATAATACCATATTCAGCGTGCATTTTATGATTTTCAGTATCGTCAGTTTTTACTGGTAAAAAAGTTCCCGCTCCTACATGTAATGTTAGAGATACTCGTTTTACTCCCATGTTGTCAATTTTATTTAATAATTGATCGGTAAAGTGTAGTCCTGCAGTTGGAGCGGCAACAGCTCCTTCATTTTTGGCATATACTGTTTGATAATCTTCTTTATCGTTATAAGGTGTCCACAGTCCAGGAATAGGTTTATCTCTTTTTATATATGGTGGAAGAGGCATGGAACCGTATTTTTCTAATTTAGTACTCAGGGTTTCTGCAGTGCATAAAAATTCAATTAAGACTCCGTCTTCATCATCTTTTTGTAATACTTTAGCAAAAAAATCGGAGGTTTCTGCTGAAATATCGGCGGTGTAAAAATTGATGATATCTCCAATGTGAAGTCGTTTCGCATTTTTGATAAAAGCCCACCATTTTATTCCATCTTCAGGATGATATAAAGTGACCTCTACCAAAGCCTCTCCTCTTTTGCCATATAATCGAGCAGGGATTACTTTGGTATCGTTAAACACAAGAATATCTGTTGGTTGTAATATTTCGGTAAGATCAGAAAAATGACAATCTCTTATTTGATTTTCTTCTGATAAATCAAGTAATCTTGAACTGTCTCTTGGAGAAACAGGTGTTTTGGCTATTAGTTCTTTATCAAGATTAAAATCAAATATATCAACTTTCATTTTTACCTCTAAATTATTATGTGCTATCTGAGTTATAATATGCTAAATTGAGGAAAGCAAGTTTTTTTTATTTTTTGATTTGGCTATATTTTTTAAATTTGTCAAAATCCTTTTGAGCTTGATTGATTCATTATAAACTTAGATCTATTTAATAAATTTTGATTTTTTTTGACAAAAAACTCTTGCAAAGATATAAAAAATAATGTATAGTCTTTGCAGAGTGTAAAAAATAAGATAGTAGGAGTTAAATTATGGCAAAGCAATTAACAATTAATGAGGCAGTAAAAATCATTCAAGAAAGTTTTGAGTTCGGTGAGAAGTTTGATGAAGCTTATAGCTTTCTACAAGATAATGATCCGAATAATGCAGCATTAGTTGTTTTTAAGGACAGAGATTTGAATGATATTAAAAAAGCTCGTGCAAAAGAATTTTTAGCAAAAGCCGTTGCTGAGGGTGATTTTGGTAAAGAGTTTGATGATGCAGTTGCTTTGCTTAAAGGTGATAAAGAAACTCGTAAAAAAGTAGAAGAAGAATTAGAAATTTTTGATAGAAAAAATCATCTTGATTTGAATGATGAAGAAGCTGTTTTACGCAATGTAAAAAAGATAGATGGTTTTATTGACGATTTGGATTATGAAAAAGTTATGTCTGATGAAAAATATTCTGATATGGCAAAAATCATTACAAATACGGAAATACAATTTGGTGGTACAGATAAAGAAGGCGTTGCTGTTTCAAAAGAAGAGGAAGAAGATTGTTGGAATACCCTTATTGAAACAGCTAAACAACAAGCTGCAATGTTGCGCACTGGTGATACAAGCTTTTTTATGAAAAAAGATGAAGATAAAAAAGAGGTATTGGATAGAGATATTAAGAACTTTTTCACTTTAGAAGTTGTTAAAGGTATTACAGCTTCGGCTACTCCGGCTCCTACAAAAGAGGAAATGGTAATAGGTTCTCCAGAATATGAAAATTATATTCAAAAAGCAGTGAAAAATGCAGAAGAAGTTTTATCTTCATGGTTTTCTGGTGGGAAAAAAGCTGTTTTGAAAACAGATAATATTCTGAATAGTGCTGTCGATACATCAAAATCATTATTTTCATATGCTACAAGATGGGCTCAAAAGGGATTTAATCGTGTTGCGGATGTTTTTAAGAATCGTAAAGATAAATTTGATACAAAAATGAAAAAAATATGGAAGGGTTCTTATGAAATTCGTAAAGCTGCTGTAGAACAAATTAATAATAATAAATGGAGATTAATAACAGATACTGTTGCGACAGGAATTGTTGCTTTTTCAGCAACTGGAGGTCTAGCTTTGCCTGTTGTTGCTGGATATGCATTATATTCTGCAGCTGGTTCTTGGGGTTGGCCTTTAATTGAGAAGAAAACCAAAGAAATTAGACACGCTAAAAAAGCAGGTAAAGATACAAAAGCTTGGGAAGGTATTGCCGGTATTAAAAAAGCTTTTGCGAGTATTAAATCAAATGAAAAAGAATATAAAAAGTATAAGAGCGGGGCAATTACAGGTACTGCATTCGGTATTGCTGGAGCAGGATTGGTTGCTGGTGTCGGTATTGCTTCTAATTGGGCTGTTGATAAATTAGGGTATATTACAGCAAGAATTGGATCTTCTATTTTACGTTCTGCCGGAGCAGTAACGAATCAGTTTGTAAATTATCGAAATGTTAAAAAAGATTTTAAAGAGGAACCATCTGCTGAAAATAGGGCAAAATTATCACAGGCAAAATTGGGGCTTGGTATTGGTTCTGTTATTGCATTAGCTGGTAATGCGTTGTCTTTCAATAATTTAGTTTCATCAAATGCAGATACTACAGAACAGACCGTGGGTTTTATAGATAAAATTAAAGGCTTATTCTCAAGTGATAAGGTAGTCTCTGAAACACCTAATCCTGTAGAAAATGTTTTAGCCGAACAATCTTCCGGAAATAATGAGCAATTTGTTTCTGTTTGGGAAGCCTCAATGGAAGAAGATAAAAAAACTTCAGGATTTTTTCCATGGAGACCAAAACAAGAATTTGTTTCTGTTTGGGAAACCTCAATGGAAGAAGATAAAAAAACTTCAGGATTATTTTCATGGATGTCAAAACAAGAAGAAATATCTGAAGTAAATGTTTCACAAGTAGAATTGGTTGTTCCTACAGAATATAGTTCAGCAATGGGAATTTCTGAAGCTCATTGGAATGAAATGAATAGAAAATTAGCAGGTATTTATGAAAATCAGTCTGAAATATTTGGAAAAATAGATGTTTCTCATGATGCTGCTTGGGATAAGATGTATATGAATTTGGATAATGCTATGCAAAATAATCCAGAGTTGTTCGGAAATAATACAAAAGAACAAGTGTTATATAAGTATATGAAATTAATTGAGATGACAGAACGTGTTAAGGAAGGACCAGAGGGTTATTTAGTTACGCGATTAGCAAAGGATGGTTTGCCAACTTATGGTACAAAAGATATGACTGAGGTAATGCGTTCGTTAAATTCTATTATCGTTTGTGGTGATGAGGTAAATATATCTGCAGAAAAAGTTGGTACAGCTTTGGGATATATAAACGAAACAACTGGCGCATATGTAGGTCCAGGTGCAAACGCTTCATTAACAAATAACGTGTATGTTGGTGGTCGTATTGGTTGCGACAATGATTATCAAAATGCATGGAAAAAAGGTGCTGAAATTGTAGAAGAGGTTGTAGAACAGAAAGAAGATTTACCACAGACAGTTGTAGATGATGTTGTTAGTAATGTTCCTGTTGTGGATAATGGAGAAGTAGTCATAGATGAGGTGCCTATAAATGAAGTTCCTGAAAAGCAAAAAGTTGAAATTTACGAAGGTGCAACAGATGGTAACCTAGATATTAATAATAAGAACGTAAGATCTCGAAAGATAGTTACTGTTATGATGCCTAAGTCAGGAAAAGGAATGTAGTTATTTTATTAAAAAATCATTCTAAAAGAAGAAAAGAGCTTTCAGTAAATGAGAGCTCTTTTTTTAAACTATTTTTAATAATAACTGGTTATAAGATAGGTGTTTAATAGTGTAATGTGGGAGATATTTAATGAAAATAGTGTCGTTTTTAGAAACATTTTTTTGGACAGCTATTATAGGTTTTTTATTTTACAATCAATATAAATATTCTTCTGGTATATACACTGATGTAGAGACATATATGCAAGCCGTAAGAGCTAAGTTTTTTGTAACATCAGGGACATGGCTAGAACAACCATTTGTTTTAAGTAACTACCCTGAAGGAGAAATTTTATCGGTTACGCATCTTTGGGATTTTATTTGGGTTTTATGTGGTTTACCTTTTGTTCATATTCCTGATATGGTAATGAAAATGTATTATTCAGGAATGTTTAATTCTGCAATGTCCGTCTTTTTTATGTTACTATTTTTTGTTTTCGGTACAAAATATACATTACCGATGATAACCAGAAATATTGCAATTATTTTAGTTATATTGCAAAAACAGATATATTCTGATTTTATGTTGGGTCATGTTAATTCTACATTATGGGTTATAGTTTTTACAATATTCGTTTGGATTAATTTATGGAATTTTTCTGAAAATAATGATAGAACACATAATTTGTTTTTTGTATCACTGGGATGTGCTTTATTAAACTGGTTGGCTCCAGAAGGCGTTATACTATCTTCCATTTTATTTTTAGGTTTATTTATTTCTTGGTTGTTAAATAAGATATCTATAGAGTATGTTTCTTCGTGTGCCTTCTTTTTTGCTTTATTGGTGTCTTTGTTTTTTATTATAAATCCTCCGGCACAGGGATATCAGGAAATATTACTTTCGAGACTATCCTTATGGCATGTTGAGATTGCCTGGATTTTTTACGTTGTATTTAGAATTGTGCGCATGTTTGGTATAAAGAAATTTGTTTATAGATTTTTAGTGTTTATGATTGTTATGCCATCTTTGTTATTTGCTATTTATTTTACAGCAGGAAGTGGCAATTTAATGTTTTTGCCAATGTCGCCATATGATACTTTAACAGCTATTTTTGGAGAGAGATTTATTATCATAAAACAGTTATATTATCCTGCTTTAATATATCCTATATTGGCGACATTTTTAGGAATATGTTTATTATTTAGTTCAAAATTTGGCAGTATGTCTGTTGTTACATTGTTATGGGTAATGGTATCAGCCGTAGCATCTTATATGAACGAAAAGTATTATGCTTTAGCTGCGATTGTTTCGGTATTAATGTTGGTAATAGTCTTAGAATTTTTCTATACTAAGAGACAGAAAGTGACTCCAATATTTGCGTTGTTAACGGGACTATTTATTTGTGTTGAATTTGCAATTTTAAAATATTTTCCGTTAAAAGTTGCAGTAGATACACCTGATAAAGTACATATGTCTGTTATAAAAGATGTTGTTGAGTTATATAATTATCGATCAGGTACGGTTTTGTCTGATGTATTTACTGGGCCTTTGATTTTGTGGTATACATCACATAATGTTGTTGCTACTCCTAATTTTTCAAATAGAAAAGGTATTTTGGATGCAAACAAAATATGGAAGACCGAGAATCCTAAAGAATGCTTTAATTTATTAGATAAGCATAAAGTTGACTATGTCTTTTTACCTGAACGATATGATGAAAAATATTTTGAAAAACCTAATGAAAATATTAATAAATTGTATGGGCAGGTAATTACAGGTAAAAATTTACCTAAATGGTTAAAGCCTATGAATGATAATCAAAAGGTTAAATATCGCTTATATAAAGTTCAGCGAGATAAAACAGAAGAAATGTTAAAGATGTTTGAGCCTAAGGCAGAACAAGAACCCGTTGAGGTCAATACCATATTCTTGCCGGATTTTTAGTGGGTGCATGTTAATTTCAGTGTATCCAATTTTGCGAGCTAAATTTTCGATGTATTGCGGATTATGTTTATATCGTCCATTGGGTTGCATTTTGAAATCTTTTATATCTGTTTCTGCTTCTATAGAGAAAATAATATCTGTTGGGTAACATTTTTGAATTATATATTCTAAATCTCCTAGATAACAGAATACATCTGCAGCAATTATAAGATCATATTCTTTGACTGTTTTTTCTAAGTAGCTAGCGATATCTGTTTGTTCCAGTGAGGAATATATGTTCTTTTGTTTGGCAATATCTAACATATTTTCTGAAATATCTATGCCATCAAAAGTATTGTTTTTTGTTTTTAATTTCTCGGCAACTAATCCGGTTCCACATCCTAAGTCTAGAATATTACCTGTTAAGTTGGGGTAAATTTGATTTATTTTATCGATGACTTGGTAGTTGATTCTTTTTAGAGTTTCTTCATAAGTAGGGGCAAAGTTATTAAATAATAATCTATTATATTCTTCTTCTACCGGGCTAGTCTGTTCGTTAATTGAGGCCCATAGATGTTTAACGACAATATTTTCAGGCATCTGTTTTAACCAATTTTCGGTTATTTTTTTTGCTTTTTCAGGAGCTTTCAAATGATATAATATAAGGGTTTCTGCTAAGTTAAAGCTCCATTCTGTTTTATGGGGAGCCAGATAAAAAGCATTAAACATGAGAGCCAATGATTGTTCATAGTCTTCAAGAGTTTTTAAAATGATTGCTAAATTATAACTTAAAGCGGGAGTTTGAGGTGATATAATTACCGCTTTTCTGTATTCTTCTAAAGCTTCTAAAGTTCTTTTTTGTTTGCATAGTAAGTTGGCGTAATTTGTATGTGCTTGTAAATTTTGCGCATCGGTTTCTATGGCTTTTTTATAAAAAGTTTCTGCTTCTTTGTAATTATTCATAATTACTTCTAGATCTGCAATATAAACTAAAACAGTAGTATTTTGTGGATTTATATTTAGAGCCTGATACAATACTTTTAGAGCCTCATGAGGTTTATTGAGGGCTATTAAGGATTGAGCTAATATTGATTTTATTTCGTCAGATTGAATAAGCGAATCGGCGGATTGTAAGTAGTGTATTGCCTCTGAATAATTTTGATTATCAAAACATTTTCTTCCTAAGTAGTATAACGCTTTGGGATTATTAGGTGATAATTTTTTTAATTCTTCAGTATTATTATTAATTTCAGCAAGATTTGTTAATGCTTCTAAATAACAAGGATCTATTTGCAAGGCTAAATGATATTCTTTTTTTGCTTCATCTATTTTATTTTGAAACCAAAGAAGGTTGCCAATTCCCAAATGAGCTTCTTTTAAATCTGGTTTTATTTTTAAAGCATTGGAATATGCTTCTATGGCTTCTAATGGTCTATTTATTGCTCCTAAAGATATGGCTAAATTAAAATAGATAGGAAAATGTTTAGGAGCTGATTTTATTGCTTTGTAAAAGTAATTAATGGCTTCGTTGTGAATATTTTTTTCTTGTGCAATTAAACCTAACATATTCAGCACATCAGCATTATCAGGGGCTGTTTCTAAAATTTGTCGGTATATTTGTTCTGCTTCGTATAGTGCTCCTTTTTGTTGGAGATCTACAGCTCTTTGAAACATTAATTCATATGACATTTTCCACCTTCCTGCACTATTGTATTTTTTTTTTGAGTTAAATCCAGTAATATTTTGAAATATACGTCGATTTTTTACTTGAAAATTAAAAAAAATTGATATAGCTTTAGCTCACTTCTGGGAATGTAGATTGTTTTTAATGATCTCGTTGCAAGTTTGATGTTTGTAACTACCAGGACAATAATGTTAATAATAAAATAAAAAAAGGATTAGATAAATGAAAAGTATTGTTGCTGCTAAAAAGAAAAGTAGTCGTCGTTATAATGACAATCTTTGGGGTGAAGCAAATAGTTCGTTCAGTAAGAGACCTTATGGTCCAGGACAACATGGTCAAAGAAAAAAGAAAGTTACTGACTATGGTCAACAATTGAATGCAAAACAAAAGTTAAAAACATATTATGGTAATATCTCTGAAAAACAATTTGCTAAGTATTATGCTGAAGCAATTCGTCGTTCAGGTGATGCAGCTGAAAACCTAATTGGTTTGTTGGAATCTCGTTTGGATAATTTAGTTTACAAATCTAAGTTTGTTTCAACAGTATTTGCAGCTCGTCAATTTGTTAATCATGGTCATGTTTTGGTAAATGGCAAGAAGGTTAATATTCCTTCTTATATGGTAAAAGTTGGTGATGTTATTGAAGTTAGAGAAAAATCAAAAGGTTTGGCAATTGTAGTTGCTGCTATTGAATCTCAAACTCGTGAAGTTCCAGGATATTTGGAAGTTGACTTCAAGAAAATGACATCAAAGTATACATTTACACCTAAGTTTGAGGATGTTCCTTATGCTGCAATAATGGAACCAAACTTGGTTATCGAATACTATTCAAGATAGTTCTATTTGATATTTTGAAAGCCTCCTGTATAAGCAGGGGGCTTTTTGTTATGATGTTTTTTGTAATTTGTTGAAGATAAAGATATTTTTGTTGCATATATTTTATTTTTATGTATTAAATTATTGCCAATGGGCAAATTAGCCCTATGGTTTGTTTTAAATAAATTTTATTAAGGATATAAAAATGGTATCATTAGCAGAAAAAATGGCAGCTAATATGGATGTGTCTGCGTTTAGTAAAGCTGACGAGCTTAAAAGTAGATTGTGGTTTACTGTTTTAGCTTTGATTGTGTTCCGTCTTGGAACATATATTCCGCTTCCTGGAATTAATGCCAGTGTGTTGGCAGAAATGTTTAATCGTAATCAAGGTGGCATTTTGGGAATGTTTAATATGTTTTCCGGTGGTGCGTTGGAGCGTATGACAATTTTTGCTCTTAATATTATGCCATACATTTCTGCTTCAATCATTATTCAATTGGGACAATCTGTCATTCCTTCTTTGATGGCTTTGAAGAAAGAAGGTGAAGCAGGACACCGTAAAATTACACATTATACAAAAATGTTGACAGTTTTAATTACAATTATTCAAGGGTATGGTATTGCTGTCGGTTTAGAGAGTGTTTCTGGTGCAAACGGATCTTCTGCAGTGATGATTGATAGTTTTGCTTTTAGATTTTCTACTATAGTATCTTTAGTTGGTGGAACAATGTTTATTGTTTGGTTGGGTGATCAAATTACTCAACGAGGCGTTGGTAATGGCTCTTCTTTAATCATTACAGTAGGTATTATTGCAAATATTCCGAATGCATTAATGCAAACATTTGAATTGGGTAGAGCGGGGCAAATGTCATTAACAACAATTTTAATTTTGTTGGTTATGGTTTTGGCTTTAATTTATGTTATAGTTTTTGTAGAAAGAGCTCAAAGAAAAATAGTTATTCAATATCCAAAGCGTCAAATGGGTATGAGAATGACTGCTGCTGAAAGTTCTCATTTACCATTGAAGATTAATCCTACGGGTGTTATTCCACCAATTTTTGCAAGTTCATTGTTGTTATTACCAATTACAATTGCTAATTTGTCAGCAGAAAAAGGTCCATCTTGGGTGCAAACATTGAGTCAATTGTTAGGTCATGGACAACCTTTATATTTAGCATTATATGCGTTTTTAATTTTATTCTTTACATTTTTCTATACTTCTGTGGTATTCAATCCTCAAGAAACTGCCGATAATTTGAAAAAACATGGTGGCTTTATTGCAGGTATACGTCCGGGAAAAAATACTGCAGATTATTTGGATTATGTTATTACACGTTTGACACTTATAGCATCTTTATATTTGGTTTGTTTGTGTATACTTCCGGAAGTTTTAATTAGTAAAGTTGGGGTGCCTTTTGTTTTGGGTGGTACAACATTGTTAATCGTGGTTCAAGTTACAATGGACTTTGTGGGACAAGTTCAATCCCATTTGATTGCATATCAATATGAAGGTCTGTTGAAGAAAGCGGCTTTAGCTAAGAAAAAGAGAAGATAATGAGGAATATGAAAGAGGGCTTGTATATTGTTTTAACGGGTGCTCCCGGTTGTGGAAAGGGTACACAAGCCCGTATTTTAAGAGATAATATGCATATTTGTCATTTGTCTACGGGAGAAATGTTGCGTGAATATGCTGAAAAGGATACTCCTCTCGGACGAGAGTTGAAAACAGCATTAGATCGTGGTGAATTTGCTACTGATGAAATGATTATCGAAATGGTGAAAAATCGTATCGATGAGAAAGATTGTGTAAATGGTTTTATTTTGGATGGATTTCCTAGAACATTACCTCAAGCAGAAATATTAGAGGGGATGTTGAAAGAAAAAGGCGTTAATTTGGATTGCGTTTTAGAGATTCAAGTTCCAGATGAAATCATTATGGAGCGCATATTAGGACGATATTCTTGTATGAAATGTGGTGCCGGTTATCATGACAAATTTCAAAAACCAAAAGTCTATGGAGTTTGTGATTCTTGCGGTGGAACAGAATTTTCTCGAAGAAAAGATGATAATCGAACAACGGTTCAAAACCGTCTTGTTAACTATCGTTTGTTGACATATCCAACTATTCCTTTTTTTGAAAAAAGAGGATTGTTGAAAACAGTTGATGGGACGGGAACGATTGAAGCAGTTAGTAAAAAAATATCTGAAATTTTAGATATTTGAATTGAGCCTCACATTTGTGAGGTTCAATTTTTATGATTGAAAAATAAATTTATTTCTCTATTGGCAGATGATATATTGTCTGAACCATGTACACAATTTTGTGTTTTGTTTATTGCATATTGATGTCTTATATTTTGTATAATATTTCTCCAGCTATTGATAGCGTTTTCTCCTTCAATCAATAATATTATGATCTCACTTGAGGTGATATATTTTATTAAATTGTTATAAAAAATTTTATTTTTGTGTTCTTTGTATAGTTCTTCTGCTTGTGATTTTGTTAATCGCAAGTGAAGTATTTTTTTGACTGAGAGGCCACTGTCTTTTATTTTTTTCAAAATAATATTTTCTAAATGACGTTTTATGGCATCAGGTTTTATTATTCCTAAAGTTTGTAAAATCATAAGTATAAGATAATTTTTAAAATTGGAAAAACAATATTCTGGATTTGAAAAAAAATTGAAAAAATATAACTTTTTTATAAAAAAGGGGTTGACTCTGTTAAATATCCTGCCTATAATCCGCTTAATTTTGAAAAGTGGTGATCAACTTTTTGAATGTATTAATTAATTGAAAGTAATGGAGATTAAATTTGGCTCGTATAGCTGGTGTAAACATTCCAAGTGCCAAAAAAATAGAGGTTGCTTTAACCTACATTTTTGGTATTGGTAGAAAATCTGCTCAAGATATTTGCGCAAAATCAGGAATAGATGCTGATCGTCGTGTTAGTCAGCTTTCTGATGAAGAAATCATGAAAATCCGTGAAGTAATCGACAGTGGTTACTTAGTTGAGGGTGAGCTTCGTCGTGAAGTTGGTACTAATATTAAAAGATTGATGGATCTCGGTTGTTATCGCGGTTTAAGACATCGTAAAGGTCTACCTGTTCGTGGTCAAAGCACTAAACAAAATGCTAGAACACGTAAAGGTAAACGCAAGACCGTTGCTAATAAGAAGAAGTAAGTGAGGTAGTGCAAATGGCTAAGGCAAATATTAGAAAAAGAAAAGAAAAAAAGAATATTACTTCTGGTGTAGCTCACATTGATTCTTCTTTTAACAATACTAGAGTTACTATTACTGATGCTCAAGGAAATACTGTTTCTTGGTCAACAGCAGGTGCTCAAGGTTTTAAGGGTTCAAGAAAATCTACTCCTTATGCTGCTCAAGTAGCTGCAGAAGAAGCAGGTAAAAAAGCTCAAGAAAATGGTATGAAGACTCTAGAAGTAGAAGTTAAAGGTCCAGGTTCTGGTAGAGAATCTGCGATTAGAGCATTACAAGTAATCGGTTTTACTATCACATCTATTCGTGATGTAACTCCAATTCCACATAATGGTTGCCGTCTGAAAAAGAGACGTCGCGTCTAGTTATTATTTTCTGGCACAGGCCTTTTTTAAGGCCTGTTGCCGTGTTCCAAATATATGCATATATAACTTCAAAAGAAAAGGACAAAACCAGTGATTCAAAAGAATTGGCAAGAACTTATTAAACCAACTAACTTGGATGTGTCTCAGGATGGTGATGCAAACAAGTCTAAAATAGTGGTTGAACCTTTAGAGAGAGGCTTTGGTCTTACTTTAGGTAATGCTTTAAGAAGAGTTTTATTATCTTCTTTGCAAGGCGGTGCTGTTTCAGCTATTAAGATTGACGGTGTTTTGCATGAGTTTTCTGTGATCCCAGGGGTTAGAGAAGATGTTACAGATATCGTTTTAAATATTAAAGAATTGGCTGTTGCTGTTCATTCAGAAACAGCGAAAACTATGTATTTAAAAGCTGAAGGTCCTTGCACTGTTACAGCTGCAATGATTGAAACTGGTCATGATGTTGAAATTATGAATCCTGATCATGTTATTTGTACACTTGATGCTGGTGCAAAGATAAATATGGAATTAACTGTTACTACTGGTAAGGGATATGTTCCTGCTTACAATAGTAAGTCAGCAGATGCTCCTATTGGTTTGATTGCAGTTGATGCTATTTATTCTCCAGTAAAGAAAGTTTCTTATAAAGTTGAGAATACTCGTGTTGGACAAATAACTGATTATGATAAGTTAACAATGATCGTAGAAACAAATGGTGTTGTTTCTCCTGAAGATGCTGTTGCTTTGGCAGCAAGAATCTTACAAGATCAACTAAAACCATTTATTAACTTTGATGAACCAGAAAGCGAATCTGAAGATGTTCATGAAGAATTACCATTTAACAGAAATCTGTTACGTAAGGTTGAAGAGCTTGAATTATCTGTTCGTTCAGCAAATTGCTTGAAAAATGATAGTATTATATATATTGGTGATTTGGTTCAAAAAACTGAAGCAGAGATGTTGCGTACACCAAACTTTGGTCGTAAATCTTTGAACGAGATAAAAGAAGTGTTGGCGAAAATGGGTATCCATCTTGGTATGGAGACTCCAGGTTGGCCACCTGAAAATATTGAAGAGCTAATCAAGCGTTGTGATGATCATTTTTAGTGATTATATATATGAAAAAAAATCCCTTCTCAAAGAAGGGATTTTTTATTTAATAAATTTAAGTATATTCCTTGATAAAAAATGTCCGAAAAAAGGGATCCCTTTTTTCGGACATAAAATTACTATTTTTCTTTTTTCTTATTCATCATAAATTCAATATGTTAAAAAAATATTTACGCTCTAAAAAATGTCCGAAAAAAAGGATCCTTTTTTTCGGACAATGATAAGGAGGATATAATGAATAAAATGTGTAGAACCAATGCTCAAGGAGGTCGTTCAATGATTGAAATGCTAGGCGTTTTAGCGATTATTGGCGTATTATCTGTAGGTGGTATTGCAGGATATTCAAAAGCTATGATGAAATTTAAAATCAATAAAACAATCGACCAAATTACGCAGTTATCACAGAATATAAGAGTTTTGTATGCTAGGCAGAAAAATTATGCTCGTCTAGATGATAAAATTATTTATAAAGCAAATTTAGCACCAAGAGAAATGTTTGAAGGAACAGGAAGTGAGGATGGTCATTATGGCATGTCTCATCCATTTGGTGGATATGTATTTTTGAATTCTGCCGGAAGAAAAAATGGTTATGATGAAAAGGCTTTTGTAATTGCTTTACATGATCTTCCTGAAGAAGCTTGTATAGAATTGGCCACTCAAGATTGGGGTAGTGATGCCTCTTCTGGATTATTGGCTGTTGGTATTGATTCTGGAGAAATATTTGGAGCTTTAGAAGGATGTGAAGGAAATGCAAAATACGCTTGTCCTAATGGAAAAAATGTTTCAACACCAATGCCTGTTGATGTTGCAGTTAGTGCCTGTGAATGTCCTAGTGGATTTTATAATTGCGATTTTTCTCTTAAATTTTACTAAATCAAATAAAAAATAATGCATATGTTTTTATAATGAAAAGCGATAGAATTTCTATCGCTTTTTGTAGTTATTCAACACCTATTACTTCTCGTCTACCTACTCTATCAGGAGGAGTTACAATTCCTTCATCTTCCATTCTTTCAATAAGAATTGCGGCTCTGTTATACCCGAGACGTAATTTCCTTTGAATATAACTGGTTGAGGCTTTTTTATCAGCTCTAACTATGGCTACTGCTTGGTTATACAAGTCATCATCGCCATTATCAGATGATATTTCGCCTTTATCAAATACCGGACCAGAATCTTTGCTGTTTAATTCTCCTTCAGTTACATCTGAGACGTATTTAGGTTCTCCCTGAGATTTTATATATTCGACAATTCTTTCAACTTCAGCATCTGCTACGAAACATCCATGTACACGAATTGGGCGTAATCCTGAAGGCATATATAACATATCTCCCATTCCTAGCAATTGTTCTGCACCTTGTTCGCCTAAGATTGTTCGACTGTCTATTTTGGTTGTAACATGGAAACTAATACGACTTGGGAAGTTTGCTTTAATTGTTCCAGTAATAACATCAACAGAAGGTCTTTGTGTTGACATTATTAAGTGTATTCCTGCTGCACGCGCCATTTGTGCCAGTCTTTGAATGGCAGCTTCCACTTCTTTGCCTGCTACAAGCATTAAATCAGCCATTTCATCAACAACAATAACTATGTATGGCATAGGAGTTGTATCTAAAATTTGTTCCTCGTAAATAGGATGTCCTGTTTCTTTATCAAATCCGGTTTGAATTTTCTTTTTAACTTCCTTTCCTGTTTTACGCATATCTGCAACTTTTTGATTATATCCTGCTATGTTTCGAACATTTAATAGAGCCATTGCACGGTATCTATCTTCCATTTCTCTAACAGCCCATTTGAGTCCGACGACAGCTTTACCTGGATCTGTTATTACAGGAGTAAGTAAATGTGGAATGCCATTATACATTGAAAATTCTAGTTGTTTTGGATCAATCATAATTAGTTTACATTCATCAGGCGTCATTCTATATAAAAGAGAAATTATCATAGAATTAACACCAACAGATTTACCAGATCCTGTAGTACCAGCAACGAGAAGATGAGGCATTTTGGATAAGTCAGCATATATGTGTTGTCCACCGATATCTTTTCCTAAAGTTACGTTTAAGATGTTTTTACTATTCTTAAATTCTTTATCTTCCAAAAGCTCTCTTAACCAAACTGTTTCTCTTTTTTCATTTGGTAATTCAATACCTATAGTATTGTGTCCACTTACTACAGCCATACGAACAGAAGAAACAGACATACAACGTGCAATATCATCTGATAAACCTATTACTCTTGCGGCTTTTGTTCCCGGTGCAGGTTCCAGTTCGTATAACGTTACTACCGGACCAGGTCGTACCTTTACAATCTGTCCTTTAATACCAAAATCGTTTAAAACTTCTTCTAGTTTTGCGGCGTTTGTTTTTAAGGTTTCTTCATCGTAGACTAGATTTTGAGCTTCTCTATGGTCAGATAATAAATTTATATCGGGTAGATTGTATAAATTTTTATCTTTTTCAGAAAAACTATTTGAAGAAGGTTGTTGAGATGAGGGGGTGTTTTTGTTATATTGTTTTGACACATCCACGGATAATAGTTCTTCTTGTTGTGATGTTTCTGTTTTGTTTTTAGTTTGTTTTCTTTGTGTTTCTGTTTGATAAATATCTTCTGGAGATATTTTTTTATTTTTCTTAGAGTTCTGGTTAGCAATACTATCATCATTCATAAAATCGAATGTAGGATTGTATTTTTGTTTTTGTGCAGGTTGAATAAAATTATCTTCTTTAATTGCTAAATTACCAACAGTCTGATTTTTATTAGGTATTTCAATTGATGGAACTACAGAATTTTGAGCAACTGCTAAATTGCTGTTATTTTGAGGAGATTGAGTATAAATATTGGATATAGCTGAAGTATTTACGTTCTTATTAAAAAGAGGTTCTCTTCTGTTATTGGTATCGATTTTGTGCATTTTACTTTGTATGTAGTTTGGATTTAATTCCTTAAATTCTTTGTAGCTTTTAATCTTTGCAACTTTCTTTAATAAGGTGTATATAAATGTAGCGATGTTCTTTATAAAATTAAATATTTTATTTGATACAAATATCCATGCCTTGAAGGTTATTCCTGCAGAAAAATTAAAAGATAGAATGGATATAAATAATATTATGGCCTGTATGATAAATGTATTGTATGGAATATTAAGAAGATTTGTATAACTATTTATAGGACGGCTGAGTATTCGACTCCATTCTCCAGTTAAATTATAAGGCAAATTAAAATGTCCTAAATAAGAACTGCATGTGAGATCTATAAAACAAGCAAAGCTTAGTACGCCAACGAACCATGCAAAGATACGTGTCTTGTATTCTACAAAAGATTTGTATTTAATTAGTCCGATTCCCCATATAATAGGTATGAAGAGATATATAATTAGGGCTATACCAAATGTGCTTAATATTAAATCAGCACTGTGTGAACCAAATGATCCAAGAAAATTATTTACTTCGGACGTTGTTACTTTGTTAAATGAAGGATCATTAGGATTGTAGTCAAATAAACTTAACAAAGCAAATGTTGGAAGTAATATAAATGTAAGACCGAAAATATTACAAATAATCGTGTGATACCATGTTTTTTTTGTTTCTTTTATTGTCTTTTTCTTTCCCATATTCATTCTCTATTTATTAATATTTTAAGTTAGTTGGATTCTAATCGAAAATCTTCAAAAAAGTATTAAAATGAGAGCTTTTAGTTCCATTTGTTAATAAAAAAAAGTGAATAACTTGACATTTTAGCATTATAGAATATACACTTCGCATGAATAAAAGGAGAAATGTTTTATGAAATATTCATTTGTATTTCCCGGACAAGGTTCTCAGTTTGTGGGGATGGGAAAAGAATTAGCAGAAAATTTTGCTTCAGCTAAGGAAGTGTTTCAGGAAGTTAATGATGCTCTTTCTCAGGATTTGTATAAGATTATGACAGAGGGACCTGATAGCGAATTGACAATGACTGCAAATACTCAACCAGCATTGATGGCTATGTCGATGGCTGTTGTTAGAGTGTTAGAAAAAGACTTTGGTATAAAAATTGAAGATAAAGCGGCTTTTGTAGCAGGGCATTCTTTAGGTGAATATTCTGCAGCATGTGCTGCCGGAGTTTTTTCATTATCAGATACAGCAAAATTATTGCGTATTAGAGGCGAAGCTATGCAAAGTGCAGTGCCTTATGGTGTAGGTGGAATGGCTGCTGTGATTGGTTTGTCATATAAAGATGTGGGTGCTTTAGTTGAAGCCTGTTCTAATGGTGCAGATGTTTGTGTGGCCGCAAATGATAATTCTGATGGACAAGTTGTTTTATCTGGTTCAATGGTTGCTATTGATAGAGCTGTTGAAATTGCTTCTGAATTTGGTGCACGTAAGTGTGTTAAGTTGGCTGTTAGTGCGCCTTTTCATAGTCCGTTTATGTCTCCAGCTGCAGATGCTATGGCAAGAGCTTTTATGGAAGTAAATGCTCAAAATTCAAAAGTTCCATTGATTGCAAATGTATTGGCTCAGCCTATTACAGATCATCGAGAAATCATTAAACATTTGATTGAACAAGTAACAGGAACTGTCAGATGGCGCGAAACAATGTATTATTTGCAAGAACAAGGTATTACTGATTTGGTTGAATTGGGAGCCGGAAAGGTTCTTTCAGGGATTGCTAAACGCAGTAATAAGGATATGAATTCAATTTCTGTTGGTTCAGTTGAAGAAATCGAAGAACTGGCTAAAAATTTATAATGAAAGGATAAACTAATGTTTAGATTAGATGGTAAAGTTGCTTTAATTACTGGTGCTGCTGGTGGTTTGGGATATAGAATTGCTCATACTCTTCATGCTCAGGGGGCAACATTGGCTTTAACAGATATGAATGCAGAAAGATTGGAGACTTTGAAAAAAGAATTAGGTACCAATGTTGAATGTTTTGTTGCTAATTTGACTGATGCAGAAGCTGTTAAAAATTTGGTTAGTGATGTTGAAGAAAAAATGGGACAAATTGATATTTTAGTAAATAATGCCGGATTAACTCGAGATAATTTGTTTATTCGTATGAGTGATGAAGATTGGCAATTAGTTTTAGATGTTAATTTGTCTGCAGGATTTAAATTAGCTAAAGCTGCTGTTAGAGGTATGATGAAACGTCGTTTTGGTCGAATTATTGGTATTGCTTCTGTTGTAGGTGTTATGGGTAATGCAGGACAAGCTAATTATTCTGCGTCAAAGGCAGGTATGATCGCTATGAATAAATGTTTGGCTCAAGAAGTTGGTTCTAGAGGCGTTACTGTAAATTCTATTGCTCCAGGTTTTATTCGCACACCAATGACAGATGTTTTGCCTGATGATGTAAAATCAGCTTTGTTGGCAAAAATTCCAGAAGGTAAATTAGGTGAAGCTCAGGATATTGCAAATGCTGTAGCCTTTTTAGCTTCAGATGAGGCACAATATATTACCGGTCAGACCATTCATGTTAATGGCGGAATGGCTATGATTTAGTTTGATATGTCTTTATTAAAGGAATCTGTAGAAGTACAGATTCCTTTTTTTGTATTATGTAAATTTTAATAATTTCGAGTTACCTTATTTTATAATGCTTAAGGCTAGAGGAATTTAGTGTTGTTATGAAAAAAATAATAGAAAAAATGTTTATAGATTTTATGCCAAAATCTTTAGAAATTATAAAAAAAGGATATAATTTTTCTTTATTTCAAAGAGATTGTATTTCAGGGTTGACGGTTAGTATAGTTTCTTTACCATTGGCTTTAGCTTTAGCAATAGCGAGTGGGTTGGCTCCTATTCAGGGTATGTATACTGCAATAATTGCAAGTTTAGTTGTTGCTATTTTTGGAGGTTCTCGTTTCCAGATAAGTGGACCAACTGGGGTATTTGCAATTATTATTTTAGATACAATACAAAGATTTGGATATGATGGACTTCTTGCAACGATGTTATTGACAGGAATTATGTTGATATTTTTGGGAATATGCAAGTTAGGTAATTATGTCAGATATATTCCGTATTCCGTTGTTATTGGTTTTATGGCAGGTGTTGGTTTGACTTTAATTACTACGCAAGTTGGTGATCTATTAGGATTTGTTAATCTTATACTGCCTAAAGGATTTATTGCAAGATGGAGTATATATTTCAGCCATATATTTAATTCAAATTTATATGCTTTATCTATCGGATGTTTTTCTTTGATTATATATATTTTTATTAAAAAAATTTTTCCCCGAAAACCGGCATATCTAATTATTTTAATTGTGATGACTGTTATATCTTTCATATTTAAATTACCTGTTGAGACAATTGGAAGTAAGTATGGTGATTTGCCTAGTATGTTGCCGGTTCCTCATATTTATTCTTTTAATAATGATTTGCTTAGAAATGTTTTTCCTATAGCTTTGACGTTGGCTTTATTAACAGCCGTTGAATCTCTATTAAGTGCTAAGGTTGTTGATAGTATGAGTGGAGATATTCATAATCCAAATTCTGAATTAATTGCAGAAGGTTTTGCAAATATTGCTTGTATGACTTTTTCAGGAATGCCAGCAACAGGAACTATTGCAAGAACAGCTACAAATTTCAATGCAAATGCATATTCTCCTATTTCAGGGGTTATGCATTCGTTTTTCTTATTTCTTTTTATGTTTTTTTTATCACCTTTGGTTAGATATATTCCTTTATCAAGTTTAGCAACGATCTTGATTATTGTTGGGTGGAATATGCTTGATTTTAGTAAGATGTGGGTTTTGGTAAAATTTAATACAGGGGGTAGATATACTTTAATTATTACTATTTTACTTACGATTTTAGTTGATTTAGGTGTTGCGATTACTATTGGTTTTATTGCGGCAGCTTTTGTTTATTTATATCGATTGATAAAAGAGAAAAATGTTGAAGAAGATAATATTTTTGCTTCTAAAGCAGATCATGTATTGTCTCAGAAATTGAGAGATAAAGGTGTTATTGTAATACGTGTTACTGCTCCGCTGTTTTTAGGGGTCGTTTCACGAATTTCTCAATTTTTAAATGGTGAAAAAATGAAGGTTAAAGTTGTAATTTTAAGAATGGGGCATGTTTCTTTAATTGATGAAGATGGGGCTAATTTTATTGTCGATTTTATAAAAAAAATGCGGAAAAAACGCGTGAAAGTTATTATTTCTAATGTAAAATATCAGCCTAAAAAAATGATACGATATTCTTGTATAAATTCAAAGATGAGGTATTCAAGTATATTGATTGCAAAAGATTATGATGAAGCTATTAGTGAAGCGAAAAAATATATAAAGTAGGGTAATTATTGTTGTTTTTTGGGTATTGCTTAACGTTGAAAAATATGCTATGATAATAATGTAACAAAAATTATTCTAGATGACATTTATCTATTATATATCATCCCTTCGGGGTTTCGGATGTATGAATTTTTCAGATTATCCGATGTTACTCCCCGGCTTGTCAAATCTTTATTTGAGGGGATAGTTTTTAATGTTTCAGAAGCGTTATCTTTTTATATAAGCTAAAGTAGATAATTAATTTGAACACCTCTTACAAACTGATAATAGAAATATTATTTGATGTTAGGATTTATTTAATACCGAGTTTTTATATGATATTTATCTTATTGAACAAACATAACCATGTTCTATAGTTGAAGTAGAGTAAACTATATTTAGATATATATTATAAGTTAAAATTTGGATAAATATTGAGTAAATAATAGCTGAAAAATTTGTGAGAGTTTAACACCTTTTTTAATATGAAGAAGATGTTAGCAATTTTGGTTATGATGGTAGTTGTTGTGATGAGTGTCTCTGCTCGTCAGGCTAGAGTTGAAAACCTTGTTTATGAAGGTGCGGATGGTACAACGGTTTATTTGTCAGATGGCATAGTTATTCGCAATATCGAGGCTGTAACATCTAATCGCTTTCGTCTCAATCACGGTGATATTATCGACTACGAAGTGAGGAATGGTCGTTTGGCGTATATCCGGAACCTTACATGGGAACGCAATCAGCCCGGTGCCGTATCATATAACTATAATCGTAATGTAGATCCTTATGGAAATTATTACGGCGGTGGTTACTATGGTGGTGGTTACTATGGCAGTTCAAACCTTTCTTTCTCCGTTGGTGGAAAGAATGGTGGTGTTGGTGGAAATATCAACCTTGGAGAAGTAGTGGGGACTATTGTCAACATTGCTTCTGCAAAGAGAGCTGCTAAGCAAGCTGAAGCAAGTAGTCGTCCTGTTGCTACAAGAAGTACTTCTGCCTCAACTAGAGCAACTAGTTCTAGTAGTAGAAGTTTTCGTCTTGAGCCGACAGAAACTACAAACACATCTGCTACAACTACAACACCCACTCGCAATCGTGCCGCTGAGCGCATGGCGTATCTGGGTTATTAAAAAAAGAACCCGTTATATCTTAGATATAACGGGTTTTAATTTATTTAGATTTTTTAGATATTTTCTTTTTTTCTGTTTTGTTTGTATTTTTTTTCTTATCTTTGGTTTTAGATGTTTTTTCTTTTTTTGTTGATACTTTTTTCTTTGTTGCTTTTTTCTTTGTTGTTTCTTTTATTTTGGGATTAACTCTTGATTTAGAAATTGTTAGAGCATTTTCAAGATCTTTTTCATTACAAAGACCAACAGCTACCGGATTTTTAGGTTTTAGATTTGCCATATCGGAATATTCGCCATTGCGTATTTTGGCGATAGTTGGTTTAGTTGTACCAACTAATTTGCATATTTGCGAATCCATAATTTCCGGACAATGTTTTAATATCCATAAAATAGCCGCAGGTTTATCACTTCTTTGTGATGGAGATAAAACTTTTTTGGCTTTAGAATTTCGTTCTTTAACATTCTTTTCGAGAACATTTGGAACTAAATCTGCACTTTTATCAGCTTCACAGCGGTGTATTTCTTCCCATGTAAGTTGTCCATTGTTAATGGGACTTAAACCTACAATATTATATGCAATATCTCCATCAGCAATTGCCTGAATTTCTAATTCATGTATTTCACAAAATTTAGAGATTTGGCGAAACGTTAATGTAGTATTATCAACTAACCATACAGCAGTTGCTTTAGGCATTAAAGGTGCTGTCATTTTTTTATCCTTTCATTTAAAAATATAAATTATGCATTTACAATAGACAAGCTTTGTATAATATACAAGTAAATTTTTGTATTATAAACGCAAAAAGCCTGCATAGTGCAGGCTTTTGATGATATCAAACAAATTAGTTGCCAGCTTTTAAACCAAATGCACCAAACTTGTCATTAAATTTACCTACGCGACCACCTGTTTCTACGATACGACGAACACCAGTCCAAGCAGAATGAGATTTAGGATCTGTTTCTAATAACATTTTGTCACCAGCTTTGCCCCAAGTTGACATTGTTTGAACTTCTGTACCATCTGTCATCACATATGTAATAGGGTGATAATCAGGGTGAATTCCTTTTTTCATTTGTACTCTCCAATTTAATACTTTTTATAAGTTTTACGCTTTTATACATTAAGCAAATAAAATACGCAAGTATTATTTTTACTGTTTATTAAATTTTTTTGCTATTTTGCCAATGTATTAGCTATTTTTTGGCGTAAATGCTCGTTTGTTGCAACAATTTGTCCGCCAAATAGAACTCTTGTTATGTTTTCAGAGCGAATATCTGTTTCTCCAATTGCAAAAACATATCCACCAGCTTCTTTTACTAATAATATTCCAGCTGCAATGGATGCTGCTGTATTATTAGTTGAAATTACTGCATCAGTTTTTCCAGCTGCAATGTATGCCATGTCCAGAGATACAGAATTTTTTATGGTTATGTTTGGGCTTAGTTCTAATGATTTTTTTATAATATCTAAATCATTATTACATGAAATCAGAGATCTTTCTATATTTTTGCAGACCGAAACACGCAATCTTTCGTGATTACGAAAACCTTCTTTAAAAGCACCGCAACCTTTTTCTGCAAAAAACAATTCATCAAATACAGGATTGTATATTACAGCATCTAAAATATTATTGTTTTCGATTAATGCTATAGATATAGAAAAGTTTCCATTTCCATGTGCAAAATTGATAAATCCGTCTATAGGAGTTATTAAAAAATAATTTCCGTTTGTCGGTATAGTGTCTGTTTTTTTACTGATTACTGTATGTGTTGGTTTAAATTTTAATAATTCTTCTTTCAGAATTTTCTCAACTTTCTCGTAAGACCGTTTTGCAAATGTTCCGTCGTTATTGAGTGATGTTTGCAAGTGTTCAAGCTCGTTGAAATCACGAGTTAGAACAATAGACGCTTTTTTTGCAGCATTTGCAATAGCTGTTAATGTTGGTGATATATAAGCCATTATTTTGCTCTTTCAACATAATTAGCTTCAGCAGTTCCTACTACAATTTTATCTCCTACACCGATAAATGGAGGAACAGTGATTCTTACACCATTATCTAATATTGCAGGTTTATAAGAAGATGAAACTGTTTGACCTTTAATTACTGGTTCTGTTTCAACAACTTCGCAAATAACTTGTAATGGTAATTCTACCGATATAGGACGACCATCGATATATGATACAACAACTTGCATTCCGTCTGTTAAAAATGGACGAGAATCGCCTAAAATATCAGAAGGCATTGAGAATTGTTCAAATGTGTCGGATTCCATGAACGTTAAGCCGGTTGAATCTTCAAATAAAAATTGACAATCCTTATCCTCAACCATCAATTTTTCTACAGTGTCTTCGGTTCTGAAACGTTCGTTTGTTTTTGTTCCTGCTTCAACTTCTTTCATTTCAACCTGCATGAAGGCGCCACCTTTTCCTGGTTTGATATGTACAGCTTTTGTAATTGTCCAAGGTTTCCCTTTATATTCAATAACCCAACCAATTCTGATTGAACCTGCTAATTGTTTCATATTTAATACTCCATATTTACGATGTTAATAAGTGATTGTTTTTGTATGAGCAACATAAACTAACATTTTTTATTTAGCAACAAAAAATTTATATTTTTTTTCGTCTAAGATAAGAAAATCGGAATTTATTGTTTGTTGTTTTAAGTCTTCTTCAATTTGAGCGGCATTTTGGATTAGAAATAAGTCATTGTACCATTCAAGAAGTTTATTATTTTCTTCGAATCCATCTTGCCAAAATTTAAAGATAATAAAATCGGGTTCACATTCACTAATGAGCATTGCTTCGTGTCGTCTGTTACGGGAAATGACACCGATTATCGAATGTGGTGCAACGGCTTGTATATTTTTTATTTTCTTTTTAGGATTAGAGTCTTTTGTTGTGTCTATAATAAATCCATCAGGATTTAGGGCTTTATACATTGTGATATTTGGTTCATCAATGCTGATTAATACTAGTTTGTTGACTTTGTGGGCTTCTATTATAAATCTTTCAATAAATGACAACGGCAGAGATGATTCCAAAATGAAACATTCAATTCTATTATCAAAAATTAAGTTTGTATTTTCTTGAGTAATTTTAATGATTATTTTTTGCATTTTACTAATCTTTATGTTACAACGTTTGTATTATCGGATTTGATTATATACCAAATTTAAACAAAAGAAAGAGTTTTATTATGGAAATGCAAAAATTGGAAAAAAGCCGAAATTCTGTATCTCGTTTAAATGCTGTTATAGATGAATTAGTATCAGTAATTAATGAACAACGAGGCTATTTTGAAGAAAAGCTGAAAATGGAAAAAGAAAAAGTAGAAAATCTTGTTGTAAAAAATGAAACATTACAAAAAGAATTGATTTTGGCTAGTGATAATTCTAAGACAGAAAGTAAAATACTTGAATTACAAAACTGTGTAGATGATTATATTCGCCAGAATGAAAATCTGAAAAATGAGATTGAGAGTTTAAAAAATGAGATAGTAGAGAAAACTTCTCAAATTTCTGAATTGGAAAATAATAAAGAATTGTTAAAACAACAATTTGAAAATATGCAGTTAAATGTAAATGAAATTGAAGACATAAAAGCTAAATTGTTTGATGAAATAAAACAAAAAGAAGAATTGGAGCAAAAATATCGATCTTCAGAGTTAAGAATTAGTGAAATGCAAAATACTATTAATTTGACGACTGAGAATATTGACAATGTTGTGGCAAGATTAGAAAGGGTTTTAGAAGAAAATGGGGCAAGTGGTAATAACGATTGATAAACGGGAATATGCAATTACCTGCGATGACGGACAAGAAGGGCATATTATTAAGTTATCTCGAATTTTAGATGAAAAGGCAAAAATATTGTCGCAAAGCATTGGATTGGTTAACGAAAATATGTTATTGGCGATGGTTGGACTGTTATTGGCAGATGAACTTCAAGAATTGAAGCATGGTAATTTAAGTAATGGTGATGATGTAGTGAAAGAAATGGATGAAATCACCGCAAAAGTGATTGATGAACAGGCTGCAAAAATTAGTGCTCTTATAAAAGAAATTAAAGCTCTTTAGAAGTGTTGATAAGTGCTTTTTTTCTTGTAAAATTAGATAAATTATTATAGTATATTTATAGAAATAAAGACTATCTGATTCGTGTCAGCCGCATGTCTTTCGAGCCAACATTTTTTATTAGGGAGCTGTCTCTGTCCAAATCGTGGTTTGGTTATATGGCACCCACCTTGTTACAGGCGGTTCGGTTAGAATGAAAAGGGACACGGTCAGATGGTTTTTTTTATGATAATATTTCTGATTGAATTTTGTAAAAAAACGAAGCTAAATTGCTTCGTTTTTTATTGAGATTATATTTATTTAGTCGATATATTATATTTTTTTCCAAGTTGTTCCTGTTGGTCCATCTTCTAGTATAATGCCTTTTTCCTTAAGCTCGTTGCGAATTGCATCAGCAGTATTCCAATCTTTATTCTTTTTTGCTTCTGATCTTTTGTTGATCATAGCTTCAATTTCAACGGCCTCATCTTCGTTGTTGTTGCCTTTGAACCATGTTTCTGGAGTATTATATAATAATCCAAGCATTTCTGCGCTAGCGAGTAATTCTGATTTCAAATGTGATTGTTCAGTTGTATTTGATGATTTGTTTAAATTGTTTACTATTTCATGAATATAGGATAATGCTAGTGGTGTGTTTAAATCATCAGCTAGCGCATCTATGAATTTTTTGCTAGGAGTACATTCAACTGTAGATATTTCCGCATGTTTTAATAATGCATTATAAAACTTATCCAATGTGGATTTTGCTTGTTGTAATCCTTCAAATGTGAAATTAAAAGGTTGATGATAATGTGTTGTTAAAAATAATAAACGTAATGCTTCTGCAGGATATTTTGCTAATATTTCATCAACCGTGTAAAAATTTCCTAAAGATTTAGACATTTTTACACCATTTATCATTAACATTCCAGTGTGTACCCAATAATGAGCGAATCGGGTACCAGGGTATGCACAACAGGATTGAGCACATTCGTTTTCGTGATGAGGAAATATTAAATCAGAACCTCCTCCGTGGATATCAAAATCATTGCCCAACAATTTTGAACTCATTGCAGAGCACTCTAAATGCCATCCTGGACGACCATAGCCCCAAGGGCTATCCCACCCTGGTTGATCAGGTTCAGATGGTTTCCATAAAATAAAGTCTGCTGGATTTTTTTTATAATCAGCAACTTCAATTCTTGCTCCAGCAAGCATTTCGTTCATAGACCTACCAGATAAAAAACCATAATTGGGCATGGAGTTGACGTCAAACAATACCTGCTTTTCAGCTATGTATGCATGTCCATTTTTTAATAATAAATCTATGAGTTTTATCATTTCTTGGATATATTCCGTAGCTCTTGGACGATAGTTTGGAGCTAATACATTGAGTTTAGACATATCCTCAATATACCAATTATATGTTTGCTCCGTTATTTCTCTAATTGGTTTGCCTGTTTCTTTATGCTTATTAAGTATTTTATCATCAACATCTGTTATATTAGATACATATGTTACATGGTTTTTACCATAAACGTAACATAATAGACGGTATAAGACGTCATAGACAACGGGAGTTTTGGCATTTCCCAGATGTGCTTTATCATATACTGTGGGACCGCAAACATACATACGAACATTGTTTGCATCTATAGGTTTAAATTCTTCTTTTTGATGTTTTAATGTGTTATGCAGGTATATTTGTGTCATTGTTATATCCTATGATTTTATGCCTTTTAATCTTTTTAATGTTTTTTCATATCCAATAAGAGGTAATAAAGTTTTTAATTCTGGACCGTTATCTAAAGCTGTTAATGCTTTTCGTATTGGATGGAATAATTCTTTCCCCTTTTTACCACTAATTGTTTTTACCTCATTGAGCCAGTTATTAAAGGTATTTTCATCCCATGGTTCTTTAGGTAAAACTGATGATGCAAGATCGGTCAATTTTGCATCTTCCATGATTGGAGAAACAATATCATTACATATAGATGACCAAATTTTTATGTCATCAACAATATTTAAATTTGGCTTAACTTTATTCCAGAATTCTTCACTTACATTTATTCTGTTTTTTACTAAATCATAAGGAAGAGATCTAACAACTTTAGTGTTAAAGTGTTTTAGTTCTTCTTCGTCAAATTTAGGTTGAGAGCGCCCAAGTTTTTCAAAATCTAGAGAATTAGCTAATTCTTCCAGAGAATAAAAAGGTTCAATAGCATCGGATGTTCCTAATTTTGCGAGGAATGAACAAATAGCCATAGGTTCAACACCATCATTTTTTAGTTCTTTTACGCCTAAACTTCCTAATCGCTTTGATAATTTACCCTCAGATCCTGTCAATAAAGGAAGATGTGCAAAGGTTGGTACATTTCCACCAATAGCTTCAAACATTTGAATTTGAGAAGCTGTATTTGTAACATGATCTTCGCCTCTAACTATGTGTGTTATGCCGAAATCGCAATCATCAATACATGATGGAAAGTGATATAAGTAGCTTCCATCTTCTCGTATAATAATTGGGTCACTTAATTTTTCAGCATCATAATGGCAACGACCTCTCACAATATCTGTCCATTCTATGGTACCGGGTAGAAGTTTAAAGCGATAATGCGGTTTTCTTCCTTCTGCCTTAAATTTTGCGATATCTTCCTCTGTGTAGTGTAAAGCCTGTCTATCATAAATAGGAGCTTGTCCTTTTGCCATTGCTCGTTTTCTTTTGAATTCTAATTCTTCTGGTGTATCATAACAAGGATAAATTCTTCCTTCTGCAATTAATTTATCTCTGAGAGCATCATATCTTTCGAAACGAGCGGATTGTCGTGCTTCTTCTTCCCAGTTGAAGCCTAACCATAATAAACTTTCCCTCATGGCGTCTTCGTATTCTTGTTTAGAACGAATCTTATCTGTGTCATCTATGCGGAGCATAAATTTACCATGAAGCTTTTTGGCTAATAGCCAGTTAAATAACGCTGTTCTAACGTTACCAATGTGCATGAATCCAGTTGGACTGGGTGCGAATCTTACTTTTACATCTGACATTTATTTTTTCCATATTTATTTTATAAACTTTAGGCATAATATAAATTTTAAGATACAAATTCAACAAGAAAATTATTGAATATAAAGATTTTGATCATTTTGGTATTCATTATCTTCTACCATTGCTTCAAAATCTTCAAGAAACCAATCAATTTCATCATCACTGTCCTCGTGTATCATTTTATAAAAGCGTTCTCTGAAGGAGAGGAGTAGGCTACTTTCTTCAATTTTTAAATCTCTTAATAATAAATGATTATTTTTTTTAGTTACAATGAATGAAACTTTAATTCCTCCTTTAGAACTTTCCGTTACATTTTGTTCTAAAGTTGAAATATAGATTGTGCAAAAAATATTTGCAATTCCCTTATCTATGATAACTTTATTAACCTCAAAGGTTATGTCTCCTTTGTTTATATTTAGTGGGTAGTTTTTATATAGGCTGTGGGCATATCTTTTAAATAGAGGAATATATCGTTTTTTTTGTTCATCAGACATTTGCCTCCAGTACTTTCCTACAACGAATTGTGCAGCGTGGTCGAGATCTATATCTTCAGACATAATTTTATCAAGAGCGGAAATTTTTTTACTTGTGTTTTTAGAAGTTAAGATGTTTAAAATTTCTTCTCCTTTATTGTTGGCCCAAATAGTTGATTCTTCAGATGAAATAGAAGCAAATGATGGGGTAATCCAAAAGATACCTAAAAATAGTATGATAAGTTGTAAAAAATATTTTATTTTCATTTCAATTCCTATACAATAAAGTTATTGTAGTAATATGTTAGCACAAAATGGTTAATAAAATGAAAGCACGTTTAGTATTATTTGTATTTTTAATGATTTCTTACTATGGAATTGCAAATGCACAAATGCAACCTATTTCAACACGGCAAGTTTACGCTGAGCCAATGTATCAATATAACATTCAGAAAAAACGAACATATATTGAAGATATGATTTTTAGAAATAAAGTTCGATGTGGAAGTAATTTATCCGTTAAGTCATTTGCTCACAAAACAGATGGGGTGTGGAGTGGAATTGATGCGGATATGTGTCGTGTAATTGCTCAAGCTATTTTAGGTGATAACGAAAAAATAGAAATGGTTAACGTTGTTCCTAAAGATGCAGCGAAAGCTTTGGATGAAGGCAAGATAGATGTTATGTTAAGTGGGGCAGCTTATTCCGCAAAAATGGAAACATCTAAGCAGGCTTTAAGTGCTGGTTTATTGTACTATGATCATCAGATGCTTATGGTTAGAACAGAAGAAGAGGCTGGAACAGAGGATTTGAATAATTATAGAGGTAAAAAAATTTGTATTTCTACCGACTCAGATTATTATAAAAATTTTGATGATTATAATATGCGATACAATTTAGGTATTACATATTTAACCTTTAATAATTTGGAAAAAGCGAAAGAAGCTTTTATGCTGAAATGTTGTCAGATTATGACTGCAAGTGGTTTAATGCTTAATGGTATTTTGAAAGACTTACCTAGTCCAAAGGTTCGGATTTTACCTACGCAGATTGCTATGCATCCTGTATATGCTTTTGTTCAAAAGGATAATACAGAATTACGACTTGCATTAAAGTGGATATTTAATGCTCTTTGGTTGGCAGAGCAGTATGATATAAATGCTAATAATTTATCATTCTATGCAACAAATGATAATCCCGAGATAAGAAATTTGTTGGGAGATGAGGAAGAGTTATGGAATGATATGAAGTTGAACCCTCAATGGGTTAGAAAAATTGTATCTACTCTAGGAAATTATGGCGATATATTTGATAGAAATCTAGGAGTTGATTCAGAATATCATTTGGATAGAACAGAAGGTAGACTGGTTAAGGATGGAGGAACCATTTATCCAATACCATTTATGTAATTTTTTATAAATTATGCAAAAAAAATGTATTTAATGTAAAAAATACTTGATTTATTTTACAGAAGTGTGTATCAAATAGCAGAATGAAATGCAAATAATGCACTTTTGTATGTAGGGGTATAGCTCAGTTGGTAGAGCATCGGTCTCCAAAACCGAGTGTCGTGAGTTCGAATCTTACTGCCCCTGCCAATTAATTTTAAAAATAAGGATTTTATATGAGCATTAGTCCGTTACAATTTCTGCGTCAGGTTAAGCAGGAAGTTAAGAAAGTTACCTGGCCAACAAAAAAAGAAGTGGTTCCAACTTGTACTATGGTTGTTATTTTAGTTACAGTTGCTACAATGTTCTTCTTTGCTGTGGATTTGGTTTTAAGTTGGGGTGTGGATAAGATTTTAAGATTGGGTTAGGAGTTTAATATGTCAGCTCGTTGGTATGTAGTTAACGTTTATTCTGGATCAGAAAAAAAAGTTGCTGAATCTCTTAGAGAACAAGCAGTTCTTAAGAAGATGGAAGATAAGATAATTGAAGTTTTGGTTCCTACAGAAAACGTTATTGAAATCCGTAAAGGCACCAAGGTTAATGCTGAGCATAAGTTTTTTCCAGGATATATCCTAGTTAAAATGGAATTAACTGACGAATCTTGGTTGGTTGTTAAGAATACACCTCGTGTTAGTGGTTTCTTGGGTAGTAGAAATAAGCCTCAACCTATTAGTGAAGCAGAGGTTCAGAAGATAATGAGTCAGATTCAAGAGGGAATCGAAAGACCTCAGACGAATGTTAATTTTGAAAATGGAGAACAGATTAGAGTTATTGATGGTCCATTTGCTTCATTTATTGGTGTTGTTGAGGAGGTTGATACCGAAAAATCTCGATTGAAGGTGTCAGTATCAATTTTTGGTAGATATACTCCAGTTGAATTAGAGTTTTCTCAAGTTGAGAAGTTGTAGTATTTTAGAATAGATCAAAGCTCCGCGATGCGGAGCTTTTTTTTGTATGTAATACTAGAGATTATTTATTTTTGATTATAGTGGACGGCATTTTGCATTTTCTACCAGTTTCTGACAAATATCAGCAAATTCTATTTTTGCGTATGCTGCCTGTTCAGGAACTAAAGATAGTTTTGTCATTCCAGGATTTGTATTTATTTCTAAGAAAACAAGACCATCTTTAAAATTATAGCGAAAATCACTTCTTGATAATGTGTTGCATTTTAGTGTTTTGTGCATGATTTCTGCAAATTTTTTACATCTTTTTTCAACATCTTCAGGAATTTCTGCAGGAAGAATGTGTTCTGTGGCTCCTTTAGTATATTTTGCCTCAAAATCATAAAATTCGTTTTTAGCTCTAAGTTCAGTTACGGCATAAGTTTTTCCTTCTAAACACATAACAGTTAATTCTTGTCCAGCGATGTATTCTTCAACTATTAATTTTGTTTCAGGATCTTCATATTTAACATTTTTTGCTTCTTTGGCATTTTTTACAATATGTACTCCAACACTAGAACCATCACATAATGGTTTTACTACGTGAGGATAGTTTATTCTGGTTCCTTGTTGTGCATATTCTGCAGCAGATAATTTTTCTCCTTTCGCTGTTTTGACGCCAAATTGAGTCGCAATTAATTTTGTTATATATTTATCCATACCGATAACAGATGTTTTTAAATTAGAGTGTGTATATGGAATTTGTAATAAATCTAAAAAACCTTGAATTTCTCCGTCTTCACCCCAATTCCCATGTAAAGCGTTATATACTACATCTGGTTTTTCTGTTTTTAATACTTCAACTAATTCCCATGCATTAGTTAAATTATGTTCAATAACCGTATAATTTTTGCTTTTTAATGCTTCGGCTATATCATTTTTTGCGGAAATACTTACATCTTTTTCAGATGAAAAACCACCATATAGTAATAAAACTTTTTTGCTCATGAATTTTTTCCTTTATAATCAAATTTTTTCTGTTATTGTAAGGGAAATTGTTTAATGAATGACTAAAAATGATGAGAATATTGTTAACATTTTTAAGTGTTTTATTTTATCAAGTTTCTGTGTTAGAGGCTTTAGAAATTAAACATAATATAAGGACTTCAATAGGTTTATTTGATGCTTGTGAAGAAACATTTTCTTATGCTTTTTATAAAAATAAAGATTATGATGTTAAAACAAGCTTATATACAACAGGTATTTTTGGTAAGATGTATCCGTTTAAGGCATCATATCATTCTGTTGGTACTTATAAAAATAATACTTTTTTTCCTCAGGATTATTATTACGAAACACAATCCCGTTTTAGAAAAAGAACTAAGGAAATTTTTTATAAGAATGGGATACCTCAATATAGAATCAGCACAAAGGATAAAAAGAAACGAATCGATGATATTATAGTTGATAATAAATATTCTTCATCAATTGATTTACTGTCTGTTTTTGGTTTATTGGCTTATAATTTGAATAATTATGATGATTGTAATTTAACAACATATTCTTTTAATGGAAAACGGTATACTCTTTCAAAAATTAAAATGATTGGAAAAGAACGTATAAAAACTGATTTTTTTGAAGGAAAGGCAATTAAATGTGAATATTCTTTGGAAGTTTCGGATGATGCTGATGCAGGTTTTCTGTTAACTAAGGATGTTCCAATATATTTTTGGGTTATGAAAGATAAAAAAAATAAAGCTTACTTTTTAGCAAAAATTTTGGTGGAAAAAACACCTTTTGGAAAATTAGAAGCAATTACTACAAATGTTGAGGTTATAGAATGATGAATAGAGCAGAATTACTTTTACCAGCGGGATCTTTAGTAAAGTTAAAAACAGCTATATTATATGGTGCAGATGCAGTATATGCTGGTACTCCAGATATGAGCTTAAGAACACAATCAAAATTTACTCTGGAAGATTTAAAAGAAGGGATAGATTTTGTTCATGCTAATGGTAAAAAAATTTATTTAACGCTTAATTTATATATTCATAATGAGGAAGCAAATAAACTACCTCAATTTATAGAAACATTGAGAGATTTGAAGCCAGACGGAGTATTAGTTGCCGATCCAGGTGTCTTCCATTATTTGAAAGAAAATGCTCCGGAATTGAGGCGTTTTGTTTCAACTCAAGCGAACATATGTTCAGGGCAGACTGTTAAGTTTTGGCAATCAATGGGAGCGAAATTATGTGTTTTGGGACGAGAAGTTACATTTAATGAAATGGAAGAAATTAGAACACAGTGTCCAGATGTTTTGCTAGAATGTTTTGTTCATGGGGCGATGTGTATGTCTTATTCTGGCAGATGCTTAATTTCTAATTTTATGGCTGATAGAAGTGCAAATAAAGGGAAATGTGCTCATTGTTGTAGATGGCATTATAAAGTGCATTTAAAATTAAAAGATGGAAGTATAAAAGAATTTGAAATAAATAAAGATAATGCAAAAGCATTTGAATTTTTATTAGAAGAAGAGTTTCGTCCAGGTGAATATTATGAGATAGTTGAAGATGAACATGGCGGATATTTACTTAATTCTAAAGATATGTGTTTAATGCCAAGACTTAATGATATATTACGGATTGGTATGGATTCACTTAAAATTGAAGGTCGAAATAAAACAGAATATTATGCAGGAACGGTTGCAAGAGCTTACAGAATGGCTATAGATGACTATTATAAAAATCCACAAGAATGGGATTATAATAAGTATATGAATGATTTGTATGCATTACAAAATAGAGGATATTGTTTAGGTTTTCATGATGGGAAATTAACAAATATCAGTCAAAATTATGAATATACAAGAACGCTGGGTGAGTGGCTGTTTGCCGGTTCAATTGTTGATTGGCAAGGAGATGATGCTATTTTTGAAGTAAGGAATTATATAAATTCAGGAGAAACAATAGAATTTTTGGTGCCAAAATCTTTGGAGAATATTTCTTTAGTGTTGAATGAATTTGAAGATGCTGTAAGTGGAGAAGTTTCATCTAAAGTTTCCGCAGGACAAGGTAAAAAAATAAGAATTAAAGCTAATGCTTGGAAACGAGATATTAAAGATATAAAAAGATTGTTACCTCAGTATGTTATAGCTCGAAAACTACAAGGATTGAACGGTCAAAATAAAGAAATGTATGAACGTAAAAAAGATGAATTTGAACAATTAATTGAGGGATGTCCTTTAGAGGAATAATTTATGAATAATAATTTGGTTGTTGTTATCGCCGGTCCTACTGCATCAGGAAAGTCTTCTTTGGCTATAGATTTAGCAAAAAATGTTAATGGAGTTGTGATTAATTGTGATGCAATGCAAATTTATAAAGATATTCCAATTATTGCGGCAACTCCATCAATTAACGATAAAAAGATGGTTGAGCATCGGCTGTATGAAATTTATGATTGTTCTAAGCGGGGTAACGTTGTTGAATGGTTGGATTTATGTGTTCGTGAAATAAAGGATTTGTGGAAAAATAATATGGTGCCAATCGTTGTCGGTGGTACGGGAATGTATATAGATGCTTTGATCAACGGAGTGACACCTATTCCTGAAGTTGATGAATGTGTACGTCAAGAAGTTCAAAGTTTGTTTAAGGAGAAAGGTTTAGGTTTTTTGTATAATTATTTGACTTCTATAGATGCGGAAATGGCTCAAAGATTGAGTGAAAATGATAAGACGAGAATTACCAGAGCTGTTGAAATTTATAAAGCAACGGGAAAGAAGTTATCTGATTGGTACAAAGTTCCAATGATTAAAAAAATTCCTGAAGCAAAATTTTTAGTTGTTAAAATTGTACCGGATTTGGATGATATAGAAAAAAGATGTAAAATCAGATTAGATAAAATGGTTAATGAATTAGGGGTGTTGAAAGAAATAGAATTACTTGTAAGGAAAAATTTATCTGCTGATTTGCCTGCGATGAAAGCCTTGGGGGTACCAGAATTAAGGAAATTTGTTGATGGAGAATTATCATTAAATGAGGCTTTGGATTTAGCTAAACTTCATACTAGGCAGTATGCTAAAAGACAACGTACTTGGTTGAAAAACAAGCTTGTTGCTGATATTACTTTTGATAAAGCATATGACGGACAAGATAATTATTTACAACAGATTGTTAATACAATAAATTGGTGAAAAATGCTATTATATCTTGCACATTAGATGAATCAGTTATAAAAATAATAAAAAATAATTTTTGGAGAAAATGCAAATGTTTGCTAAATTACTTAGAATGTTTTCCGCTGATATGGCGATTGATTTGGGTACTGCGAATACTTTAGTGTATGTTCGTGGTCGAGGTATAGTGTTGAATGAACCATCTGTGGTTGCAATTGAAGAATACAAAGGTCGTAAGCAAGTTTTGGCTGTTGGAAATGAAGCAAAACAGATGTTGGGACGTACTCCTGGTAATATTCACGCTATACGTCCAATGAAAGACGGTGTAATTGCTGATTTTGAAATAGCTGAAGAGATGATTAAATATTTTATATGTAAAGTTCATAATCGTCGTACTTTTGTAACTCCTTTAATCGTTATATGTGTTCCATCGGGATCTACTGCAGTAGAGAGAAGGGCTATTCAGGAATCTGCAGAGCAAGCAGGAGCTCATAAGGTTTTATTGATTGAAGAGCCTATGGCTGCAGCAATTGGTGCGGGTCTGCCTGTAACCGAACCTACTGGTAGTATGGTTGTTGATATTGGCGGTGGAACAACAGAAGTTGCTGTTTTATCTTTAGGCGGTATTGTTTATGCTCGCTCAATAAGAGTTGGTGGCGATAAAATGGATAGTGCTATTGTTAACTATATTCGTAGAAATAAAAATCTTTTAGTTGGTGAGAGTAGTGCAGAAAAAATAAAGAAGGAAATTGGTTCGGCTTGTCCTCCTGAAAAAGGTGATGGCCGTTCGGTTGAAATTAAGGGACGTGATTTGGTTAATGGAGTTCCAAAAGAGATTGTTATTACAGAAAGACAAATTGCTGAAAGTTTGGTGGAACCTGTTTCTGATATCGTAGAAGCTGTTAAGGTTGCTTTAGAAAATACTGCTCCTGAATTAGCAGCAGATATTGTTGATAAAGGTATTGTCTTAACTGGTGGTGGCGCTTTATTGACTAATTTAGATCAAGTTTTACGTAATGCAACGGGTTTACCTGTATCTATTGCTGAAGATCCATTGGCATGTGTTGCTAAAGGTTCTGGAAAGGCACTTGATCAAGTAAATCGTTTAAAGAGTGCTTTATCCAGCATTGGATAAAAATTAAAGTTTTATTTTAGAGGATAAGGATATGAAGCATCGGAAAGTCCTGCTTATAAAAATAGGCGAATTAAAGGTTTTGCTCCGTAGGTTTTTTATCCTTATCCTTTTTTTAGGTGCTTTTTTTTCAATACTGTTGAGTCGTTTTGATAGTTTTTTAGTAGATACCGTTCATAAAGTTGTCTTAGATGTTACTGGTCCGGTTATGCATGTTGTGGAATTTCCTTCTAGGGTTATTTACAAGGTTTATACTTATTTCTATGATTTGAGTCATATTTATTCGGAAAACAGGTCTTTACGTTTGGAAAATAAACAAATGATGATTCTGCAGAATAAAGTTCGTACTTTAGAAGTAGAAAATCAACTTTTGGAGCGTTTATTGAATTATACGCCTCCTGCAGAAGCTACATTTATAAGCGCTAAAATAATTGCAGAATCTGGAGATAATTTTACTCATACTCTCTTAGTATATATTGGTGATAATGATGTAAAAAAAGGACAGATTGTTCTAGGTGATGAGAGTGTTATTGGGCGTATAGATAAGGTTAGCGGTAAGTATGCAAAAGTTATTTTAGTAACTGATATTAATTCTAAAATTCCGGTTGTTGTTGAAAGAACAAGAGCTCGTGGAATTTTGAGTGGAAATAATACTTCTATGCCATTATTGATTTTTACTCGTTCTACAGCGGATATTCAAGAAGGAGATGTTGTTGTTACTTCAGGAGTTGGCGGTATGTTTCCTGCAGGTTTACCTGTTGGATTTATAAGTTCAATGAAAAAAGGTGAAATTGAAGTTGAAACAATGGCTGATATTAGTAGAGTTGAATATGTTAGAATTGTTGACTATGGTTTATCTAATGAAGACGAATCTTTATCTAAGATGTTAGAGAGTGGTGATAATGCAAGATAACTGGAAAGAAAAATTGCAGTTGTTTTTGCGTCATCGTATTCCTTTGGTGGCTAGTATATTTTTTATGTTTATTTTTTTTGTACCACTAAATTCTTTAGAACTAAATTATTTTCGTCCTGCAGTTGGAATGATTTGTGTTTATTATTGGACTTTAAAAAGAGGTTATATGTTTAACTATATATCTTCTTTTATTATAGGTTTTTTGATTGATATTTATAGCTCAACACCTTTGGGTATTAATATTTTAATAATGATGTTGTTGGTTTTTATTGTTGATTTTCTAGCAAGATATTTTAAATATGCATCGTTTTATGTTAGTTGGTTGATGTTTGTTTTTGTTGGTTTACTTGTTACGTTTGTTAAATGGTTATTGTTTGTTGTTTATTATAAACAGTTTGTATCCATTGCAGAAATAATGTTGAGCTTTGCATCTACAGTAATGTTTTATCCGTTAATCGTATATTTTAATATTTGGATACAGAATAGTTTGTTGCTTCAAGAGAGAATAAATGAGTAGAAATAATGAGAAAGTGAGAGTGTTAAATCGCAGAATGATTTTTATCATTTTGTTTAATTTATTATCTTTTATTCTTATCATTTCGAGACTTTATTTTTTACAAGTTTATGAGTCAGATAAGTATAGAATGTTGTCTGATGAAAATAGAATATCTACACGTTTTTTAGTCCCTCCAAGGGGTATTGTTTATGATAGAAATGGAGAATTAATTGCTAGAAATGAACAGGATTTTCATGCTTTAATGATTGCAGAGCAAACGCCGGATGTTAATGAAACTTTAGATAAATTACGTACGTTAATTGATTTGACTCAGGAAGATGAAGGAAAAATTACAAAAGAGATAAAAAATAAAAAACGTTTTCTTCCTGTTAAGATAAAAAATAATTTGAATTGGGAAGAGGTTTCTAAAATATTATTAAATGCTCCTGATTTACCCGGGGTAGAAATTAGTGAGGGGTTAAGTAGATATTATCCATATTCTTCGCTATATGCTCATGTGTTGGGTTATGTTGGACCTGTATCAGATAAGGATAAAAAAGATAATCCTTTGTATATGGTTCCAGGATTTAAAATTGGAAAATCGGGGTTAGAACGGTTTTATGATGGTCGTTTACAAGGAAAAGGTGGAACTGTAAAATTAGAAGTTAATGCATATGGTAGAGTAATGAAAGAAATTGAACGAAATACCGGTGAAGAAGGTGATAGTTTAATTTTGACTGTCGATTCAAGATTGCAAGAAGCTGCTTATGAAGCATTTAGAGATGAAAGTGGAGCAGCTGTTGTGTTAGACGTTCGAACTGGTGAAATACTCGCGTTGGTTTCTACACCATCTTTTGATCCAAATTTATTTACGAATGGTATAAGTCATAAACATTGGAATTCGTTGTTAAATAACGAAAAAACACCTTTAATAAATAAAGCTGTTTCCGGACAATATTCTCCAGGTTCAACTTTTAAGATTGTTGTTGCTTTGGCTGCATTAGAGGCGGGAATCATAAATGCAAATACAAGATTTAATTGTACGGGAGGTATAAATATCGGAAATATCCGTTTCCATTGTTGGAAACATGCAGGTCATGGAAGTTTGAATCTTGTTGAAGCGTTAAAGTATTCTTGCGATGTTTATTTTTATGAAGTGGCAATGAAAGTAGGTATTGATAAAATCAGAGATATGGCTTTAAAGTTAGGAATGGGTGATGTTCTTAATGTTGGTTTAGATAATGAGAAAAGAGGATTGATTCCTTCAAAAGAATGGAAAAAGTCAAAATATGGAGTTTCGTGGACTTATGGTGATGCTGCTAATTCTGGAATTGGACAAGGGTATGTCTTAACTACTCCTATTCAGTTAGCAACTATGTTGGCTAGGGTAGTGAATGGGGGATATGCAGTTAATCCTACATTTGTAAAAATGTCAGAGGAAGATTTGAATAAAATCAATCGCTTAGATATATCAACAAAAAATATAGAATTAATAAAAAAAGGACTGTTTGAAGTCGTTAATGGAAGTGGTGGGACGGCTGCTAGCGCAAGGTTTAATTTAAATGGTGATAAAATGGGGGGGAAAACTGGAACAACTCAGGTACGACGTATTTCTATGAAAGAACGGCAAACAGGTATTATTAAGGATGAAGATTTACCATGGAAATTAAGAAATCATGCTTTGTTTGTTGGATTTGCTCCTGTTGATAATCCACGTTATGCAGTGGCAGTTGTTGTTGAGCATGGTTCTTCCGGATCAGGTGTTGCTGCACCTATTGCAAGTCTAATTTTGCAAACTGCTTTAGAATTGAGAATTGAATAGGATTTATATTATGTATGATCTAAGTTTTTCTAATAAAAAATTATCGTTGAGAGATAAACTTTGCAATTTGAATTATTTATATATTTTCTTAATCATTATTCTCTCTTTTATAGGTGCTGTAACATTGTATTCTGCCGCGAATGGTTCTTGGGAACCATGGGCTATCAAGCATGTTATTCGTTTTGGTTTTGCGTTTTCAATTATGATCTTTTTATCATTATTAGATGTAAAATATTATTATAAATTATCTTATTTATTTTATTTTGGTTCATTAGTTTTGCTTATTGCAGTAGAAGTTACTGGGCATATAGGTATGGGAGCCCAAAGATGGATTAATTTTGGGATATTTAGAATACAACCTTCTGAATTGATGAAAATTGGTATGGTTTTATTTTTAGCCAGATATTTTAGTTCTATGACTATGCAAAGTATTAGGTCTGTGAGAGGGGTAATTATTCCGACTGTTATGGCTTTGATTCCTGTTGCTTTGATTATCTTGCAACCTGATTTAGGTACTGGTTTAATGCTTTTATTTACAACAACTATTTTATTATTTGTAATAGGGGTCCAATGGTGGAAATTTGCTTCTGTTGGTGTTATTATTGTTACATTATTGCCTATTGCATGGAATTTTTTACATGAATATCAAAGAAATAGAGTGTTAACTTTTTTAAATCCTGAAAGAGATCCTTTAGGTGCAGGATATCATATAATTCAATCAAAAATAGCTTTTGGTTCAGGTGGAATATTTGGAAAAGGTTTTTTACATGGAACACAAACACATTTAAATTTTTTACCTGAAAAACATACTGATTTTATTTTTACAATGTTTTCGGAAGAGTTCGGAATGGTCGGGAGTGTTTTTATTGTATTAATTAATATGCTTGTTATAGCAATGGGATATATGTTTGCTTTTAAAACGAAAAATTATTTCGCAAAGTTGGTTATTATCGGATTAAATACTAATTATTTTTTGTATGTATTTATAAATATCGCTATGGTTATGGGATTATTGCCTGTTGTGGGAGTTCCATTACCTCTAATTTCTTATGGTGGAACAGTTATGTTTTCGATTATGGTAAGTTTTGGAATCATTTTGTGTATGTATGTAAATCAAAATAATAATATGAATGTAGATGATGATTAATTGAAAAACTCCGAATGTAGATTATTTATAATATATAATTATCTAGGAGTTTAATTATGAAAACATTGTTTATTATGAGTTTTATCTTTTTGTTATTCGCTTGTGAAACAGTTGGAAATTATAATGCTAATCTAAATAGATGGGTTGGAAAACCGGAAAAGAATTTAATATATGTATGGGGTGAACCTAATAGTATTTTTAAATTAGGGCAAAATGAAGAAATTATAACATATATTAAGAAAGATAGAGTTATTGTTCCTCCGCAAATCACTATGTATGATCCTGATTTTAATAGCGTTGATACATTATACGCTCCATTTAGTTATGATGAAGACTTTACTTTGCCTCTGTCTGAAAGTAATGGCTATATTGTAAATAATATCTGTCGCACGTCTTTTCATATTAAAGATGGAATTATCCAATCTTGGCAATGGAAAGGCAATGATTGTGTTGCATTCTAGCTAATTCTCGACTGAGACATATGATTAATAAGCCTCGTTGGAAGATTATTTAATAAAGTTTTTTTATTTAAATTGTGATTAGTTTGATTTAGCAGATTTTCTTTTGCTTTGGTCATACTTTTAGCTATGATGATTGTTTGTAAATCAGCAGGTAGACTTTTTACATAATCAGAGCTTGTATTGATTTTTTCGCCATTATATGATTGATATGGCACATTATTTATACTACATACTACCATGAACATTTGTCTTAATTCAGCCGGCATAGGATGACAATCATTGGAAGCAAGATTTTGTAAGTTTAAACCAATATTTTCTTTTTTAGCAATTTGTACAATTTCTTGTATTTTTGTTGGTATATTAGTTAAATTATTATTGTTATAATTACTAATAAGTTGGTGTATTTTGGCCTCAAGGGGTATTGTTTTCAATATATTTTTATTGTGTTGTTTTTGTTCGAAATTCGGCAGAACGGTTTTTGTTAACAATTCTATTGTTTCTGGCTTAAAGTGGTATAACTTTGCCTGTATACGAGGATCTTTCATGTAATTAAGAAATGTTTCCTGACGATTTTCTCTTTCTATTTTTTGCATTAAATCAGTTACTTTAGGTAATAGCTCATCTTGGGTAATTTTTCCTCGATTATATAAAGCAAATAAATGTAGTAACATTTTTTCAGGTTGATTTTTAGCACAATCTTTCTCAATGATATCCTTAGTCTTTTTCCGACTTTCCTCCCATAACTTCTTTTCTTCTTTGGTCATTGTTTGCGTTATAGCTTTTGTTCGTAAGGTATTTCGGAATAAACTTTCTTTTGCGAGTTCTTTTGAAGCTTGGAGACTATATCCAGCTATCGCGGCAGCAACAAAAGGAGGTGAAGTTACAATTTCTTTATAATCAGGGATGTATGATGATTGTTTTTCTTCATATGGATCTTTATTATATTCAATTTTTCGTAATGCTTCAAAATTATCTTTGGCTGCTAATTCTATAATTTCATAAGGTAAGCGTCCACCATATCTTAGGCGGATTGAGGCAGGTACTTTTATCCAATTCTGAAAGTAATTGTTGTAATCACTATATATGCGAGATAAAGTTTCCGGTTTTACATCATCCGACATGGCTTTGTAATAATCGGTTGTATGATTTGTTTTTAGAAACTCTATAAAGTCATCACTAAAACCATGCATTTTATTTACCTCATATTATGTTTAGGTATGTTATCTACCATCCTTACTAAATTTATTTGTTAATCTAGCTATTGTTTCAGGTTTTAACATCCCTTTATAATTTTCAAGTTCTTTTCCTTCTAAAGCTTTTACTTCATTACCTTTGTACTCTACTTTTGCATCTTTAGGAGCAATTCCTAAACGTGCAGCCATGATAAGATCTCGTTGATCTTCCTTTTTTTGTTGTTCAGCGGTTTGCTCAGGAGACATTTTAGCTCGTAGAGATTCTATTTGTTGTTTACGTAAAGCTTCATTTGTCGTTTTTTGTTCGTCTGTTTCTAGTTTAGAACCTAAAATTGTCTTTTTATCACCATCTTTACCAATTTCGGTTTCTTTTCGCTCTCCAGCATTGGTATTCAATGCTTCTTGAATAATTTCCTTTACTAGTTCAGGGTTAGTTTTATATTGTTCCGCTAAGAAAGCTTTTCTGGCGTTTTCTTTTTCTTTCAATGCGAGATATTTATCTAAATCTTCTTTTGTTCCTCTTGTAGGATGAACGGTTGGCATTTGTTTATCACCTTGACCTATAAATGCTATTTTACCATTTAATAGTTTCGCCATTTCTACTTCTTCACTTAGGGCATTTTTGATATCTTCTTTAGTTTTTTCCTCCGAAGAAGGTGTCTCAATTTCTTTTTTATTTTGAGGTTGAAGTTTGGCAAATTCATCTTTTACTTGTTGGATTTGTTCAGGAGATAATCCGCTATTTGCTAATGTTTGCTCATCTAGTTCTTTAGGAATTGCTCCTTGAACTTTATTACCATTTATTATGCAAGCAGCATACATATTAGTAGCAGTTTCTTTGGACGCATTTTCCGGAAAAATTACTGGACGACCTTTATTGTCAGGATCCTTTAGCATTGTATCAAAGGTGTTATAATCAGAATCTTTTGCAACAGTTACTGTATCCATATCTGTATAGTGTACACTTCCACCTTTGAAGGAAGCAGCAAATCCAGGTTTACTTTCATCTCTAACGTAATCTTGTATTTTTCCTTCAGTAGCTAAGGAATTATAATATTCGTTTTTACGGGCTATCCAATCATCATTTTCGATGCTTTTGTCTTCATCTTTTTTACCAAAGGTATAGGTATCTCCTTCACTCTCTTTGGTTTTGTTATCATCTTTTTCTGTGTTATTTTTGTCTGACTGATCGGGTTTTGGGTTTTTATCTTTATCGGAGTTTGAAGTATCTATAACAGGGGTATCTTTATGTTTGTCTTTTAAAGTTTCTAAATCTTCTTTATTTTGAATATTTGACCATTCTGCTTCTGGAATTCCTCTGTCAGTAAAGAATTTTTTATCTTCGTCCGTTAATTGAAAAGTTGGTGTATCAGTCATCTTAATAATCCTTTCTAATAAGAGAATTTTTATCTTATAGTTTCATTTTAGCATGTTTTTCGACTTTTGTCTATGCTTTTTGTGTAAAATGAGGTTATTTTATTGTTGTCAAAATCAGAGTTGGTTATTCCAATGTAATTGATTAAGGTTTTATCTATTTGTTCTTTTGCTATATTATATTGTTCTAAGGCTTTATCGTAAATTTTTCCTATTTGTGTTTTGTGGTAATCTATATGGTAGCTTTCCTCAACAATATTTCGTATTTTGCCCATTTCTTCTTCAGGAGATAATGTGGTAAGAGGGGGATTTTGTGGAGATGGGCATTCTTCTAAATATTTTGTTTCCAAAGCGTTTCTAACGCCTTCTAAATAACATAATTTGGCAAATTCATTAAACATTGTTTGTGCCGCATCTTTTATGGCAATGATGTCATCGAGATTTGGTGAATGTCTTTGATTGCAAAAGTCTTTAAATGATTGATTAAATTCTTTCTTATTGTTTAAGAAAAGATTTATGAGGTTCAGTAAAGACGAATTATTAGACATTATTTTTATTAAAGATATTAATTTAATCATACTATTTCTATATCTTTCTGAGTATTTTTTTAGATATCTAGATTTATGACCAATGAAATTATGCTTTATTTCAAAATCAATGGAGATGTCTCCAAACTTTGTTATTTCTTCTAATGCGATACATAGATATTTATGAAGATAGATTTTATTATAGAATAATAATATATCTGAGTAGTGAAAGTGTTTTATAATTTGAGAATATGTTTTAACAAAATCTTCTACTAGTGTAATTTCTACTTCATTTAAATTTTCTTCTTTGCATACTTGTATTTTTTCGAGTGATTTTCGATAATTTATTTCCAGATCAAGTAAGTTTTCTTTAAAATTTGGGGGCATGATAGTTGAAATTACACATTTTTTTTGGGCGCTTTGTCTACTTACAGATGTTAATCCTAACCAGAGTCTCAAGGATTGAACTTTAGGTGTTTGTTCTGGAATAATAATATTTTCTTCAAAATAGTGTTTGAATTGTTTATACTCTTTGTTTAATGATGATGAGTGTTTTATATCATAATGTGCTGCTTGAATGTATTCTTTTATTTGGTGATGAAATATGATATAAGGAGATAATTGGCATGTGCTTTTATCAGCGATAACAAAATTGCCGGATGAATCCTGACAAAATGCAAAATCAATATTATTGAAGTTTTTAAGAATCGGCTGTAAAAAAGACTTTTCTAGAGCTTGTTGTAAAAATAATTGATTATTCATAGTTACCCCTCTGAGTAATAGTTTAAATTTTATTTATTATAAATTAGTTAATCATAAGGAAAATTGAGAAGTTTTGAGTATAATGATAAAAATATTTTGAATTTTTTTATTTTGTGTGCTAGTTTTAAGCAATTGTTGTTTTTTTAAAGGAGAGGACTAAAATGTCAGGTAATGCCAGATATAATGGAAAAAATAGTTTTGATGAATGGCGTGAAGATTGGAAAATAGAGGATAGATATAATTTTAGAGCTATTGAGGAAAAATGGCAGAAAATTTGGGACGAGGAAAAGGCATATAAAGTTGAATTAGATACTAATAAACCAAAGTTTTATGCTCTTGTGGAATTTCCATATCCATCTGGAGCAGGTCTGCATGTTGGACACCCTCGTTCATATACGGCATTAGATGTAATTTCTCGTAAGAAAAGAATGCAAGGATATAATGTTTTGTATCCAATGGGTTTTGATGCTTTTGGTTTACCTGCAGAAAATTATGCTATTAAAACAGGTGTTCATCCAGCAATTTCAACAGAAGAAAATATAAAGAATTTTACGAGACAATTGAAGTCAATAGGTTTCAGTTTTGATTGGGATAGATGTATATCAACGTGTGATCCAGAATATTATAAATGGACACAGTGGATGTTTTTGAAGTTTTATGAAAAAGGATTGGCTTATAAATCAAAAATTGCTATTAACTGGTGTCCTAGTTGTAAAGTTGGATTGGCTAATGAAGAAGTTGTTAATGGATGTTGTGAAAGATGTGGAGCGCAAGTTGTTCGCAAAGATAAAGAACAATGGATGATTGCTATTACAAAATATGCAGATAGACTTATTGATGATTTGAACAATGTTGATTTTATTGATAGAGTTAAATCACAACAAATAAATTGGATTGGTCGCTCTGAAGGTGCAGAGCTTGATTTTGAAATCACTGATAACAATGGCAATTCTTTAGGTAAAAATTTAAAAGTATTTACAACAAGAATTGATACTGCTTTTGGTGTAACATATATGGTTATGGCTCCAGAACATGCATATGTTACTGAATTGAAAGATAGATTTGAAAATATTGATGAAATAAATAATTATGTTATTGAAGCGTCTAAAAAATCTGATTTACAAAGAACAGCTAATGACTCTAAAACAGGTGTTGAGTTAAAAGGAATAAAAGCAAAGAATCCATTTAATGGAAAACTTATTCCTATATTTATTTCTGATTATGTTTTAACAGGTTATGGAACTGGTGCAATTATGGCTGTTCCTGCTCATGATCAAAGAGATTATGATTTTGCCAAAGCTTTTAATTTACCAATTATTCAAGTGCTAGATGGTGGAGATATATCTGAAAAAGCATTTGAAGAAGATGGTCCTCATATTAACTCTGAATTCTTGAATGGGTTAGGTAAAGAAGATGGTATTAAAAAAGCTATTGAATATGCAAAAGAAAAAGGGATTGGAGAAGCTAAAGTAAACTTCAAACTACGTGACTGGGTATTCTCTCGTCAACGTTATTGGGGTGAACCTATTCCAATGGTGTATTGCAAACACTGTGGTTGGCAACCAATTCCAGAAACTCAATTACCATTAGAGCTTCCTGAAATATCTGATTTCTTACCAAATGATGAGGGGGATTCACCTTTAGCTAAAGCCACAGACTGGGTTAATACAACTTGTCCTAAATGTGGAAAGGAAGCTAAAAGAGAAACAGATGTTATGCCAAACTGGGCAGGGTCTTCTTGGTATTTCTTGAGATATTGCGACCCACATAACGATAAAGAATTTGCATCTAAAGAAGCTCTTGATTATTGGATGAATGTTGATTGGTATAATGGTGGAATGGAACACACAACACTGCACTTATTATATTCTCGTTTTTGGCATAAATTCTTGTATGATTGTGGATATGTTCCAACACCAGAACCATATAATAAACGTACATCTCATGGGATGATTCTAGCATCAAATGGTGAAAAAATGTCAAAATCTCGAGGGAATGTTGTTAATCCAGATGATATTGTTGAAACTTTTGGTGCGGATACTTTTCGCTTATATGAAATGTTTATAGGGCCTTTTGATCAAGTAGCAATGTGGTCTGAAGAAAGTTTAAATGGAGTATATCGTTTTGTAAGTAAAGTATATGCTTTATTTAAAAAAACATTTGATGTTGAAATGTCTGATAAAGATTTGAGAGCTATGCATAAATGTATTATTGAAGTAACGGAAAGAATTGATCAGATGAAATTTAATACAGCTGTTTCTTCTTTAATGACCTATGTAAATTATTTATCAGATATGGAAAAAGTGCCGGCAGAAATGTATGCAACATTATTGAAATTACTTAGTCCTTTTACACCACATTTATCAGAAGAAATGTGGGCAAGGTTAGGTTTTCAAACGCTTGTTGTTGCAGAAGAATGGCCTGTTGGAGATCCAAAGCTTGCTGAAGATAATGTTGTTACTTTAGCAGTTCAAATAAATGGTAAAATGCGAGGAACTATTACTGTAGCTAAAGATGCTTCTAAAGAACAAATGGAAGCTGAAGCTCTGAGATTAGATAATGTTTCTCGTCAGATTGCTGATAAAACTTTGAAAAAAGTAATTGTTGTTCCAGGTAGGATTGTTAACATTGTTGTATGATAAAAAAAATTTTGTAATTATCTTATTGTTATTGATAATTTCATCTTGTGGATTTGAACCATTATATGTTGAGAGAACATCTGATGGTGGAACGTGGTTTTATGATAATGAATATGATAATGATATCGTTAAAGAGATGGCTCAAATAAAAATAGAAGCAGTTTCTGATAGAATTGGTCAGATGATTAAAAATGAATTAATCGATTCATTTAGTCCTTATGGTGAAAGTAAGCAAGCAAAATATTTTTTGAAAATACAACCTGTTAGTAAACATATTGTGCAACAAGCCCTTAGAGATGATATAACAGCTACCCGTGAAAAAGTTAAGTATTCTGTTAATTATTCTTTATGGAGTAATGATAAAGGACAATTAGTGAGTGGAAATACTTGGATTTATTTGAGTTATGATCTTTTAGATAACCCTTATTCAACAACAATGGATAAAAAGAAAGTTGAGAAAGATGGTGCTAAAATTATTGCAAATGATATTGCTTTAAGAATTGGTGCTTATTTTCATTCAGTAAAAACAAATCGTGGAAATCCAGATGAATTTTAAACCTGCACAAATGGAAAGTTATTTTAATAGTCCTGGTATAGGGATTAAATGTATTGTCCTGTTTGGAAATAATGAGGGGGAAATAGCTTCTTTACAAAAGAAGTGTGCTGAAGCGGTTTGTGGGGATGTAAAAGATGCTTTTAGATATACTTCTCTAGAAATGGAAAAAATTTCTAAGGACGGACAGGAGATATATGCCGAGTTTTTTGCTCAATCACTAATAGGTGGGCGTCGAGCTATAGTTGTGAAAAATATTGATAATACTTTGCTCACTATATTAAAAAATATGATACCAGAAACTAATTCTGAAAATCTTTTAATTTTAACATCTTCTTCTTTGAATACAAAATCATCTTTGATTACTTGGGCAAAGGATAGAGATGATGTTATTATCGTTGGTTGTTATGAAGATAGAGAAGAAAATATTGCTGACGCAGCTAACAAGATGCTAAAGGAATATGGTCTATCTGCAGATGTTCCTGTTTTGCAAGTTTTATGTTCTCGTCTATCTCCAGATAGAAAAGTTAGTCAGAGTGAAATTGATAAGTTGGCAATGTATATTGGAGATAGAAAAAATGTAGAGATTGAAGATGTTTTATCGGCTATCAGTGATGTGGCAGGGGCTTCATATGAGGATTTGTGCTATTATATAGCCGGTGGAGATGTTTTGAAATCTTGTAATATGTATAATCGTTTAATAAATGAAGGTGAAGAACCTGCAAGTATAGTGCGACAAATATCATATCATTTTTTTAAGTTGCTAAGTTGTGTAGCAATATTAGAAAAAGGGGCTAGTATTGATGAAACTATTAGATCTTTACGCCCTCCGTTGATGTTTTATCGAAAAAAATCTTTTGAAATGCAGTTAAAAGTTTGGAATAAGGAGCGTCTATTTAGTGTTTTAAATATGCTGTATGAATGTGAACGTGATTGTAAGTCTACAAACTTTCCTGCAGAGCAGTGTGTTAGCTATACTATAATGAGAATTAGCGGAGCCGTGAAAAAATTTCATTAAAGTTCAGATTATTTTGTTATTTTTTATCTGCTGGATTAAAGATATTTAGTATATTTGATAATATTTTTCTGTTTTTTGTTGTTTTTGAATTTCTTGATACGTACTCTGCATATCCTGATGCACAACACACGCTACGATAGCGCATAGCTATTTTTTCATCAATAATTTCAGGTTTTTTTTGGATATATTCTACATATTCATTATGCAAAACTTTGATGTTTTCAACGGTTTTGAAAGATGTATATATTTTTTTAGCATCACGTATAATGGTTTGATCTACTTTTCCTCCATTATCGTAGCTTTTATATCCTTTAAAATATTCATCAAAGTTTTTTATTGCCATTTTAATTTCCTTATTTGTATTTTATATATATAATATTTTCAACAAAGAATCAAGAGATTATTTGTTGAAAATATTATAAAAGTATACACTCCCATTATGGGAGTGTATTTTTTTGTCGGGAGGACAAAACTATTTTCCTGCCAGAATTGCTTCAAACAATTCGTGTACACTAGGAATATTGTTATTGGCATAGAGAGGATCTAATCCAAAATGATATACATTGTGTCCTGCAAATGCCAAATTATTTTCTACATCATCACCATGACCTATTGCCATAAGTGTTTTATGAATGCAATATGTACGAGGGTCTGGAATTTTTCCTGTATTGCCATTAGCTCTAGACCAACTAGAAAATTGGCATTGAGATAAGCAACCAACGCATTCTGCTCTATCTTTTTGCATTTCCACCCACTCTGTTGGGGTTAGGAATACAAGAGTAGAATCTGGTGTTTCTTTTATAATACTGTAGCCTAGTTCTCGTTGATTTATTACGTGAGACATATCTTGTGATTTGATATAAACCGTTTTAACTGGAGATATCGGTAATTCTGTTGTCATCTCTTCATTCTTTTCAGAACTATATGGAATCTCATTTTCCTTACGATTTAATAAAGAACTTAAAAATTTATTTTTTATAGCGGAAGAATAAAATCCTGTAGGACTAAATTGTTGCAATACAACATCACCCTTTTTGGTATTTAACATTAATTTTTTCCATGCATCGCTAACAGGACTTTCTTTGGTAATCATTGGTCTTGTACCAAATTGAAAAGCTACATTTCCTAATTCTGGATTATCAATGTAATCTTGCCAATCGCTTAGGCTCCAAACGCCTCCAGCAATAATTATTGGTAGATTTGGTAATCCGATACTGATTAATGCCTTTCTTAGTTCTACCAATCTTTCATATGGTCTTTGTGGTTCATTAGGATTTTCAGCGTTTGATAATCCATTGTGTCCACCTGCCAACCAAGGATCTTCATAAACAACACCACCTAAAAATTCTACATAGTTTTTATAAGCTCGTTTCCATAAAACTTGGAGAGCTCTAGCAGATGAAACTATAGGATAGTAATATACCCCATGAGATGAAGCAATTTCACCAAGATTGTAAGGCAATCCAGCTCCACAAGTTACTCCGTGAACAAGACCTTTAGCTCCATCTAATACACGGGTTATTACTTCTTGCGAATCGGCCATTTCCCACAGCATATTCATATGAATTCTACCGTTGTTACCTGCTATATCATGAGCAATTTGTGCTTGTGATATTCCTCCTTTAACGGCATATTCCACCATCTCACGATGTCTGTTTTCTCTTAGTTTTTCTTGAAATATTTCAGGTATTATAGAACCATCTGTAGATAAAGCTGTGGCACTGACCATAGATATAGTACCAATACCACCTTCTTTTGCCCAATAGCCAGAGCTCTTACCATCAGTTCCGTTTATTCCTTTTCCTCCTTCTATTAAAGGATAAACCATTGCTCCAGAAATATTTTGTTTGTTTATTATTTTCATTGTATCCTCTTATATTATAATTCATAAAATATGATTATAATATTTTTCGTTAAAAGAAAAGTAGGCACTTATAAGTGGTATAGTTTCTCTGGAGATACTATAATGTTATTGAGCTAATTTAAGTGTATCTAGGGATATCTCGTTTTGTGAAATAAAAGCAATAATAATGCATATAATTGCGTATATTTTTAACATGCTCTGTAGGTTTATATTTTTTAAGTTCGGAAAATATTTTGTAAGAAAAGTGAGTATTTTGCTTATTCCTGATGTGCAAATAATTAAGATGATTATTTGGGCAAAAATACCAATATTTTGTAATAAGTGAGATATGGGAGAAATGATTTTAGATAGGAATGTAAATATAATGATGTATAGTGCAAGAAACATATAATAGCTATAGAATAAGATATTATTTAATTGTTTTTTCTCTAACTCTTTTTTCTGTATATTTTGTATGGATAATGTTTTTATATCTACTCCTCTAATTGTTTGGGGTTCTTCTTGTTGTTTTTTGAAGTTGTTAATTTTGTTTTTGAATTTTTCGTTGATTATACATAAGCCACATCCTTTCGGGGTGAAATATGCATGATTAGCATCCTTTTTACATTGTTTAAGATGCTTTAAGATGTATTCTAATTGATTTTGCCATTCAATTGCTGTAGGTCGTTCATTTCCCTTAACAAAGGCTCTTTCAAATAAGCTCATTGTTTTTTTATCAAAATAATCGTGCATACTATAAGGATGTGGTGCTTGATATGTGTCAGGCCATATTCCGTAAGCATAATGATTGTTTATAATCCGCTCTTGGATTGATAACATATTTTCATTTTTTCTAGGTATTCCTGAAAATGGATGTATTCCGTCATTTAATAATTTAAATATAATTACGGCAAGAGCAAATTTATCTTGTTCTTCGCCCATTTCTTCACAATTTTGTTGCATACCTTCTGGATAGATATATTCTTCACTAACGTATTCTGCAGGATATCTTGAGTGTTCTTCTCCATTGATAGAAAAGCCGTCACAGTCAAATAATGCCACAAGCATAGTTTTTTTATATATAAATACATTGGATGGTTTTAAATCTACAACATAGTGATTACAAGCGTGTAAAGCGGCAACAACCGATGTTATGTTATACGCGGCAAAAATTCTATCAATATATTTTTCAGATAAATTCAGTTTTTTGCGAACAGCTTTTTGAATTAGATAATCTAGTGATATTGCTTCTTCTGTATCTATTTTAGGCATCAAATATCCAACACAAAATCCTTCATCATCTTCAAGTAATGCTGTCGGCCAAGCAATTTGAAAATACTCCTTTCCTTCATAAGGAATTGTTGGAATATTAGGTTTATTGAGGAGCATAGCTTCTAATTTTTTACGATTTGTTTCACTTTTATTTTTATCGTGAAATATTTTAGCTACACTATTTGGATGGCTATTATCTATATATATTTTACCAGCAGCTCCTCCTTTATTTAGCAGAGATCCTAGTGTTATTTTTTCGTGATGTCCATCTGGGTATAGGGCATTATATGTAGATTCTTTGTTTGTCATAGTTTTGCCCATAAAATAGTTTTATCATCGGAGTTTATTCGTTGAGCCCTATTATTATTTAAGGTGTTTTTCAGAGCTTGTATTGCATATGTTTTACGTTTTTCTTTTTCAAGATATTCAATAATAGGTATTAAGAATTTTTGATGAATTTTGAAATAATCATCAGAAAATGCAAAACTTGTTACACCGTCTGTCATTAGCAATATTCTATTTGCGTTTTCAAAACTTTTAAATCTAAGACAATCTAGCCATTCGTCCATTGTATAAAAATAGGTTTCACAAGAAAATGTTCCATTTTCTGGTTCAGAAACTATAAAATTATTGTACTCTCCTTTTTTGAAAGCTATTCCTGCACCATCTCCTATATGGAAAAACATTCCTTTGTTTTTATGATAAAATACACCTACAATTGTTGCCGAAAAATTAATTAAATCTAGTTGACTTTTACTTTTGTTATGTTTGTGTAAAATAAGTTTTTGACGGGCTATTTTTATGGCATTTGATACGTCTTTTTTTATATTTTTTATATCTGAGTTAATCAATATATCACATAAGGTGTTACATATGATTTTTGCTCCGATTTTGCTATACTTAGCGGAGCCTGCTCCATCGGATACAACAGCAACCAGTTTATTTTGATTTGTTTTAGAACAACTATAATCTTGGCAAGGTATAGATTTTGCTCTATGCAATGCTCCTTTAACACTTGTCGATAATACTTGTATTTGCTGTTTGGGTTTCATTATTATTTCTTTTCGTTCCAATCTGTTATATCATCAAGGTAGTGGTTGGCATTTGGGACAGCTTTTGAAATACAGGATACACTACGGCTTAACCATAAGAAAAATTCGGTAAATTTCAATCCAGTCAATCTTTTAGGTGGTAAAATAGAAAATTTTGCTAATTTTTCTAAATTTGCACCTTGCGTTCCTATAGCGTGTATAACAACTTTTTTATTCTTTTGAGCATATATACATAATTCAGCAGAATCCTCCCAGCCATAATCTGTAGGTTCTCCATCACTAATCAAAAAAATCCAAGGACGTTTAGAAGTTATACCACAGCTGTCATATAAACATTTTTGTTCCTCTATTTTTTTTAGAGCAAGTTCCATTGCTTTTCCTAAAGGTGTTAATCCTCCTGCATCCATTTCTGGAGCTGAAAAATTCATTGCATCAGTCCAATCTGATGAAACTAATACTTCATCTTTACCAAAAGCTTTTATGATTAATATTTGAACTCTAGAGCTGGCATCAATGTCTTCTTTCAATTCTTGTTCAAGAGCCTGAAGACCTGCATTGAGTTGTTTTATTGCTTCTCCCCTCATTGATCCTGAACAATCTAGAACAAGAACACAGGGGGTTCTTTCATTAGCATTATCTGCAAATTCTACATAAGGAATTATGTTATCTGTATCTTTTTTATTCATTTTATTTTCCTTAATATTTAGGGTATGAATGAGGATATTCACTACCAGGAATAGGAGATGGTTCTGAGTATCTACCGCATGCGGATACATTTAATAAAATTCCTAGTATTAGTAATGTTACAATTATTTTATTTGTAGATTTCATTTGTTAACCTTTTTTTTGCTCTATTTGTGGTATTATATATCACATTGTATATGAAGATTAAAGAATATTTATGTTTTTATCAGAAAGTTATTAATGAATGAATAAATTTTTTAAAATTGTTTGTATTTTATTGTTTTTATTGTTGGGAAATATTTCAAATGGAAATGCAGGTTTGAATATTTTTCCTCAACCAAGATATATTCCTAAGTTAAGTTTTTATGGGGATAGTGGAAAATCGTATACAGTTGATAATTTTAAATCTGATTTATTAATGGTGATGATTTGGTCAAGATATTGTGGACCATGTATTGGTGATATGAAGCATATGGATTCTTTTGCTCAAAAAATGAAAGATAAGGGAGTTAGAGTTATAATAATTTCTCCAGCTAGCGAATGGAAAAGTATTGATGAGCGTAGAACATTTTTAAAACGTATTGGCGCTCCTAATTTGGTTAGTTATTTAGATAAAAAGGCTAACTTTATGTTGGGGATGGGAGTTATGTCAACACCAACTGTTATATTGATAAATAACCGTTCTGAAGAGGTTGGGCAAATATCAGGGTCTGTTGAATGGGATGAACCTGAAGTTATTGATTATATATTAAAATTGAAGAAAAGTTTATATTAAATCAATTTTATCAGCATAAATCCCCCAATTAAGAGGATTAAAAATAATATAGATAGCCATCCAAGATTTTTTTCGATGAATGTACGCATTTTTTCGCCGTATACTTTAAGTAACCATGCAATTAAGAAGAAACGCATTCCTCTTGCTATTATAGAGGCAACGGTGAATACGACAATATTCAGATGAACAACGCCGCTTGCTATAGTGATTATTTTATATGGAAATGGTGTTATTCCAGCACCAAAGACAATCCAAGCTCCATATTCTTTGTATAAATCCTTAAACGAATCGAATTTTTCTAAATAACCATAAAAATTAAGCAATGGTTCAGCAATTACGTTGAAAAAGAATACGCCGATAATATAACCTAGATATGCTCCTAGTACGCTGGCTATGGTGCATGTTCCCGCGATTTTCCATGCTTGCTTAGGTGTTGCTAAAATCATTGGAATTAGCATGATATCCGGAGGAATCGGAAAAAATGAGCTTTCAATAAAAGAGATTATAAAAAGCCACACTAAGGCATGTTTATTCTCAGATAAATGAATTACTCCATCATATATTTGACGAACAAATTTTGAAAACCACATAAATTCCTCCTTAATACAGCGTGTATTAAGTAGTATTAGTGTAAAAAATTTTGTATTTCAGTAATATATTGATCTCTATCCACATAAAAAATATGTTTATGGTTTAAGTGATGTCTGGCTGTGATATAAGGTAATGAATATTCAATACAGACTATTTTGGGAGTATTTTTTGCTAGATACAATCTAGCAGCATCTTCATTATGTACTTCAAAGTATGAATAATTTAATGAATCCAATTGTTGTCGAAATTTACCAGGTTTTTCATTATATGAACCGAGTAACATTATATCATGTTGTTTATTTCCCACGCAGTAGCTTTCTAAAATATCTATAAATTTTGGCATATTTAATGGTGTGTGTAGATAATGAGCTATTTGTGGAAATACCTTAAATTTGTATGATTGCGGTTTTAAAACAATTATAGGATATTTTTCTGGATTTATTTCTCGTCCCATGTGATTTATAGTTGATGTAGCTGCTGTATAATTTTCTTCTATGTCAAAAATCATAACATCTGGGGTTATTTCTTTTGCATATTGAAGTAATTGATAGACATTATCTGTTCCAAACATTTGAAATGCATGCGAAGTGAAAATATCCTTAAAAGCAGATAACATTGGTTTATTATCGTCATATATAAAAATACGTCCTAATGAAGATTGTTGCATATTTCTATCCTTTCTTTTGATAGAAATATAATTACTATTTTGGAAGTTTAAACGGATGCATGTTGAAGAATGTAACCTTCATATGTATTTTGTAGAAGCATTGCTATTGTCATAGGTCCAACTCCTCCAGGTACAGGAGTTATTGCCTTGGCGTAGTCTTGTATATCTTCAAAGTCTATATCGCCACAAATTTTTCCATTTAATCTGTTTATACCAACATCAATAAGAATTGCATCTCTTTTTATCCAGTCTTTTTTTACAAGATTTGCAACTCCGCATGCTGCTACTATTATGTCAGCTTTTTGGGTTAAATCTTTAATATTTTTTGTATGAATGTGTGTTATTGTTACAGTGCATTCTTGGTTGAGCAATAATGTGGCTAGTGGTCTACCAACGATTAGAGAGGCTCCAATTATAACTACATTTTTACCTGTCAAATTAGGGTATTTTTCTTTTATCAGAGTCATTATTCCTAATGGAGTTGCGGCAACAAAATATGGTTTTTCGTTGTTCTGAAGCATACCGGTATTGTATGGATGAAAACCATCAACATCTTTTAATGGGGATATTTTGTTTATGATGCGATTAGTGTTTAAGTGTTCTGGTAGAGGAAGCTGAACGATTATACCATTTATATCTGGATCATTATTCATATCTTCAATGATATTTGTTATTTTTTCTTCTGAACATGATGTGGGGAAATGAAATAATTTCGTTTCAATCCCTATTTCTTTTGCTGATTTTTGTTTGTTTTTTACGTAAATTAAACTAGCTTCATCGTCTCCTGCTAAAATAATTGCTAGTTTAGGTGTGATATTTTTTTCAGATATTTTTAATCTTAAATCTTCTTTGATTTTATTAGATATTTTTCGACCATCAATAATTTGTGTTTTCATTTTATTTTTCCTTTTGTAAGGCTGATAATTTTAACGATGATGTTTCGCATTGTTCTATTGATATGTATATTTTTTTTAAATGATCAGTTTCACCACTTATTATTGATATAGTGTTTTTGGGGGTTTTTAATTTTTTTGATAGCATCTTTATTAATTCTTTATTTGCCTTTCCTTTTTCCGGAGCGGTGGTTACATAAGCTTTTAAATATTTTATACCTTTTTCGTCTACATAAATATTCCTAAATTCGCATAAAGATGCACTAGGAGTAAGTTTTATACGTATTATGTATCCTGTTTTATATAATTCAAAAAAACTCATTATTACATATATTGTTCAATCCAACGACTTAAATGAGTGATAAATGAACCAATAAATGCGATTATTAGTAATAGAGCGTATGGTGAAACATCATATCCAGAAATAGGGGGAACTTTTTTGCTCACAAATTTATATGCGGGTTCTGTACAATTTTTGAGAATGGTCATTAATTTTTCTGCATATTTGTTACGAACTTCCAAAATGTTATAGTGTATTGCCCAGTACAATATAATATCAACTGCAACAACTTTAAAATATATATTTACAGCAAAGCCTAATATATCTAAAAATGGCATTAAAATTAATCCGATAACCCCCATAATTTATCTCCTTGAAACTTTTATTTGTTAACTATTGAAGTACTCTTTGTTTTTTCTATCATAATAAAATTATTGATGTCAAACTTTCTTTTGCTATTATCACATTTAATTTAATCTGTATTGCAATTTAGTATTTCCATTCTCAATTGGAATAACATGATTTTTGTTAGCCATTTTTTATATGAATAATTGATGTTTAGATCTAAATCATTTTTATGGTCTATATTTAAATTTGTTCGTTCTTGCATACTGAGTGAATAATCATATCCTAAAGATTGAAGGGATTTAAGTAACTTATATACAGCCTTAGCGGCTTCATATTCAGTTTTATCGGTTTTTACATTTTCTGAATTTCGTGTAAAGTTTTTTATTAAATCGTTTATTCCTCTAAGTCGACGGATATTAAGAGTTATTTCATCATAATCAGGAGAAGATAGATTATTAGATGTTTTAAGAAGTGATAAAGCGGAAAATAGGGTAAACTCAGTGCGTTCAATTTGAGTTATAAAATCACATCTTTCTTTATAATCTGATGATGAAATATATCCATCATTCATATTTTTTATTATGGAAGATGCTTCTTGTATGATTGTTTCATAGATGTCTTTAGGTGAATCTTTATAGCATTCGTGTAATAATGTTTTTCCGACACATTGCAATACTTCTTGGGGAATATAAGTTTTTTGCTCTAAATTTATTACATAATTATCATAAGCAAAAATACTTTCTATAAGCAATATATGTGAGATTTTATCTTCTAAAAAAGGATAAGTTTTTTGAACAGCATTGTATATTATATTAAAATATTTACAATCGTCATAACGATTCATTAATCGTTCTCCTCAAAAATCAGCTTTGCTTGTTCAATCCAAATTATGCGATCAATAATCCAGTTACTAATTTGTTCAATTTTTTCCAGTTCTATTCCCATTTGTAAACCAACTTTTCCTATGAACATAACTTCTTTTTCGGATAGTATATTGTCAATGTGTGATAGAATACATAGTTCTCTTATAAGTTCCATTGCTAAATGGCGGTTTTTTATAATTTTTAAATCTTGGATAACCTTTTCTTCATTAATATTTTGAAAAATATCATCAATGTTTTTGATTCCATGTGAAAAAGCTATATCTTTTATAAAATTTGTTTCTGATATATCTTTTATTCCATCAATTTGAGCTAAACATATTAGAGTTTGAAAAAAAACTTCTTTTTCTTTGGTTGAAGCTTGCGATAAATATGATGGTAAGATATTACTGATGTCTGACATTGTAAACTCCTTAAGATATTATGTTTAATAATATAGAGAATAAGAATATTTTGCAATATAAAAAAATGTTTGAAAAATATTAAGGATTAGCGTAGATAATGATATTATAATTAAATAAGGATATTGAAGTGGTGAAGAAATATTTTATAAAAACTTTCGGTTGTCAAATGAATGTATATGATTCTTCTCGGATTGCAGATATGCTAAAAAAAGAAGGATATGAAGAAACTCCGAAACAGTTTGAAGCAGATGTGGTATTATTTAATACTTGCCATATCAGAGAAAAGGCATCAGAAAAATTATTCTCTGATTTAGGACGTGCTAATTTGATAAAGTTAGAAAGAGCTGAATTAGGAAAAAGAACAATAATAGGTGTTTCAGGTTGTGTGGTTCAAGCTGAAGATGAGCAGATTATTAAAAGGGCTCCTTTTGTTGATTTTGCAGTGGGGCCGTTGATGTATCATAAGATTCCTGAAATATTAAGAAAAATCGAAACTCAAAAAGATTATGAAAGTATTGTAAATACTGATTTCCCTGCAGATAGTAAATTTGATTTTCTACCAAAGAATAAAGCTCAAGGAGCTTGTTCTTATTTGGCTGTTCAGGAAGGATGTAACAATTTTTGTACTTATTGTGTTGTTCCATATACTCGTGGGGCTGAATATTCCCGTCCTGTTTGTGATGTAATAGAAGAAGCAAAGAGATTGGTAGAAACTGGAACTTTAGAAATTAATTTATTGGGGCAAAATGTTAATTCTTACCATGGAGAAGATGAAACTGATAAAGAACGTAATTTGGCTTATTTGTTGCACAGAATTGCGGAAATAGACGGATTGAAGCGTATTAGATATACAACATCTTATCCTGCAGATGTTGATGACGATCTGATTTCTTGTCATAAAGATATTGATATTTTGATGCCTTATTTACATTTACCAATTCAGTCCGGTTCTGATAAGATATTGAAGGCTATGAACAGAAGACATAATTCATCTGATTATCTACGAATCGTTGAAAAATTACAAAACGCAAATTCTAATTTGCGGATGTCATCTGATTTTATTGTTGGTTTTCCAGGGGAAACAGATGCAGATTTTCAAGCTACTTTAGATATCGTCAATAAAGTAAAATATATTCAGGCTTTTTCGTTTAAATATAGTAGAAGACCAGGTACACCTGCTGCCGTTATGGATAATCAAATTGAAGAAAAAGTGAAAAAAGAACGTTTGGATATATTACAAACACTCTTATTCTCATATCAAGAAAAGTTTAATAAATCGTGTGTAGGAAAAGTAATGCCCGTTTTATTTGAACAAAAAGGACGACATAAAGGGCAAATTATTGGACGTACTCCTTATATGCAAAATTTGCATATAGAAACAAAAAGTGATAATATGAATAAAATAGTTGATGTTAAGGTGACAGAAGCTACAACAAACTCTCTTAGTGGAAAGGAATTATGATATGGCGGAATTATGTTTTGAATTGTTTAATAATCAATTGGTTCAGCAACTAGTTGGTGCTGCAGATAGTAATTTGAAATTAATTGAGAAAATGTTAAATGTTGAAATACTAAGTTTTGGTAATCAAATTACGGTAAAAGGTGCGCAAAGTGACGTGGAAAATGCAAAAACTGCTATAGAGATTTTGTATAATAAAGTAAGTAAAGGAATCGATGTAGGAGAGCAAGAAGTTAAAGCTGCTGTGAGAATGAGTGGAGATTGTCATACAGAAGATGAAAAACATAATTTAAACGATATTGTGTTAAAAACTAAAAAAAGATATATTTATCCTCGTTCAGCAACACAAGCTAAGTATATTCAAGAGATGATGAAAAATGAATTGGTTTTTGGCTTAGGACCAGCGGGTACAGGTAAAACTTATTTGGCTGTGGCTCTTGCCGTATCGATGATGTTAGAGGGGACAATTGATAAAATTATTTTATCTCGTCCTGCTGTCGAAGCTGGTGAAAATTTAGGATTCTTACCAGGGGATTTGAAAGAAAAAGTGGATCCATATTTACGTCCATTATATGATGCATTGTATGAAATGCTTCCAGCTGAGCAAGTAGATAAAAAATTGGCATTGGGAGAAATTGAAATTGCTCCTTTAGCTTTTATGCGTGGTAGAACTCTTTCCAATTCATTTATTATACTAGATGAGGCTCAGAATACTACGCCTATGCAGATGAAGATGTTTCTGACTCGTTTGGGTGAAAATTCTAGAATGGTGGTAAATGGTGATTTGAGCCAAGTTGATTTGCCTCGTGGTGTAATATCAGGTTTGAGAGATGCTTTAGAAACATTGCGTAATGTTTCTAATATATCATCTGTATCGTTTAGTTCTACTGATGTAGTTAGACATGGGTTAGTTGCTAAAATTGTTCAAGCATATGAAGAAAAAAGTAAAAAACAGCAGGAAAATGACTGATATAATATTAGATACTACGATTGATAATGAGCGTTGGTGTAGAGCTATCAACGATGTTGAGGGTTTGATTAATAAAGTAAAAGATATTACTTTTTCATATTTACTGGAAAATGAAAATATTACTATTTTAAGAAGTGAAAAGATTAAAAGAATATCTATTTGTTTAAGTGATGATGCCCATATTTGGGCATTGAATAAGGAATTTAGAGGAATTGATAAACCAACAAATGTGTTATCTTTTGCAAATATAGATTTTGAAAATTTTGCTTCAGAAAATGATATTTTTTCCGAAATTGAAATTGGAGATATTATTATTGCTTTAGAAACTTTAGAAAGAGAAGCATCTTTAGAAAAGATTTCATTAGAAGATCATTTTTGTCATCTATTATTGCATGGTTTTTTGCATTTATGTGGCTATGATCATATGGATGATGAAGAGGCTGAATATATGGAAAATTTAGAAATAAAAATATTAGCAATGTTAAATATAGGTAATCCATATCAGGAGAAATAATAATGGACGATAACAAGCAAGATAATGTGGGATTTTGGAATTGTATTTGCCAGTATTTTAGTCATAAAGAAACTGTTCGTGAAACTATTGAAGATTTAATAGAAGAAGCAGGGGGAGCAGGAGAACACTGCCAATTTAGTGAGCATGAGCAATTATTGTTAAATAATATTCTTTATTTGAAAGATAAAAAATGTTCTCAAGTTATGGTTCCAAGAGCAGAAATTATTGCTTTTCAAAAAGATGGAAATGTTGAAGAACTTGCTAAGTTAATGATTGAAAGAGGTCATTCTCGTATACCTGTATATGGTGAAACATTAGATGATATTTTAGGCATAGTTCATATTATTGATGTAGCAAAATATTTAATGAAGGGAAATAATAAAATAAAAGCAGAAAATTTGATAAGTAATAAGGTCAAATTTGTTTCTCCGGCAATGAGAGTGTTAGATTTGTTGCGCGATATGCAAAAAAACAAAGTTCATATTGCTATGGTCGTAGATGAATATGGAGGAATTGATGGTTTAGTGACTATTGAAGATTTATTAGAAGAAATTGTTGGTGATATTGAAGATGAGTATGATATTGATGTTGAACCTGAGATCACTATTCAATCTAAAAATGTCATAATAGCAGATGCAAAAGCTGAGTTAACAGATTTGGAAGAAAAGACAGGATTAAATCTACGCGATAATATTGAAGAAGATGAAGAAGGTGAAGTTGATACTTTAGGTGGATTGGTGTTTTTAATGATTGAACGAGTTCCTCAACGAGGTGAGGTTATTGAAGGAAAAAATGGTATAAGATTTAGAATCCTAGATGTTGATTCTCGTCATATAAAGAAAATTATGATTGTAAAGAAGAATGAAGATAATGTTGATGGAGATAGTGAAAAAAATTGAAAAAATTTTTTTCACTAAGAGGAAAAGTAGTGCCGTTATTTTAGGAATGATGCTTTCAGGAGCTCTACCTCCGTATTTTCAATTGTGGATGGCTATAGTTTCTTTTTCTGGTTTAATTTATCTTCTATCAAAAGAAGATAAATTAAAGAAATTATTTGTAATTGGTTATTGTTTTGGTTTTGGTTTCTTTTCTTGTGGTTTTTATTGGATTGGTAATGCTTTATTGGTTGATATGGTACATACGGGATGGTTATATCCAATAGTATTATTTCTAAATGGTGCTTTTTTTGGTTTATTTATAACTATTCCAGCGATGATAACTGTATTTGGAAAAAATATTTTATCAAAAGTTCTGTTTTTTGCTGCATCGTGGGGAATTTTTGCAGAGTGGTTTAGGGGATTTTTTCTTACGGGTTTTCCTTGGAATCCTATTAGTTCTGTTTTGTCTTTTAGTTATGAGATGTTACAGATATTGGCAATTTTCGGGACATATGGCACGTCGATATTGGTTGTATTATTTTCTTCTTTACCGGTTATTTATTTGGTTAAAAGGAATAAAATAATAATTTTTCTGTTTCTCTTTTTTCCGTTCGCCGTATGGTTGTATGGATATTATAATTTTGTTCCATATGATGAGGCGGCTTCTGAAAGAAATATAAAAGTTAGACTTGTTCAGCCGAGTATTCCTCAAGAAATTAAATGGGACAAGCAGACAATAGAAAATAATTTTAATAAATATATAGATTTGAGTGTGAAAAAAGATAATTCAGATGTAGATTTTATTGTATGGGGTGAAACTGCATCACCATTTGATTTTATTTATGATATGGAACATCGTATTTCAGCTGCTTCAATTGTTCCCCAAAAAGGCTACCTTATAAGCGGTTTTCTACGACGAGAATTTAATGGTAATTATTATATACCATATAATTCTTTGGCGGTTATTAATGCTGATGCAAATGTAATTGATTCATATGATAAAAGCCATTTAGTTCCTTTTGGGGAATATATTCCGTTTCGAAAGATTTTACCAAATTGGATTAGACCTATTGCGAATAATGTTGCGGAATTTGGTCGAGGTATTAAGTACCAGACGATTAATATCGGTAATTTCCCGACAATGGCACCTCTTATTTGTTATGAGATAATTTTTTCAGATAATATAGTGCGTAAAAAGGATAATCCGTTATGGGCAGTGGTTTTAACAAATGATGGATGGTATGGTATAAGTTCTGGGCCTTATCAGCATTTAGTTGCTGCGCAGATGCGAGCAATTGAAGAAGGAATATCTATAGTAAGGAGCGCAAATAGTGGTATAAGTGCTGTTATTACTCCGTATGGTGAAATATTAGGAGAAATTCTTTTGGCTGAAGAAGGATTTTCTGATGTTGTAATTAAGGTTGATATGGCTCACGAAACATTATTTGGATCTTATGGAAATACTATTCCAATTTTATTAGGTATTTTCATATTGATACTTGCTTGGATGTTTCAATATTTAAAATTATATTAGCTTTTCTATTTCAGTTTTTATTTCTACAGGAATTCTAGTTGGTTTATGGGTTGCAATGTTCATGTGGACAGCTTTTATCTCAATAGAAGCTAAAATTTCGTCATTTCTGATAATATTTTGTTGCATAATTATATATGCTCCACCAATTTCTATAACTTTACAACTCACTACTAAAGTATCATCTAAGAAGGCTGAAGATAGATATTCAACATGGCATGAACGGACGACAAATCCGGTTTGTGTCGTTTCTAATTTATCTTGCTGACTAATATTGATTATTCTCAAAAATTCAGTTCTTGCTCTTTCTGCAAATTTTAGATAATTTGCATAGTAAACAATTCCTCCCGCATCTGTATCTTCATAATAAATGCGTATGGGGTAAACGAAAGTTTTTTCAATAATTTTTCCACTTGTTGGTGAGATATCATAAGACATTATTGGTTCTCCAATGTTTCTAAGAGTTCGTATTGTTTAATTTGTTTTTGAGGCATTTTCAGACCGAGATATTTATATCCCAGTTGTGAAACAATTCGTCCTCTGGGAGTTCGTTGTAAAAAACCTAGTTTTAGTAAGAATGGTTCTACAACCTCTTCAATAGTATCTCTTTCTTCAGAGAGTGCTGCTGCTAGAGTATCTGCTCCAACAGGTCCGCCTCCATAATTTTTAGCAATACAGTTTAGGTATCGTCTATCAAAGTTATCTAATCCAAAATCATCAACATCTAGGCGTTTAAGAGCGGTGTCAGAGATGTTTGAATCTATAATTTCCTTTGAAGCAATAGCTCCAAAGTCTCTAACTCTGCGTAATAATCGTCCGGCAATACGAGGAGTGCCTCTTGAACGTTTTGCAATTTCAAGAGCTCCATCTTCAGATATTTCAATATTTAATAATTTTGCATTTCGTTGAACAATTTTTTTTAGGTCATCATGAGAATAAAATTCTAATCTTAAGGGGATGCCGAAACGTTCTCTTAGAGGTGTTGATAGTAATCCTGAGCGAGTTGTCGCTCCTACTAAAGTGAATGGTTGAAGATCTATACGAACAGATCGGGCAGAAGGTCCTTCCCCTATAATTATATCAAGTTGAAAATCTTCCATAGCGGAATAAAGAACTTCTTCTATGGCAGGATTCAAACGATGTATTTCATCAATGAAAAGTACATCATTACATTCCAGATTTGTTAAAATAGCAGCCAAATCTCCTGATTTAGAGATCATTGGTGCAGATGTTGCTCTAAAACCAACACCTAGTTCTTTTGCTATTATTGATGATAAAGTTGTTTTACCTAATCCCGGAGGACCAAACAATAAAACATGATCAAGGGCTTCTTTTCTTTGTTTGGCAGCTTCAATGAAAACTTTTAAATTTTCACAGACTTCTTTTTGTCCGACAAAATCGTCGAGGGAAGAGGGGCGTAAACTTACTGGATTGTTTCCCACTAATTTATCTTCTTCTTGCATTTGAGGACTGATTATTCGTGTATCTTCTTTCATAATTAGTATTCCTTATTAGCAAATTCCTTTAGTGATAAACGAATTAGGGTTGATATATTAGAATCGGGATTTTCACTCATAACTTTGGATACTACTCTGTATGCTTCAATGCGTTGATATCCTAAATTTATAAGTGCAGATAGTACATCCTCACTTTTGGAATAATCTTCACTGGAAGATATTTGCGGTTTGGTATTTTCTTGAGTAGCAGATAGTGCTTCTAAAGAATTAGAGTTTACAGGTATTGTAACAATTTTATCTTTTAACTCAGTTATAATTCTGGCGGCTAGTTTTGGACCAACTCCTGTAGCTTGGCAGAATGACGATTTATCTTGTGCTCCAATAGCTTGAGATAATTGAATTGGTGTTAAAACTGATAAAATGTTTAAGCATACCTTAGCTCCAACACCTTGTACCTTTGTTAATGTGTTAAACCACTCTTTTTCCCATGCATCGGCAAAACCGAAAAGGGATATATTATCTTCTCGAACAATCATCTCTGTAAGTAAAATTGCTTCGTTTCCTATAGATAATTTACAAAGAGTTTTAGATGATGAATATACTAAATAACCAATTCCATTTACATCTATGATACAATAGTCATCGTATATACTATCAATAATCCCTCGTAGTTTTGCTATCATTTTAACTCCTTTGTTTTTTTTAAGGTAAACAAAATATTGACTTGTGGCAAGAGTTTTGTTGCATTTCTACAAAGTATAATTTATAAAAATAGATGAGAGGGATGTATGAATTTTCTAGAAATATTTTGTTTATCTTTAGCCTTAGCAGTTGATGTTTTTGTTGTATCTTTTGCTTATGGAATTATAATGAAACGTAATTACTTTTATGTAATGTTTAGATTGGCCTTAATTTGTGGCTTTATGCAAGGTTTTATGTCTTTTATCGGTTATTATGGAACATCTTTTATAGGTTTTTTATTTGAAGGTTATGTAAATATTTTAGTATTTATTGTTTTTATGTTATTAGGAGGAAATGTATTTATAGATGCTTTGAAGCCTGAAAACAAAAGAAAAGTTCAAAAATTGACTTTGAAAGTTTCATTAGCAATAAGTATAATTACTAGTATTGATGCATTGGTTAGTGGCGCTATGCTTTATTTAACAAAGACTTCGTTATTTTGTTCTGTGTTAATTATAGGAATTGTTTCTTTTTTATCAACTATATTAGCTTTTAATTTAAATTGTTGTTTTAAAAAAGTTCCTGAAAAATATTTACAATTGTTTTCCGGTACTATTTTGGTTGGTTTAGGAATAAAAAACTTATTTTATTAATACATTACTTTGTTTAGGTATAGTCCGCAGGCAGGAGCGCTAATACCGGCTTTAGTTCTGTCTTTGGCTTCTAAAATAAGCTTTACATCTTCAGGGGAAATTCTTTTGTTTCCCACTTCTTTTAGTGTTCCGACCATGTTGCGAACTTGATGATATATAAAAGAACGTGCTTCGACAGTAAATATAATTTCATCTCCAATTCGTTCAATATCTAATTTATCTAAAGTTTTAATAGGAGAGCGAGCTTGACAGCCAGCTCCTCTGAACGAACTAAAATCATGATTTCCAAGTAAATATTTTGCTCCTTCTTTCATGATATTTACATCGAGATTGTACGGCACAAGCCAAACACGGTTTGTCAAGAGAGGGCTAGGAGCTCTTCTGTTTAATATTCTGTAAATATATCCACGTCCTTTTGCGGAGAAACGAGAATGAAAATTTTGATCTACTATTTCTGTTTTAATAACGCTTACTGGTGCAGAAAGTTCTCTTAAAAGGGCGTTAATACTTTCTTGAATTTTAAATTCATCTTTGTTTGAAGCGAGATCAAAATGAGCAATTTGTTCTAAGGCATGTACACCAGCATCAGTTCGTCCTGCTCCGTATACTTCAACATTTTGATGAGAGAATCCCTTAATGGCCTTTTCTAAAAATTCTTGAACGCTTGGGCCGTCTTTTTGTTTTTGCCATCCAACAAGATTTGTTCCGTCATATTCTACAGTTATTTTGTATCGCATTGTTTATCCTTCGTTACAGTAAGTTTAGAAATAAATTTATTAATGTCAAATAAAAAAAACTCTGCTATCAGCAGAGTTTTTTGAAAGATCGGATGTATTTAAGCGACTTTTAATAAATTATCTTCTTCAGTTTTCTCTAAGAAACCTAATTTTTCTTGTACGGTCCAAATAACTCTTAATGCAGCTAATGCATCTTCTCCGCCAACTCTAGGAGTAGCTTCTCCATTAACACATTTTATGAAGTGCGTTAATTCGGCTTGAAGAGGTTGGTTTGTTGGAATAAATAATTGTTCAACACTACCTTTTAAGCCATAATTCATCCAATCAGGAATTTCTTCTTGATTAACAAAAGGCATACGGCCTTGAGAATGTACATTTATGCTTTGGTTGATAAAATCCATATCAATGTAATTAGTGTCTGTCGTAACTGTTAATGTCCGTACACGAGATTGAGTTATTCTACTAGCAGTGATGTTTGCTGTTGCTCCATTTTCAAATTCAAGCAATGCTGTAATATAATCTTTTCCCATAGGGCTTTCTTTTGTTTTTACAGAAGATGTTTGAACTTTAATCACTGGTGATTTTACGAGAGATTGGATTACTTCTACATCGTGTATCATTAAATCCATAGAAACATCAACATCAGTAATTCTTCCACTTGCTGCAGACATACGTTGGGCTGTTATTGAGCGAATTTTTGATGTATCAGAAAGAAGTTTTCCCATTTGTTCAACAGCAGGGTTAAATCTTTCAATATGACCAACCATTAGTACAACGTTGTTATTTTTAGCTGCATTAATTAATCTCATGCAACCTTCTTCTGTTGTTGCGAGAGGTTTTTCCATCATGCAGTGGATACCTTTATTCATGAAGAACTCGCCAACATCAGCATGAGTTATAGATGTTGTTACAACACTAACTGCATCGACGTTTGCTGCAACTTCTTCCATTGATGTAAATGCCTTTATCCCAAAAGTTTCTGCAGCAGATTTTGCAGCTTCAGGAAATACATCATATACGCCAACGAGTTCAATTCCTTGCATGGATTTATATGTTTTTATATGATTTTTTCCCATCATTCCTGCGCCAATTACGGCGACTTTAACGATATTATTCATAAAATACCTCACATATTTAGCTAATTACGTGTTTTATATGAGAGTTCATTAGCATATTTAAATTAAAATTGCTTTTAAAAATATGTTACAGATTGTTACAAATTGAAAGGAGTAATTGAATTATAGTTCTTTGCGAGCATTTAAAGCTAATTGAATGGTGCCATCATCCATATAATCTAATTCAGCCCCTATAGGTATTCCTTGAGCTAAGGTCGTTATTTTTAATGGTATTTCTTTTAGTCTAGATAACAGATAGTGTGATGTTATTTGTCCATCAATAGTTGCGGGTAAAGCCAAAATAACTTCTTTAATTGGTTCTTTTTTTAGTCTTACAAATAACGTTTCTATATTTAAATCATCAGGAGTTATCCCGTCAAGAGCTGATAAAATGCCTCCTAAGATATGATATTGCCCTTTATATTGGCCAATTCTTTCCATCGCCCATAGGTCGGCAACATCTTGAATAATACATATAGTTTCTTTATCCCTTGAGTTATCGCTACAAATATTGCAGATTGCTTCTGTATCATAATTTCCACATATAGGACATTTTATTACATTATCTGAAACATCTTGTAGAGCATTTATTAAAGGAAGCATTACAGCTTCTTTTTTCTTTAACAAGTGTAGAACGATGCGACGAGATGATCTAGCTCCCAATGCAGGGAGCTTAGACATTACTTTTATTAACTTTTCAATTTCTTTTCCTTGCAATTCTATATCCTAAAATGGAAGTTTTAATCCACCAAGGCCAACGCCATTTGTTGCATCTTTCATGCCCTCTTCCATCATGACGTCTATTTTATGATGGGCATCATTATATGCGGCTAAAATTAAGTCCTCTAACATATCTATCTCATCGATATTTATTAAAGATTTATCGATGCTTATGCTTTTCATTTCAGATTTTCCATTAAGGACTACCTTTACTAAGCCTCCTCCACTAGTACCTTCTCTTTCTTCTTGTCCTAGTTTTTCTTGTGTTTCTTGCATTTTGCGTTGCATTTGTTGTGCTTGTTTCATTAATCCTTGAATGTTTAACATTTAATTTTCCTCATCTTCATAATTTTCATTATTGAATTCTTGAGCTATGAAATCAGAACTATCATCAAGTTCTGAATCTTCTAAAGCTTTACGAATAATTGTTTCTATCTTAGCACCACTAAATTCACTAAGTATAGCTTTTACTAATGGATATTCAGAGATATTTTTCTTATCTTTTTCTAAATCCTTGCTTTCTTTGAAGGCTAATGTTTCACCTAACGGTTCGTAATCAACATCTATAGTCCACTGTAATCCTGTTTCGGATTTTAGAAAATTACGGAGATTGGTTAAAAGGTTCTTGTCTGACTTTTCAGATAAAGCTATTTTCATTTTACCATTAGTAAATTCTTTAAATGACATATCATTTTTTACGGAATATAGTAGTAGCATTTGTCTTTTGGCTGTTAATAACTTAACTAAATCTTCAGGAGAGGACAGTATCAGTGAATCGTCATTTGTAATAAGTTCTGATTCAATATGATTGTTTGAATTTTGATTTGTTATTTGAGTGTTCACTTTAATAGTGGTTGATTTTTTTTTTACTTCCTTCAGTAATTCTGCAGGAGTTGGAAGATTTGCTGAGTAAGCTATTCTAATTAAAACCATTTCCAAAGCATCAATTTGTACATTTGCATATTGTATCTCATTAAGGCCTTTAATGAGCATTTGCCAAATTTTTGAAAGGATTGCTATTGGAGCTCCACATAATTTCTTGCACATATTGCGATCGTTTTCGCTAATTGATGCATCATTAATATATTCTGGTAAAATTTTAACTTTTGCTAAAAGATGTGTTATATCAATAAGATCTTGCAATATTACAAGAGGAGTTGCTCCATTTGTATATTGTTTTTGAATATTTTCTAAGACAGCGGAAACATCGCCTTCTAATAATTTTTCATATAAAGTGAATGTTTGCAATCTATCGGCTAAGCCAAGCATATTGTTTACTGTTTCTGCTTTGATTTTTCCGTCACCTAGAACTATAGCTTGATCTAACATTGATAATCCATCACGTGCAGAACCATCCGCTGCACGAGCAATCATTTGTAAAGCTTCTTCTTCTGTAGGAATGTTTTCTTTTTGTAGAATCTTATTAAACAGATTAATCAATGTTTCAACACTCAAACGTTGTAAATCAAAACGTTGACATCTAGATAATATTGTTACGGGAACTTTTCTTATTTCTGTTGTTGCAAATATAAATTTTACATGAGCAGGCGGTTCTTCTAGTGTTTTTAGTAATGCATTGAAGGCGCTTTTGGAAAGCATGTGTACTTCATCTATGATATAAACTTTAAAGCGAGCATTCGTTGGTTTATATCTTACCCCATCTAAAATTTCGCGCATATCATCAACGCCGGTTTTTGAAGCCGCATCAAGTTCTATTACATCAATATGTCTATCAGCTGCAATTGCTTTACAGTTTTCACATACTCCACAAGGGTGTATTGTTGGACCACTATTTCCATCTTGGCCTAAACAATTTATTGCTCTGGCAATTAAACGTGCTGTTGTTGTTTTTCCTACACCTCTTATTCCGGTTAGAATATATGCATGATGTAATCTGTTATTTTTTATAGCATTTGTTAATGTTTGTACTAAAGCATCTTGCCCCAATAAATCTTCAAAATTTTGAGGTCTGTATTTACGTGCTAATGCTATATATTGATTATCATTAACTTTTGCCATTTGAATCTCTTTTGTTGAGGCGAAGGGACTTAGACCTTATTCTTTTCGTTACGGCTGCTTTCTTCCGAACCTGACCGGATTGGCGAATTCATAACCCCAAGCCCTTCATTGAACTAATATAATAATGAGCAAATAAAAGAACTTTGCAAGCGAAAAATTTATTGTTGTGAGTTCTTTAGATTGTTAAGTAGCTCTTCTGGACTTTTTCCAAATATTTGCGGCATGTTGGTTTTCCAATCTTCTTCATCTGAAAAATTTTTTGAGTATTCAGGGTGTAGACTGTAGAATTTTTGGGGAGCTGATTCTACTACCTTTTGTCCTGTTGATGTAACTCTTACGACATCTAGTCCATGTTCATTTTTTCCATTTTCAAATATTCTAAAGATACCACTCATTCCGTAATATCCATCTAGATTAGTGATGTTTTGATAAATATTACTATCTTTCTTACGAGATAAGCCTGATGCTAGTGCAATTGCATCATATGCAAAAATTCCTAACCCATTTGGTCTTTCTCCGAACATTTCGTTATATTTTTGAGAAAAACGAGCCATTCTCGCTAATGACATGACTGGATAAACAGCACCATATAATTCAGTTTCTTTATTTAAATTTGTATTTGCCCAAACGGATGTACCCATGAACAATATTTCCGGAGCAGATACATCGTAATAACTAAACATAGATGTTATTGATTTTAATCTATTACCAGATTCTGGTACTAGAACGACATCAAAATCAAGTTCTACAGGTTCTAGTGGTTCTTCTAATTTTTCGATATCTTCTGGTTTCATTTGTGATATTTTGACTCTGTCCTCGCCAATTATATCAGCAACTAATTTTGAAAATTCCATGGCATCCGGTTGATAAAAGCCCGCTTTTACAAGTGTTACACCATATGATTGAGCCGAGTTGATTGCTGATTTAAACATATTTATTCCACTTTTATTGTCGGGTAGAACTATCGCTAGGCGTGTGCGATTTTTTGAAGCGGCGTATTTAATTATTTTATCGATTTGTTCTTCATTTAGTAAACCTAAAGAATATATGCCAGTTTGTAATACATCGGGAGCTGTAGAAAAAGATATAACGGGGATATTATCATCCTTAGCTTCTTCGCTAATTGCCGAAACTTCTTCACTTAATAAGGGTCCTAAAATTAAATCACTTTTAGAATTTAAGGCATTCTTGATAGCTATTCTTGCGCCACTTGCGGAGCTTTGTGTATCAAAAAATTGTACAACTAGGTTATTATTATTTAAATCTCCGACAGCCATCATTGCGGCATTTTTCATACTATTTCCCATGGCTTCAACTTTTCCGCTTAAAGGTAAAAGCATTGCAACACGAAAGCTTTCTTTATTTCCTAAATCAACGAAACTATAATCTGTAGTTTCTACCATATTTAACGGAGATTGTTGGCCATAATTATAATTAATTCCGACATTTTCATTTTTTATAAGACTACAACCGGATATGTACATAAAGCATAAAATAATGTAGATTTTTTTTAACACTTGCATTTTCCCTTAAAATATAAAACAATATACAAGTAATAGCTTTAAATATTTTTTTTGTAAAGTTTAAATGAGATGTTAAAAAATGGACTTTATATAATTTCTACTCCTATTGGTAATATTAAAGATATATCACAAAGAGCAATAGAGGTTCTGACGGAAGCTCAGTTTATTGCTTGTGAAGATAGTAGGGTAACTAAAAAACTTTTTTCTTTTTTGGGTATTTCTTTGCAGAAAAAATTTATAAAATGTGAAGATCATAGTGAAGAAAAACAAGCAGATAAATTTATCAGTTTAATTAAAGAGGGGAATATTGTTGCCTTGGTTAGTGATGCTGGATCTCCTCTTATTTCTGATCCTGGTTATAAAGTTGTGAAAAGATGTCAAGATCAAGGTGTTTATGTAACAGTTGTTCCCGGAGCTTGTGCTGTTATATGTGCTTTGCAGTTGTCTGGACTTCCTTCGAATCGTTTTATGTTTGCTGGATTTATTCCTAATAGAGATAAAGCTAGAATAGATCTGTTTAATGAATTAAAGAATATAAATACGACTCTTATTTTTTATGAAACAGCACCAAGATTATTAAAGTCTTTAGAGTGCGCTCAAGAATTTTTTGTTTCAAGGAAGATTTCTGTTATTAGGGAAATTACAAAATTATATGAAGAAGTTATAACCGGTGAAATTAATGAAGTATTGGAACATTTTCGTAATAATGCACCTAAAGGAGAGTTTGTTTTTGTTGTTTCTCCACCAGAAAATATTAAAAAATCAATTGAAGATATAAGAGTTATATTGAAAGAAAAGTTAGCAGAAATGTCATTGAAATGTGCGGTAAAAGAAGTTTCTGATAAATATGGTGTAAATAGAAATGATGTTTATACCTTAGCATTAGAGTTAAAAAATGAATAATTATGTAAGCGGAAAAATTGCAGAAACAGTAGCTTGTTTATATATGATATTGAAGGGGTATCATATTGTTTGTCGAAATTATGTGTCAGGTAAGGGGTTGGGGGCAGGTGAAATAGATTTTATTGCTACAAGAAGGAAAACATTAGTATTTATCGAGGTTAAAAAAAGAAAAACTTTAGATGATGCATCTTATGCAATTTCAAAAAAACAACAAGAAAGAATTATTCGCGGTGCAAAAAATTTTGTGAAACGGAATCCTTTTTATCGAGATTATGATATGCGTTTTGATGCTTTATTGGTTGCTTTTCCTTTTTATGTAAAACATCTTGCTAATGCATGGTCGGAGTGATGGAAAATAAAATTAAATATGTTAGTTAAAAATTTATAGGACTTGAAATGATAAAAACTATGTGATATGTTCCATCGTATAATTTTGTTGGGAGCAAAAAAATGATTGAAATGCCAGAAAATTTAGTCGAGATGGCGTTGAAAACGATGGGTGACCGTTGGAAAGTTATGATTATTCAAGAATTGATGGACGGTACAAAACGTTTTGGTGAAATAAAGAAAGAACTTGGTGATATTACTCAAAAAGTATTAACGTCAAACTTGCGTGCATTAGAGGAAAAAGGAATTTTGATTCGCACGGTATATGCTCAAATTCCTCCGCGAGTTGAATATACTCTTACAAATTTAGGGTATAGTTTGAAACCTGTACTAGATTCTATGCGTGCATGGGCAGAAGAATATTATAATCAAAATGTTAAAACGTTGATGCCAGATTTAGGATGAAGATTAAAATAAAACTCCGCAAAGCGGAGTTTTATTTTAATCTAAGAATTTAGAGGTATCAATATTCCATATATTTTCTCTATCGGTCATTTGTTGAGAAATATTTTCAGCTACTGCGATACCACTTAAAACTACATGGTCTATATTAATGTATTTATGCATACCAGCTCGACCGATTAAATATAAATTATTTATGCTATCTGTATAGTTTTTTAATACGTCAAAGTTTTTATAACTTCCAAAGTATGCGGGATATGCCTTTTCTAATTTTGCGGAGGTTACATCAATAACATCTTTTTCTTCAATAATTCCTATTTTAGAGGCTTCTTTAATAGCAAGTTGTTCAAATTCATTATTAGGCATTGTCCATATTTTATCGTTGTCTCCTCCAAAATACTCGAATCCAATCCATACTTTATTTGTATCATTAACCAGATATGGTGACCAATTGTTGTATAACTGCATTCGTCCCATTAATACATCACTTTCTTGGATATACACCCATGTATCAGGTAAAATATTATTGACCGTTTTTATCTTACCAGTATTTTTTATTTTTAATTTATCAAGTAATACAGCGGCAGATCTAAAGTTTCTATACATTAAACCGTCAGATACTTTTTTTACATCGGAAGGAATGTCATTCATCATATTGAATAAATTTTGCATTGGTAATGATGAAATTATGTAATCTGCTTGTAAAACTTCCTCTTCATTTTTAGAATTGCGAATCGTGATTGATTTAATGATTTTATTTTCTGAATGGATTTTAATTACTTCACAATTTAGTCTTATTTCTCCACCTAGGGATTCTATTTGGTCTGTTACGATATTCCATATTTGTCCTGGTCCCAATTTTGGGTATAAAAATGGATCTTCTGGTTTAGGTTTTCTTATAAATATATTTTTTATTAAAGATATGACTGTTTCCCAAAAATAAATACCTCTAATCCGCTCTCTACCCCATTCAGCGGATATTTCTTTACATTCTATACCCCATAATTTTTCAGTATATTCTTTGAAGAATGTTTTGTATAATTCTTTTCCAAATGTATTTATTAAAAAATCTTCAGCGGTTTTTTCGGGCTTAATTTTAAATAATTTTGCTTTTGTGTATGACAAAAATATTTTAGTCATACGTATTATACCTAAGCCCCAAATTGTAGCGAAGTTAATTGATACAGGATAATCAAAAAATTTACGCAAATAATAAATTCTTGTAAATTTAAAACGTTTTAACATTACGTTATCTTCTTTTTCAGGATCAGCACTATAATGTTCGTTTGTTTGAAGTTTTAAATCGCGGTTTAGTATTATGTCATCTTTAGATGGTGATGTTTGCAATGGTAAGAATTGTAACCACCAATTTTTTACTTTGTTGAATTTAGTAAAGTAACGATGTCCACCTATATCCATTATATTCCCTTTGTAATGTACAGATACGCACATTCCTCCAGTTGTATCAGATTTTTCGAGAATAATTGGTTTAATGTCTGTTTTTTTTAATAGTTCATATGCAGCTGTTAATCCAGCTGGGCCACCACCAATAATTAATGCTATTTTTTTATTCTCTGACATAATTTTTCTCCATAAATATGTTTTTATTTTAAGGCGAAATATTTAATATATTCTAAAAATTATGAGGAAACAAAAAGATTGAATGTTTTTTTTAATTATGATATAATCATAGTGTTAAACGTAATTTTTTATATATATTTATGGCAAAAAAGATTTTTTTCTTTGTTTTAGCGACCGTCGTTGGTATTTCATCGATTTTCGGTCAGTCGTTTACACAGGTCAAGACGACAATGAAGTACAAAAAAGCGTTTTATGTTTGTACTGCTGATACTCTGTTTGAGGTTAGTGCCTGCAAGTATTCAGTGGTGTCAAAATCACCTCGCGATTTTTATATCGCGGAATTTAATTCTACTAAAGATGGCTTTAGGGTGGTGGTTCATAAAAATGAATTTTTGTCAGAACTTACTACTATTGATTCTTTGGGGATATCCAATGATCAGGTCGTAGAGGTTTATTTGGCTAATGATAGTGTATATCGAACTAAGAATGAAAAGTGGTTGGAGACCAGTGTCGGGCAAAGTGTTGTTCATACAAAAATTTTATGTTCTCAACGCTCCTTTGAACGGTATCGTACTATTACAGAAGATGAACGTGTCTCTTTTAAGGAAAATATTCCAGATAAAGTTGCACCATATGCTTTTCCAGGTGTTTCACCTATGGCAACAAAAGCATCTACCGATAAAAAACAATCTGTAGTAACTCCTGTAAATGCGAATCGATCTTCAAGGAAAGGTAAGGAAAAAAGCGTAACTTATGAGGTTTTAAAACAAGTTAACCTCATTGAAAGTTAGTGTTTGATCGCTCATGTCTATTTTATATAGAGATGAGCGATTTGTTTTTAATAAGCACAATAGGTGTGAATGTTTCTATATTGTAAAAATACTATAACCTATAAATTAATTAATTTGGTTAAAACTATTGACCTTTATGAAAAATTGATGTATTTTTCCTTGAGTTAATTAAAAGAGATTAAAAGATGAGAAATTTTTTTATACATTTAACTATTAATATTATCCCTTAGGGGATTATGGCATCTTTTACATAAAATAATTTAATCTAAATTTTAATCATTAATTTTATAGGTATTCGAATATGACTAAATACTATGCTGAAGTAAAAGCAAAACCTGATTTTGTAGAATTAGAAAAAGAAGTTTTGAAATTTTGGGAAGAAGATAAAACATTTGAAAAATCTGTTAAAAATAGAGACGGGGCGGCAGAATTTGTGTTTTATGATGGTCCTCCTTTTGCAAATGGTACTCCACATTATGGACATATAATGGTGTCATATGTTAAAGATGTTGTTGCTCGTTTTCAGACAATGAATGGAAAAAAAGTTGAAAGAAGACTAGGTTGGGATTGTCATGGATTACCAGCTGAAATGGCTGCAGAAAAGCAATTAGGTGTTTCAGGTCGTAAACAAATTGAAGAATATGGTGTTGAAAAATTTAATAATTTCTGTCGTTCTGATGTTTTAAAATATTCTGGAATTTGGGTCGATATGTTCAAACGTATTGGTCGTTGGGTTGATTTTAATAATGACTATAAAACAATGAATTTATCATTTATGGAAAGTGTTATTCACAATTTTAAATCACTTTATGATAAGGGTTTAGTTTATGAAGATTATCGCGTTTTGCCATATTCATGGGCAGCAGAAACACCTCTATCTAATTTTGAAGTAAATTTAGGATATAAAGATAAAACGGATAATGCTATAACCGTTCTTTTTAAGTTGGAAAACGGTCAAAAAATTTTGGTTTGGACAACAACTCCTTGGACGTTGCCATCAAATTTAATGTTGGCTGTTGGAGAAGATATTGATTATGTAATTATGGAAGAAAATGGTGAGCAATATATTCTCGCAGAAGCTCGTTTAGCAAGTTATAAAAAACAATTAGAAAATGCAACATTAGTAGGCAGAATTAAAGGTTCTGATTTATTAGGAATGTCTTATGAACCAATGTTCGGGTATTTTGCTAATTTAAAAGAAAAAGGTGCATTTAAGGTGTTGGCGGGTGAGTTTGTCTCTACCGAAGATGGTACGGGAGTGGTTCATATTGCTCCGGGATTTGGTCAAGATGACTTTGATGCATGTAGAATGTATGATGAAAATTTCCCTGTTGTATGTCCAGTTGATGAAGCTGGAAAATTTACGTCAGAGGTTTCTGATTATGAGGGAATGCAAGTTTTTGAAACAAATGAACCAATTATGCAAATGTTAAAGGCAAATGGTTTGTTAGTGAAAAAAGAACAATATACACATTCATATCCATTTTGTTGGAGAACAGATACTCCTTTGATTTACAAGGCAATGAGTTCTTGGTTTGTTAAAGTTACTGACTTTAGAGATGATATGGTTAAGAATAATCAAGAAATTAATTGGATACCAGGACATATTAAGGATGGACGTTTCGGAAAATGGTTAGAAGGGGCAAGAGATTGGTCTATTTCAAGAAATCGCTTTTGGGGTACTCCTATTCCTGTGTGGAAATCTGATAATCCTAAATTTCCAAGAGTTGATGTTTTCGGTTCTATTGCGGAGTTGAAAGAAAAAACAGGTTTTGATGTTACGGATTTACATAAACCTTATATTGATGATGTTGTTTATCCAAATCCTGATGATAAAAGTGGTCAAACGATGATGCGTAGAGTAAGTGATGTTTTCGATTGTTGGTTCGAATCAGGTTCTATGCCTTACGCTCAAGTACATTATCCTTTTGAAAATAAAGAATGGTTTGAAAATCATTTTCCTGCGGATTTTATTGTTGAAGCAATCGATCAAACTAGAGGATGGTTTTATACATTAACAGTATTATCTACAGCTTTACATAATAAACCTGCTTTTAAGAACTGTATTTGTACAGGTTTATTAATGGCAGAAGGAGGACAAAAATTATCTAAAAGATTGAAGAATTATCCTGATCCAAATGATATTTTAGATACAATAGGTTCGGAAGCTTTGCGTTGGTTCTTAGTTTCATCTCCGGTATTAAAAGGCGGTAATCTCGCCGTTGACAAAGAAGGAAAAGAAATTGCAAAAGCATCAAGAGCAGCTATGATACCTTTGTGGAATGCTTTTTATTTCTTTACTTTATATGCAAACGCAGAAGATTATAAAGCAAAAGAGATTTCTTCATCTACAGAACCTATGGATAATTATATTTTATCTAAACTTAAAAAATTATCTCAAGTTACTAAGCATGGATTAGAAACTTATGATGTTTCTTTGGCATGCTCTGAAATCGTTAAATTTATGGAAATTTTAAATAACTGGTATATACGTCGTACACGTGAACGTTTTTGGGAAGGTGATGCTCAAGCTTTTGATACTTTATATACGGTTTTAGTAAATGTTAGTAAATTGATAGCTCCTTTGATGCCATTTATTAGTGAATACATTTATAAAAATTTAACTAAGGAAAATTCTGTACATTTGTGTGATTATCCAATGTTAGATAATATTGTTACAGATGAAAAATTAATGGTGGATATGGATTTTGTTCAGGATTTATGTTCTACAGGTAAATTTATTCGTGAGGAAAAGAATTTACGAAATCGTTTGCCTTTAGCAAGTCTGACAATTATAGGTGCGACTTTATCTTCTGAATATAAAGAAATTGTTAAAGATGAATTGAATGTTAAAGATGTTAAATTTGATGATAATTTATCTAATTATGCTTCAAAAAATGTTTATCTATACACACCTCTTTTAGGTAAAACTTTGGGTAAAGATATGGGGGCTGTTATGGCAGCATATAAACAAGGTAAATGGTTATTAAATGATGACGGCACTTTGTTGATTGCAGAAAAGACTTTAACTCCAGATTTGTTTGAAGTTAGACTGGATATGAAAGAAGGCGTGGCAGGTCAGGCATTTAATAATAACAAGGCTGTTTTAACTTTAGATACAGTTGTTACAGATGAATTAAAGCGCGAAGGAATGGCTCGTGATTTTGTTCGTTTAATACAAACACTTCGTAAAGATAAAGATTTTAATATTTCAGATAGAATAGAATTGAATTACCAAACTTCTGATGCTGAATTAGCGAAAGCTTTATTGGAAAATGAAAAGTATATTTCAGAACAAGTTTTGGCAGTTAAAGTTGTTTCTAATTGTGATTCACAAAATTCTGCTGAAATTGATGGCGCTGTTGTGTATTTTGATGCAAAAGTTGCATAAATTGTAATAATAACCTCCTTCTAAGCAAACTATAGAAGGAGGTTATTATTATTTTTCAATTATGACAACAGCTTGAGCATATGGATAGTCATCACTTAAAGTTATATGTAAGTTATATTTGGGGGACATTTTTTGTAATATATTTAGAGCTTCTCCCGCTATTTTTAATTCTGGCTTTCCAAGATTGTTGTGTATAATCTGGATATCTTTTAAATATATGCCATTTCGAAATCCTGTACCTAATGCTTTTGAGAAGGCTTCTTTTCCGGCATAATATTTTGCTAGAGAACAGGCTAATTCTTTGTATGTAATAGGTCCGATATTATTTAATTCTGATAGTTCTTCTGTTCCTAGAATTTTATTTTTGAAACGCTCTAAAAAATCAGCAGATTTTGTTATTCTTTCAATGTTAGTAATATCACATCCAATTCCAATTATCATTATGAAGCACTTTCTTTTATTTGTTGAGATTGTTTACGAGTTTGAATTTTTTCCATAGTTTTTTTAATTAATAGATAAGACGATAACCATGAGATAATATAATAAGGAATACAACCTATCATCATTGGAAAAATTATAGGCCATACATCTTTACCAAAATTTTTAAAATTTAAATTCAATAAAGAATCTGTTGCTATTTTAAATGTATGTAAGAAATCTATATTGTTATTTCCTTCAAGTCCTAAGAAAAATTGCCCTGTATATAAAACAGATATCCAAATAAAAGGAAAGGTCCAAGGATTGCCTATTAATGTTCCGATAGCAGAGGATATAATATTTCCCCTAATTAACCATGATGTTGCTGCGGCTAATATAATATGAAAACCGACGAAAGGTGTAAATGATATTGCTACACCGCAAGCAAAACCAGCGGCTATAGAGTATGGTGTTCCATGTAATTTTTTCAAATTAATAAGTATTTTTTTACTATATTTATTGTAATATTTTGTTATCACAATGTACCTCTATTTTGTTGCTCTAGCTACGTAACTAATGGATTTAGAAGCTTTTAGAGCTAATACCAAACTGTTTAATTGATCAACATTTCTTACTTCAATATCTAAAAGTATTTCAAAATAACTTAATGTTCGGTACGTAATATTCAAGTTTATAATATTAGATTCTGTTTTAGCTACAATATTTGCAACATCTGCTAATGCTCCAGGTTCATTGCTTAGCATGAGTTTTAATCGTGCTGTGTGTTTTTCATTTTCAGCATCTACACCCCATTCTATATCTAACCAGCGTTCAGGTTCTTTTTCATAATTTTTTAGTGATGGGCAATCAATTGTATGTATGGTAACTCCTTTTCCAGTGGTAACAATACCAACAATTCTATCTCCAGGAAGCGGGTGACAACATCCGGCAAAATGTACAGCCATACCATCAATTAATCCTTTTATTTTTAATGCATCTTTTTTGGAATTTTCTTTTTTGAAACCTGGTAACTTAAACGAATTAACCATTTTTTCCAGTTTTGATTGTTTGTATGCAGGATGAACTGCTCTTAAAACATCCCAACCAGTGATTAAACCTTCTCCAACTTTGGCATAAATATCGTCAACAGTTTCGGCTTCAAAATTTGATAAAACATTTACTAATCCTTTTTCAGAAAAATCCTGATCTTCAGATTTAAATAATTTTTCTAATATTTCTTTACCTAATGTTATGAATTGTTCTCTTTTATTTATTCGTATATATCTGCGAATTGCGGCTTTTGCCTTACCTGTAACAACGAATCTATCCCATTCCAATGACGGATGTTGATTTTTTGCGGTGAGGACTTCTACTTGATCACCATTTTGGAGAATTGTTCTAAGGGGTTTTATTTCACCATTTATTTTAGCTCCAACACAAGTATCTCCAACATTAGAATGGACAGCGTAAGCAAAATCTACGGGGGTTGAGCCCATCGGTAAACCTATAAGATCTCCTTTAGGTGTAAAACAAAATACTTGATCGTTATACATTTCAAGTTTTGTATTCTCAAGAAATTCGTCAGGATTTTGGGCCTGATCAAGAATTTCAAGAAGTTCACGAATCCAGCGAAAATTTTTCCCTTCAGTTCTTTGGCCTTGTTTATATGCCCAGTGAGCAGCAACACCTTTTTCATTAACTTCATGCATTTCATATGTGCGAATTTGAACCTCAATGCGGACATCAAATGGGCCGATTACACCAGTATGAAGTGATTGATAACCATTAGGTTTTGGGGTGGAAATATAGTCTTTGAAACGTCTAGGAACCATATGATATTTACTATGAATTATTCCGAGAGCTTGATAACAATCAGCAACAGAATTTACACAAATTCGAAATGCCATAATATCTGAAAGTTGTTCGAAAGATGCGTTTTTTAACTGCATTTTTCGCCATATAGAATAAGGGGCTTTTTCTCTTCCTGTTATGGAACAGTGAATGCCATTATCATTCATATCCTTTTCTAATTGCTTTAATATTTTAGGAACAACATCGTTACCTTGTTCACGTAAGAAATTTAGTCTGGCAACAATCGAATCGTGAGCTTCTTTATATAATTCGGCAAATGCAATATCATCCATTTCTTCTTTAATTTCTTGCATTCCGATACGTTCTGCAAGAGGGGCATATATATCAAGTGTTTCTTTTGCTATGCGCGCTCTTTTCTCTGGAGCACAGAAATGCAATGTACGCATATTATGTAGTCTGTCAGCCAATTTTATCAATAAAACACGGATATCTTCAGACATTGCGAGCAATAGTTTGCGAAAGTTTTCAGCCTGTTTACTGGAACCGGATTTTTGTTCGATCATTGCTAATTTTGTTAGACCATCAACTAATTGGGCAACTTGATCACCAAAAAGATTTTTTATTTCATCTAATGTTGTATCTGTATCTTCTACAGTATCATGTAGTAAAGCTGCAATTATTGAGGCACAATCTAAACGAAAACGTGTTAAAATACCTGCGACTTCAATCGGATGAGAGTAATATGGATCTCCAGATGTTCTTAATTGTGAACCATGTTTTTTTAATGCAAAAACATATGCTCTGTTTAAAGCATCTTCGTCTGCATATGGATCATAAGACTTTACTAAATCAACTAATTCATATTGTCGTAACATCGTATTCCTCTATTTAGAGATAAAAAAAGCAAAACATACTGACATTATAATATGCTTTGCTTTAATAATTGTTAATTTCAATTAAATTAATCTATATCATCAAATCCGTCATCACCGAAAGAATCATCTAATGAGTCATCACCAAAATCACTATCATCTAATTCAAGATCAGAACCTTCAGCATCTAAATCAATATCTTCATCATCTCCATGAATTTGCATAACTTCGGTTAAATCCTCATCGCTGATCATATCACTAGAAAATTGTTCATCAAGATCAGACAATTCTTTTTCTGCAGCAAGAATTTCAACTTCTTCATCTTCAGGTTCTTCAACTTCAACATAATGTTGTAATCCCATAACCAAAGATTTTTGTAAATCCTCAATACTAACTTTATTTTCTGAAATTTCACGTAATGCAACAACAGAATTCTTATCATTATCTCTGTCTACGCACAAATGTGAACCAGCAGAAATATCTCTAGCTCTTTGAGCTGAGATTAAAACTAAATCATAACGATTAGGAATTTTATCTATACAATCTTCAACAGTAACTCTTGCCATTTTTTATACCTTCATATGAAATTATCTTTTAGATGTTTATACATAGTATATTTCTTAAATGCAACATATTTTTTATAAAATTATGGAATTACAATAGGTGTTCCTGTGTAATGAGAGTTAAATTCAAATAATTTATCTCGCAATGTGTAAATAAATGGTTTTACCGCTTCTATATCATTGTTATTTGTATTAAATATTTGTATTGTTGCTTCTATGAAATATTTATATTGTTGTTTTTCTTCTGGCGTATAATCATATGCATCTATCATTTCATATAAATAACCTTTTCTTAATAATCTTAATGTTGTTGCATAGGCATTGGAAATGTTTGCGACTCTGTAAGCTTTTATTGTTTTATCACAAGTATAGGCCCAATCATCAATGCCAAACGATTGTTCTCCTATAATATCTTGAAATTCGGATTGTAATCCTGTCCATTTTATTTTTCGGGCAATTGTCTGACAAGGATTTACTAATCCTTTTAAAAAGGCTACATGAGTATTTGTTCCATTTTTTTCATCCCAATAATTTATTATAGGATCAATCATTATCATACGAATTTCATTTTTATTTGTAGCTTTGAATTTATGCAATCCATCTAATGTGGCCATAAAAGCTTTAACGTCGGCACTACTGAGAGGAGTATTTTTATCAGCGTAATAGTGGCGAATCCCGAGATTGGGTTCATTTTTATCATTGCCTAAAGCATAATCAGATACAGGGACTTTTTCTTTCACTTTTTTTATAAATTCCGGATTTATTCGTATCTTGTTTGTGTCTGGGGGGACATTTATTGGTTTGGGTATTTCTATTTTTTCCATGTCTTCACCCCAAAACAAAGGACTTAAATATACGTACATAGCTGGAGAAGCAAATTCTATATCAGGGATTGACTGCATTCTTTTAGCAATTTTTTCTGGAAATTTATTTTTTGTTTCTTTTATACCGGGCAAGTCTAAAATTTTGCCAGATAATCCCTTTGTTTGGTGTAATAATGGGCCAATATAAGGATACATTGATTTCGGCATACGTTTTATTGTTTGTAATATCTTTTCTTCGTCTGGATCATTTATTCTTTTTTCAATGGTTCCAAAATTAATGATGTTTTGTTTGAATTCCGTATCAAATATCGTTGGCATATCCCAACTGTATCGATATTTCCAATCATAATTTGAGTGTTTTCTTCTGTATTCTCTTTCTAATCGCCATATAAGAGGTAATTCTTCATTTAAATCTACGTCGTATAGATGTTCGTATTCTTTTAATTGTGCATTACATGGTATTGATATTAATAAAGCAATAAGAAAAAGTATTAAGTGCATGACATTCTCCTTTACATCATTATTCTAGCGGATAAATGTTAAAAAAAAATGATAAATTTAAAAATTATTACTAGACATAACTTAAAAAATTGGATAGACTTCGAAAAAAGTGTTTTCTGGAGGATATGAATGGCTTGGACTGAAGAAATGGTTGAAGGACTTCGCCAAATGTGGGTTGAAGGTTTAACAGCTAATGAAATTGCAAAGAGATTGGGTGTTTCTAAAAATTCTATTGTTGGGAAAGTACATCGTTTATGTTTAAAAGCTCGTCCTTCCCCTATTAAGAAGAAAGTTGCTCCACAAGAGGTTAAAGTTGAAACATCTGTCGAAACAGAAGTTGTTGAAGAAGTTGTTACTGAAAATGTTGTTGAGGAAGTTCAAAAAGAAAGTGTTGTTAATTCTAAAGTAGTAGCTAATGAGGAAAATATAAAATTAGTGCAATTAGATAGTCATACGTGTCGTTGGCCTATCGGCGATCCTCGTGACGATGATTTTTGTTTTTGTGGTAGAAAAGTTAGGATGGGACAAACATATTGCGATGAACATTCTGCAGTAGCATATGTAAAGGCAGGAAAAAAGTAGTTGTTTTATAAAAAAAGAGGCTCAGCCTCTTTTTTTTATACATTTAAAGCATATATCAAAATAGTCGTTGTTTTAACAAAAAGGATATATGCTATGGTTAGGTTTAATTATATAGGACTATTAAGTTTGTTGACAATTGGTATGATTTCAACAACAGCGAATGCTTCATCTTCTTTAGGTGAGGATTATACCAAATTTAAAAATTTATTAAATGAAAAATATGGATTTAATTACAATTTAAGTTATTCCGTTTTAGGTCAACATGCTTCACCGGGTGGAAAATATAATGCAGTACAATCGTACTTTTCTCCATCATTTACATGGACTAATTTTGATAATGAATATGGAACAGGAGCATTGAATTTTTCATATAATAGTGTTTTCTATGGTCGTCATAATGCTGAAGATATTCAAAATAGAACAGGAATGGTAACACCTATAAATGATTTTGATGATAATGCTCAGGAATTTGCTAATTTATATTATACATATCAATTTCCTAGAAAACTTAATTGGTTGACATTGGGTGTTGGTCAATATGGAATTTCTATGTTTGATGGAACAGCATATGATAATAACCAGCAAGTTAATTTTGTAAATTTTGCATTGTCTCAAAATGCAACATCAACATATTCTACAGCTGGTCTGGGTTTCTTTATTCAAGCTAATCCTGGGAACTGGTCTTTTGTTGCAGGTGCTCAAGATGCAACAAATATTTCAGGTCCAAGTATCAGATTTAACCATTTGAATGAGGAACATTATGCCACATTTGGTTCAATCGGTTATAATCCTAATATTCCAAAATTAGGAAAAGGACAATACTCTGTATTGGTATATAATCAGCCATATGTTAATGAGCAAAAACAATCAACAACAGGATGGTCAATAAATTTATCTCAAAATATTGGAGAGAAATTAAATTTGTTTGGTAGAATTAATGGGGTAAATGGTAGTGTTTCTTCTATAAGTCAATCTTATGTTGCAGGCTTGGCTTATAATGATCCTTTAGATAGAAATGAATTGGATCAAATTGGTTTTGCTTATTCTTATAATAAAATTGATAAAGGTGCTGTTGGACAAGAATTGCATCATGATGCAGAACAAGTTTTAGAAGCTTATTGGGCTTGGGGTATCTCCAAGTGGGCAACGATTACTCCTGATTTTCAGTTCTATATTAATCCTGCTTTGAATAAAGGTTCTGATTATGGAACGGTTAGTTCTGTCAGATTAACATTATTCTTCTAAAATTAATGATAAAAATGTGAAACCGGCTGTTAATTAGTCGGTTTTTTTTTGTTTTTTTCTTTACATTGTGCAAATAAATGTGAATATTAAAATGTTAATATATGTGTTTTGAGGACTTTATGAAGAAACTGAATATTTTTCTTTTTTTATTTGTATTGTGTGGCTGTACTAACAATAATGTTAAGTTAGTTCCAGGAATAGTTCCCAATTCAGCTAAAGAAAAACAAGTGGTGGAAGTAATGCCTAATAATATAATTGGAGAAATTGAACCTATTTACTTATTACCAATGAAAACTCCTTTTTTATCGAGAATTGATACAGGAGCGGCAACCTCTTCTCTTGATGCAGAAGATGTTAAACATTTTGAGAGAGATGGTAATAAATGGGTTTCTTTTGTTATCGTTAATAGGGTTACTGGTGAAAGAGTTTTTTTTGAAAAACCAATCGAGCGTAGAACAAAAATTAAACGAATCGGAGATTATGAACGAAGAACTATTGTAGAAATGGATGTGAAATTCGGTGGAGAATTTTTTAAGGCGGATTTTTCCATTGCGGAAAGAGAAAAATTTGAGTATCAGGTGTTAATCGGAAGAAATATTCTTAATGGTAGAGCTATAGTAGATGTTTCTCTTTCAAATACTTTAAAATAATTTATGCATGGGACTTTTTTATGAAAAAAATATTTTCAGTACGTGGTGTTTTAGTTGTTCTGTTGCTTTTAACAACGTTTTTTTCTGTATGGGCTACATATTATAAAATTAATTATTGGGGATTTAGTCTAAATCCAAACAAAGAAACAGATGTTTGGACGGTTGATGCTCATATTTCTTTTGAGCCAACAGGTGATGATATTGAGGTTTCTTTATCTATTCCTAGTATTAGCGAGGAATATAGGATATTAAGTGAAGATGTTGTTGCTCCAGGGTATGATATTGTTAAAGATGATGAAAAACATAGATTAAGATTGTTTTCAAAAGCTCAAGAATTAAAACAGGATTTATATTATAGGATAATGATTTATGATAATAAAGAATCCGATGCTGTTGTTAAAAATTATGAACAAGATGAGATAAAGATTGAAGAACCAAAGTTTTCTGATGAATTACAAGAAGGTATGGTTAATGAAATTTGGAATTTGGCTAATGAATATGAAGGTAGTGATGCCAGTAAAATAATTAAATTACTTAATGAAAAGCCGTTAAAACCACAAGTTGATTCTTTTTTGCCAATTCATAAAAATCAAAGAATTATGGCCGATAGTATTATTTATCTGTTATCTGTTAAGGGGATTCCGGCAAGAGTTGTTCGTGGTATAAAATTGACGGAGAAAAGAAAATCGGCGAAAGCTGATTTAATGATAGAAGTGTTTGAAAAGAAAAAATGGAAAGTTTATAATATTGAAAACGGAAAATCAGGATTGCCTAAAAATTTTATTCTTTTTCAAAGAGGTGGTGTTTCTTTATTAGATGTTGTAGGTGGAGAAAAATCTAAAGTTAAATTTTCTGTGTTAAAATCTGTTGTTTCTTCATTTAAAATGGCGGGAAGACGTGCAAAATATGCAGAAAGTAAATTATTTGATTATACAATCTATAATTTACCAATGTTAGAGCAAAATACTTTGAAATGGTTGATGATTTTTCCTCTAGGTATTTTGTTGGTTGTTTTAATGAGAAATGTTGTGGGTATTCGCACGATGGGAACATTTACTCCCATGTTAATTGCAATGTCTTTAGTGAAAACGGGATTTGGCGCAGGGCTTGTTTGTTTTTCTTTAATTATCATTATGGGATTGCTAATAAGGTCTGCATTGACACGTCTTAATTTATTATTGGTTCCTCGAATTTCTGCTGTAGTGATTTGTGTTATTCTTATTATTCAAATGTTGACAATATTTGGGTATATCTCAAATTTTGTTATTGCTTCATCAGCGGTGTTCTTTCCAATTATTATTACAGCGTGGATTATTGAACGAGCCTCAATCACATGGGAAGAAGAAGGAGCTAAAAATGCATTTAAGCAGATTCTAAATAGTGTAATTGTGGCTATTTTTACGTATTTTGTTATTAGTAATGAAAATATTCGTCATATTATGTTTGCCTTTAACGAATGGAATTTAGTTATCTTGTTTATTATAATGCTTCTCGGTACATATACGGGGTATCGTCTGACTGAGTTAAAACGTTTTGCTCCTTTATTAAAGGATTAATTATATGATGAATTTATTTAACATTTTTTCATATTCTAGAAGACTAAAAGAAAAGGGTATTCTTGGTATGAATGCTCGTAATTATAATATAATTGCAAAAAATAATAAGCGTTCATTGTATCCGTTAGTAGATGATAAAGTTCAAACAAAAAAACTTGCAAATTCCATAGATATAAATACGCCAAAGATGATAGGTGTTATTGAACATCAATATGAAGTTGAAAATTTATTTGAGATTATTGAAGGATATTCAGAGTTTGTTATCAAACCTTCACATGGTAGTGGAGGTAAGGGAGTTTTGGTAATATGTCATTATGAACGAGGCGTTTTTATAACGCCGTCCGGAAAAGAGTTAACGTTTAAGGAAGTATATCAGCATATTTCGAATATCTTGAGTGGTTTATATAGCTTAGGTGGTCAAGATGATGTGGTTTTAATTGAAGAACTTGTACATTTTAGTGATGTTTTTGAATGTTTTAGCTATCAGGGAGTTCCGGATGTTAGAGTGATTGTGTATAAGGGATATCCTGCTTTAGCTATGACTCGTTTAGCAACAAAGGAATCTGGCGGAAGAGCTAATTTACACCAAGGTGGCGTTGGTGTTGGATTAGATATAAAAACGGGGAAAACATTAAATGCAGTATGTCATAATTTACCAATTAAAAATCATCCGGATACAGGCGTTAATTTAATGGACTTGCAGGTTCCATTGTGGCGAGAGCATTTGTTAATTGGGGCTCAGGCTTATGATATGACTGGATTAGGATATTTAGGAGCAGATATTGTTTTAGATAGAGATAGAGGTCCAATGTTATTGGAATTAAATGCTCGTCCAGGGTTAGCTATACAAATAGCAAATGGTCGTGGATTGCAATTTATATTAGATAAAATTGAAAAAACATATCCTAAAAATCTTTCAGCAAAAGAAAGAGTAGATTTTGTCTTGAATAATTAAAATTAACTTCCTAAATATTGGATAGGAAATATAATGAAAGGAAGAAATATGACTGACTTATTAGAAAAATCAGAAACAAAAAATATAGCAAAACCAGATACAAAGAATATAGAGGATGCAGATACAAAAAAATTAGAAATGAGTGAAAGTCGGGCTAAAAAGATTAAACATTCATATAGTGTTAAAGATGCTGAAAATTCTTTATTATTAAAAACTGAAAGAGGTGATGTTGTTATTGAGATGTTTCCTGATGTTGCACCAAACCATGTAGCAAGAATAAAGGAATTAGTGCGTCAAGGATATTATAATGGATTGAGGTTTCATAGAGTTATTGAAGGCTTTATGGCTCAGGCTGGTTGTCCAAAAGGTGATGGAACAGGTGGAAGTGGTGTTAAACTAAAAGCAGAATTTAATCGTATTCGTCATACACGAGGAATAGTTTCTATGGCTAGAGCTATGGATCCGGATTCTGCGGATAGTCAATTTTTTATTTGTTATGCTGATTGTCCTTGGTTGGATGGGCAATATACAGTTTGGGGTGAAGTTACTGCCGGAATGGAATATATTGATATGCTGAAAAAAGGCGGTGGAGCAAGTGGAATGGTTGCAAATCCCGATATTATTGTTTCAATGACAGTTATTGCAGATATTTAATAATATACGTTAATTAACAGAATGTCCGAAAAAAGGGATCCCTTTTTTCGGACATAAATTTACTATTTTTCTTTTTTCTCATTTATCATAAATTCAATATGTTAAAAAAATATTTACGCTCTAAAAAATGTCCGAAAAAAAGGATCCTTTTTTTCGGACAATGGAAAGGAGAATAATAATGAATAAAATGTGTAGAACCAATATTCAATCAGGTCGTTCAATGATTGAAATGCTTGGAGTTTTAGCGATTATCGGCGTGTTATCTGTAGGTGGTATTGCAGGTTATTCAAAAGCGATGATGAAATATCGAATCAATAAAACGATTGATCAAGTTACGCAAATTTCGCAAAATGTTAGAACTTTATATGCCAGATATAAACAATATCGTAATTTAAATGAGAGAATTGCATATAAAGCTAATTTAGCCCCAAAAGAAATGTTCTATATGGCCTCTCGTGGTGTTTACGATATGACCAATGATTGGGGAGGATATTTTTCTGTGCATTCAACGGGTTTTGATGTAAAAAGTTTTACAGTTGAAACCTCGAATTTACCGAATGAGGCATGCATAGAACTTGCTACGCAAGATTGGGGAAACCTAGATACTACTGGATTAATTTCAGTAAGTGTTACTAATGGGGATGATTTGGATCTACCAACCGAAGATGATTTAGTAGGAAATTGTTCTGGTAAAATAGGTAATGGTTATGCTATTGCTTGTTCCGGAGGATCTGTTGTTTCCATACCTATGCCAGTTGAAGTGGCGGTTGATGCTTGTGGAAATAAGAAGGGCAATATTATGTGGATTTTTCAATAATTAAAAATTCTTTTTTTATTGTAAATAAATTTGTTATTGGTAGCTTCCAGTCATAAAACCTCCATCAACGATTATATCTTGTCCATTGATATAATGGTTTTGAGGCGAAGCCAAAAAATAGACTATATCAGCAATGTCTTCAGGTTTAGCTAAGCGGTTTAGAGGTATCTTTGAGGCTAAATAGGTGCGTTTCTCCTCGTTATTGTTGGCACGAAACATCTTTGTATCAACGAACCCTGGAGAAACGGTGTTGCATAAAATATTATATTTTCCCAATTCTAGGGTTAGTGTTTTGATTAAACCTGTTAATGCGTGTTTCGACGATGTGTAAGCCACTCGCCCTTCTCTAGATATAGATGCGTAAAGGGAACCTATTCCTATTATGTATCCAAATTTTTGTTTAGCAAAATGGGGAATTATCTGCTGGCAGATAGTTAAAAGAGATGTAACATTGATGTTTTGTGTTTTGTTAAATTCATCCAGGCTAATTTCTTCAATATTTAAGGGATTGTTGTAACCTGCAGAATGAATTATTACATCAAAGTTATTACCATTTTTTTGAAAATAGGTTTGAATATCTTTAGAATTATTCAAATCTAATTCTTTGCTTGAAGGTGATATAACTTCGTGTCCTTCTTTTTGGAACTTTTCTCTTATGGCGCTTCCAATTCCACCATTTCCACCAGTCATAAATATTCTCATTTATTTTTTCCTATGTTGTTTTTCTTTATTTAATTATGAAAAAATTAATAAAAATTTACCGTTGTGAATTATTTTGTAAAAAATATTTAAAATTATCTTATTGATTTTTCGTTTAATTATTAAAAATTATCAAAAAAAATCGAACAAAAGTAGAACAGTTAATAAAATACTAAAAAATACCATTGAATCCCATAAAATACCATGTTATACCATAAATATGAGTTAACCCATTTTTAAGGAATCTGATTATGAGAAAAGTTTTTCTCTTTATGGATACCATATTTAACAAAGTAGATGCGAAAGGTCGTGTCTCTTTGCCATCAGATTACCGCGCAATGGTTAAAGAATTATCAACAGAAATTGTTTGCTATCGCAGTTTGACATCCCCTTGTATTGAGGGATGTTTAGAGGATTTATTGGATAAACTTGCAACGGAAATAGAGGATTCGACAGATTTTTTCTCGGAAAAACAAGATAATTTAACTAATTTAATTTTCGGAGATGCAAAACGTTTTATGTTTGATAGTACAGGTCGAATTGTGTTGACAGAAAAATTATTAAATCATGCTCAGATTACAGATATGGCTGTGTTTGTGGGTAAAGGACGTAAATTTCAGATATGGAACCCTGAAAATTGGGAAAAAGAAGAAGCTCGAATAAGAGCAGAAGTTTTAGCGAATCGCCCTGTTTTGAAAAAGGATGCTGAATAATGTTAGAACAAAAGCAAAGACATATTCCAGTTATGTTGGCGGAGGTTCTTCGTTATTTGGAACCTAAAAATGGGGAAATTTATGTTGATGCGACTTTTGGAAATGGAGGGTATAGTAGAGCAATTTTAGAAAAAGCAAATTGTAAGGTAATTGCTTTGGATAGAGATCCAAATGTCGTAGTTAGAGCAAATGAAATGAAAAATTTGTTCGGGGATCGTTTTGAGTTTAGAAAGGGTCAATTTGGTGATTTTAATGATTTGATTCCGGAAAAGGTTAATGGAGTTGTTTTTGATATAGGCGTTTCTTCAATGCAATTGGATGAGGCAGAGCGTGGATTTTCCTTTTCTAAAGATGCTGTTTTGGATATGAGAATGTCTTGTGAAGGAATTTCTGCGAAGGAGATTGTAAATACATTTGAAGAAAAAAAATTGGCTGATTTGATTTATGAATATGGTGAAGAAAGAAAATCGCGCCAGATTGCGCAAAGAATTGTTGAATATCGTAGAAAAAAAGAAATTGAAACAACTCGTGAATTAGCTGAAATAATTTATCAGGTTATTCATAAAAAAGTGGGAGAAATAGATCCGGCAACGAGAACTTTTCAAGCTTTAAGAATTGCAGTCAATGATGAATTGGGTGAGTTATCTAGAGGTCTTGAGGGAGCTTCTAGACAATTGTTGAAGGGTGGTAGGCTTGTTGTTGTCGATTTTCATTCGTTGGAAGATAGAATCGTTAAGATATTTATGAGAGATAATGGCGGTAAAAAAGTTAGAATTTCTAAATATGCACCAGATTTGGTGAAAGAAAATAGCTTGTTTACTGAAGTGTCAAAGGTAATAGTGCCAACAGTTGAAGAGTGTCATAAGAATCCGCGGGCACGTTCAGCTAAGTTAAGATATGCGGTTAGGGGATAAATTATGAGCAGTATCAAAACGGCAATGGTTGTTCTGTGGCTTACTTTAACTCTTTTTGTGGCTTTAGGGTCTTCTGTTTTGAAAAATAGAGTGCAGATTTTAGAAAAAAGATTGGCTACTATAAATGAAAATATTCAAAAGGATATTCAAAATATTCATGTATTGAAAGCTGAGTGGAGCCATTATAATACTCCTGATCGATTGCAAAAATTGGCATATGAACAATTATCTTTAGAAAAAGCAAAACCTGAACAAATTATTAACTATTCTGCTTTACACTTTAATTATGAAGATGAAAAATTAGGTGGTAAAGTTTCAGCAAATAAAAAAAGGTTGACAACTTTAGTAAAAGCAGAAGTTAAGAGATAAGAAAAATGGGGTTTAATGTAAATTTTTCTAAAAGAAATACAGAGAGATTTTATCTTCCGGGACAGGAAATAAAAATTTCTAGGGGAATGGTTTCTCAGAAAAATTATACTACAGAAAGTGATAATGTGTTGACTTGTAGAAACAGAACATGGTTCTCTATGTGCTGTTTTGTTTTTATGTATATTGTTTTAGCTTTGCGTGTGAGCTATGTTTGTTTAAGCAATGGTATAAATATTGATACAGCTATTTCTAATGAACAACTCGTTGATGCTGATACTATTAAATTTAAAAATCCTGTTAAACGTGCTGATATTCAAGATCGAAATGGGGAAATTATTGCAACTTCTTTGCCTACCGTTAATTTGTATGCTAATACAAAAAAAATAAAACAACCAAAGGACGTTGCGGAAAAGCTTAATTTTATTTTTCCGGAAATAAAATATGAGCGCTTTTTAGAGTTATTGAACAGACGTAGTGCTTTTATTTATTTAAAGAGAAATCTGTCTCCTGCTCAACAATCTCAAGTTAATTCATTGGGAATTCCTGGTTTGGAATTTGAAAGTTGTGAGAAAAGAGTATATCCTCATAAGAATTTATTTTCGCATGTTTTAGGTAATACAAATATTGATAATGAGGGGATATCAGGACTAGAGCGGTATATGGATGAAAGATTGACATCATCTACAAAACCTCTAGATTTATCTGTTGATTTGGGTGTACAAAGTACAATTAGAGAAGAACTTTTAGCAGGTGTTAAGCAATTTGATGCAGCTGGAGCTTCTGCTGTTTTAATGGATGTGAATAATGGTCATGTTTTAGCAATGGTATCTGTACCAGATCATGATCCAAATGAAGGGGTGAAGGAAACATTTAATTTCGCGACTAAAGGTGTTTATGAAGCCGGTTCTGTGTTTAAGGTATTTAATACGGCTTTATGTTTAGATAGTGGAAAAATTAAGGTATCCGACAGATTTGATACATCTGAACCTATTTATTTTGGTAGATATAGAGTGTCTGATCCTCATGGATCTAATAAAAAATTAACTCCAGAAGATATTTTAGTAGAATCGTCAAATATTGGTTCAGCTTTAGAGGTAATGAAAGTTGGAAAAGAATATCAGCGTAAGTTTATGCAAAAAATAAATATGGATAAAGAGTTGAGCAATTTTGAATTGATTGAAACAGCAAAACCTTTATTCTTGGATGAAAAACGATGGACAGATCATTCTATGGCTACAATAAGTTACGGTTATGGTATTTCTGTTACTCCACTTCATATTGTTTCTGCTTTTTCTGCAATGGTAAATGGTGGAATTTATTATGAACCTACACTTATTAACCAAAGTGTACGTGAAGGAAAAAAAGTAATTTCGGAAAAAACATCAAAATCTATGCGAAAACTTTTGCGTGCAGTTGTTGTTAAAGGTACAGGAAAAAGGGCAAATGTTGATGGTTATCAGGTTATTGGAAAAACAGGAACTGCTAATAAACTTGTGAATGGTAAGTATGACCATAAAAAAAGTATTTCTACTTTTATATCTGCATTTCCAGAGAATAATCCGAAATATGCATTATTAGTAGTGGTTGATGAGCCTAAGGGAAGTAAGGATACTTGGGGACATACAGAAGCAGGTTGGAATGCGGTGCCTATTACTAATAATATAATTACGGCTATTGCTCCTCAATTAAATGTTAAAGTTGATTTTGATTTGGATAAGCAAAAGAGTATTGTTGATGCAGCATATATAAAAGATTAGCTTTATTTATAACTTTAGTATTATAAAATAATGCACATTTTTTAACTTTATTGCTATTTTTTTTGTTTTTGTTATTGAAAAATTTACTATTATTTCTTAAGTTGTTTATTGTATTAGTTGTAATGCAATTAAGTTAACTTTCGTAGAAATACGATAAATTGTAAAAACCATATGGAGAAAATAAGATGAAAAAACTTTTAAGTTTGTTCGTAGCTCTTGTAGCATTATCTGGTTGTTCAGCTTTAGGTATGGACGGCGGTTTATTTGGTGGTGCTGATTGCCAATCAAGATTAGCACGTGATTTTGCTGAAAATTCAACAGATACAGTATTTTTCGCATTTGATAGTTCTGCATTATCTGCAGAAGCTAGAGCTGCTTTAGATACTCAAGTTGAGTGGTTGAAAGATCATGAAGATGTTCATGCTGTTGTTCAAGGTTATTGCGATGAGAGAGGTACTCGTGAATATAACTTAGCTTTGGGTGAGCGTCGTGCAAATGCTGTTAAACAGTATTTAGTATCTCAAGGCATTGAAGAAGATAGAATTTCTACAATTTCTTATGGTAAAGAAAGACCTGCAGTTTTGGGTAGTAATGAAGCTGCTTGGGCTCAAAACCGTCGTGCTGTAACAGTTGTTAGTGCTGTTGAATAATTTCGGTTTTTTTTACCAATTATAACGCATCCGAATCGGATGCGTTTTTTATATTAAATCAAAAAGACTTGGTTTTATACCAAGTCTTTTTGATTTAATCATGGAAGGCAGCAATAATGTTTACTATGAATGCAATGACTAGTATTCCCACTATAGCCTTTAGAGATAGGGATACAACTTTTTTGATGAAACAATCGCGAGTAGCTTCTATCATTTCTGTTTTAAGCCAATTACCATTCGCAAAAATACGTATATCCGGTTTATGGTTAGTTCCGTAGTTAGCAATGGTTACAGTTTCTCCTGCATGTGGCTCTCTCTGGCCTCCGAATCGTGTATATACCTTAGAAACAGGATATTTTGTTGAATTGACTGTGACGAATGCTTCTCCTCGTTCAACCTTAATCCGTTCTACACCAATATATTCAATATTGCGATTGCAGCTTGTTAATGTCAGGCCTACAAAAGCAAGTAAAAAAAACAATTTTTTAGAGTTACTAAACTTCTCTCTAAAACTTTTCAAGACGTTCTTCATAATAATATAATAATTGTCATTTTGTTCAATGGTATTATATACTATTTTTTTATGATGCGCAAGACAAAAATGACAAAATTGTCAAAATAATCAATTGTTGTATGTTTAATATCTGATGATGTGCTGGTGATATAATTAGAAAACCAAAAATGAAGAAATTTGCTTTTTTTTGAACGTTTTTTGTTCTTGTACTTGTAGAAAATATAGTATATAAATGAACTGTTATTTTAATAATTTGAGGGTGCGATGAAATTATCATTATATTTTAGTTTTATTTTAGTTTTTTTGTTGAAAATTTGTGAAGTTAATGCTGCTGATTGGCAACAAGATATTGAGTTACTAAGAGAAGATATAAGGGTGTTGCAACGACAGGTTTATAGAGGAATTGATAGTGAAGAGAAGATGGTTTCATCTGCAAATTCTGAAATTCAAGGTAAAATCGGAGAATATGATGAAACTGTTCGTAAATTAAATGGTCGTGTTGATGAGTTGGAGTTTAAACTAAAACAAGTAGATGAAAAAATTGAAAAATTAAATAGAGATATTGATATTCGTTTTAAAATCTTAGAAGGTCGTCAAGTTCCAGATTCATTAGTATCTCCTGTGGTAAGTTTGCCGGTTACATATTCTGCTCCTGTTGCTGAAGATGCTTCAAGAGTGGTTGTTGGAGATAGTATTCAAGGATCTGATTTGGCTCCAATTGCAGGAACAAAAGTAGCTCCCAATAAAAATATTGAAATAAACGAAGGAAGTTCTGAAACTAATTTTGATAATGATGGTCCTCAGCAGCTAATACCAAATGATTTAGCAGTAAATGAAACAAAGGTTGAAGTTGTGAGTAATAGAAAAAAATTAAATGCAGATGAAATGTACGCTGCAGGGATGGAAGCACTAAATTCAGGTTTTTATGATGAAGCTGAGTTGGCCTTTGAACATATATTAAAAGATTTTCCAAAAGATAAGTTAGCAGGAAATGCTCAATTTTGGTTGGGTGAAGCGTATTATAAACAAGGGGAATTTAATAAAGCAAAGCATGCTTTTAAAAATGGTTATGAAAAATATCGCTCAGGAAATAAAGCTGCAGATAGTTTGTTTAAATTGGGAATGACGTTGAAAAGTATGAATGAAAATAAAAATGCTTGTATCGTGTTTATGAGTTTTAGTGCAGAATTTCCAAAAGCAAATGCTGATTTGAATAAACGCGTAAAAACAGAAGCTAAAAAACTTGGGTGTAAATAGTGGAAACTTTTCTAAGTAGAAATAATATAAAAGAAACTACAATTGCTGTAGGTGTTTCTGGTGGGGCAGACTCTTTGGCTTTGATTCTTATGGCTAAAGAACTGTTTTCTGTGTACGGATATAAATTTATTGCTTTGACGGTAGACCATAAATTAAGGAGTAGTTCAACACAAGAAGCAAAATATGTTGCAGAAATTATGAAAAAATATGGTATTGAACATCATATTTTGGAATGGAATGCTTGTAAACCTAAATGTGGAATTGAGGAAGCGGCAAGATTAGCCAGATATACATTGATGAAGCAATGGTGTGATAATAATGCAATAAGTTCATTAATGGTAGCTCATCATTTACAGGATCAAGCTGAGACTTTTTTGATGCGACTACAGCGAGGTAGTGGATTAGAAGGTTTGTGTTGTATGCGAGAGGTTAGTTGTTGGAATGGACTTAAAATTTTGCGTCCACTACTACATGTTTCTCCTGATGAATTGAAAAATTATTTACGAAGTAAAAATGTTAAATGGGTAAATGATGAATCTAATGATAGCGATTTGTTTTTTCGTAATAGATTAAGAAAATTTATGCCGATATTTTATGAAAATACAGGAATTGATTTAGCTAAAATAGACGAAGCCGTCACAAATTTACAAAGTGCTGAACAATTTATTGAACAATATATTAAAGAAATAAAGAAAGATAAGTTTAAAACAGATTTTGATATTGTTAATAGTTTTAGATATGTAGAATATTTATCTTGGCACCCGGAAATAAAATTTAGGATTTTAGCTGATTTATGTAAGAGAGAGTATATTCCTAGAGCAGATAGTGTATTACATGTTGTAAATTTATTAAATTGTTTGCCTTTCAATGGTGCTACATTAGGAGGTAAGGAAATTTTGCTTGCTTATGATAGGGTATGGATTGTTCCAGAGTTGAAAGCAAAACGAACAGGAAGTCGAAATTTGTGGAAAATTGTTATTGAACAATATCCTGATTATAAAAATAAAAAATTACCACATAAAGCTAAATTGGCTATTTTGCAAAAATTGGGTTTAATTAGTAATGATTTATAATGGTTTAAAAGATATAGCTCATAAATTTGATATTTTTCTATTTGATGCATATGGAGTCTTTTGGGAAGGAAATGGTTTTTATGCAGGTAGTGTAGAAATGATGTCTCAACTTGTTCTAGAAGGTAAACAGGTTGTTGTAGTTTCAAATACGGCGATGTGTAATGCAGATACTATTGCTTCATATGAACGAAAAGGCTTATTAAAGGGACGTGATTATACACATTTTATGACTGCTGGAGAAGTATTGCATCTAGAGCTAATGAATAAGAAAATTTTTGCAGATAAAAAGAAATACTATGTTTTGGGATTTTTACGGAGTAAATGTTTTGAGGGTACTCAATTTCAACGTGTATATAATTGCGATGATGCTGACTTTATATATTGCGGTGTTCCGTTTTTAACAAAAGAACAAATTTCTCAATTTTCAAAATATAATGATAAGTTTTGGCCTATGAAATTGGATGATAGTGGAGAGGTTTGTTTATGGGATTCTGAAATTTTATTACCTTATGATGAAGAAATAGAAAAAGTTGCTCGGACAGGGCTCCCCATTGTAAATGCAAATCCTGATATTTTTGCAAGAGAAGGACATCCGTTGGCTGAAAATTCTGAGGCTGTTTTTGTTGTTAGAAATGGGGCGTTTGCTGAAGCTTTTAGAAATAAAGGTTGTGAAGTTATTGAGTATGGTAAGCCTCATACTAATATATTTGAATATGTTTTTGATTTGTTAAGAAAAGAAGATATTAGAATAGATAAATCAAGAATATGCATGGTTGGTGATACTATAAAAACTGACGTGTTGGGAGCTTTAAATGTTGGAATTACACCTGTATTATGTATGGGGACTGGAATTACTGCATGGCAAATATCAAAAGGAAAATCTTTAAATATTCTTTACAAAGAGGAGTTTGGTGATATAAATAAGTTAATACAAATTGACAGTATTGGAGGATAATCTGTAATAGAAATTATAGAATAATGAGAAAATGAAATTGATGGTATGAAATAACATTATAGGAGTTTTAATTATGAGTAGAGTGATTACTTTGATGCCTGTTAGGTTGGCCGCAACGAGATTACCAAATAAACCATTGAGAGTTATTAATGGTAAAACTATGGTTCAACGAGTATATGAAAATGTAAAAAATGCTTTAGATACTGATATTGCTATTGCGGCAGGAGATCAGGCTATTGTTGATGAATGTAGGAAATTTGGTGCTAAGGCTATATTAACCGATCCTAATTTACCTAGTGGAACAGATAGAATTGCAGCCGCATTAAAAGAATTAGATCCAGATGGAACAAAATATGATATTGTTGTTGATTTTCAAGGCGATAATATCAATGTAGATCCTAAAGTAGCCATTCCTTTAGTTGATTTGATTGAACGTACAAATTGCGATATTGCCACTTGTGGTATGATAATTAATTCTGAAGAAGATAAAAATAATCCTAATGTTGTTAAAATTATTATGGGATTGAAAGAGGGTGAAAAGGAGGCTCGTTGTTTGTATTTTACAAGAGCAACAGCTCCTTATACACGAAATCCTGAGAAATGTGATAATCAAGATTTATATTATCACATAGGAATTTATGTATTTAAAGCTTCATCATTACAAAAAATGGTTGCTTTACCAACGGGAGTTTTGGAAAAAAGAGAAGCTTTAGAACAATTAAGAGCTTTGGAAAATGGAATGGATGTAAGAGCTATGATTGTAGATAATATAAAATTAGTTCCGGAAGCACCTGCAGATATAAATACTGAGGAAGATTTGATTAATTCGTTACCATATATAAAATAATTTATTTAGCCTCAAATCTCGGAAGATATTTGAGGCTAAAAAATAATCTCCGTTATTTGTATATAAAAAATGTTGAGATTATTAATAGATTCGTTAAAAAGATTTTTTCTATTTTTTTATTTTACGATTTTAATTGATAATTATGTTTATCTTATTGAAATATCAGTATTTTATTCTTTGTAAAAAAATGTTGACAAAATAGCGTAAAAATGGTATAAATTGCTTGTTAAATGAATTTTTATTAAATTTTTATATTATATATGGATAGAGTATTTTGTGAAGGCAGCCAGCTGGTGAGCCTTGTTAGTGTGCCGGCAAATGTGCCCTTTAATCAACGGCCAAATGTATTGGAGTATAACAATCCGAAAATTTGCGACGTGATTCCTTGTAAAAAGCTTGACGGAAGTTACTTTGATATGAGGACGGGATGCAAAATCCAGAAACTTCCTGGTATGATGGAATGGCCGGTGATGCTTGGGACTATGTTCCGCTATGCTGATGGACAGTGTTTTCTCTTGTCCAGACGAATTTTTGACCGGGCATTCATTTATATGCCTGTAACAGAGAGCGATTTCCGTTCATCGTCCATGGTTTTCCATGATATTATTCAGAATGGAAAGAGATTTCGCCCTTTATGAACTTTTAAGCTCCTATGTTGACCATTGGTTATATAGGAGCTTAAATGTTTTAAATGTGTGCAGCTAATTATTTCTATCGTTCAAGTTTTTTGTAACGGATACGATGAGGGTTACAAGCATCTTCTCCAAGACGTGCTTTTTTATCTTTTTCATATTCTTCAAAGTTTCCTTCAAACCATTCGACATGACCATCATCTTCATATGCTAAAATGTGAGTCGCTAAACGATCGAGAAACCATCTATCATGGGATGTTACTAGGACGCATCCGGGATATTGCATAATTCCTTCTTCAAGAGAACGTAATGTATCAACGTCTAAATCATTTGTAGGTTCATCAAGTAAGATAACATTAGCACCTTTTCTTAGCATTTTGGCTAAGTGCACTCTGTTTCTTTCACCACCGGATAACTGACCAACTTTCTTTTGTTGGTCAGATCCTTTGAAGTTGAATTGACCTACATATGCTCGAGAAGATACTTCATTTTTACCTAGTTGTATCATGTCTAAACCGTCAGAAATTTCTTCCCATATATTTTTATTAGGATTAAGTTCATCTCTTGATTGGTCAACATATCCTAGATCAACACTTTCACCAATACGAATATCTCCAGAGTCAGGTTTTTCTTGTCCTGTAATCATGCGGAAAAGAGTTGTTTTTCCTGCACCATTAGGACCAATAATTCCAACAATTGCACCTTTTGGGATTTTAAATGATAGATCATCAATCAGTACTTTATTACCAAAGGCTTTACTTATATGATTTGCTTCTATTACCAAATCCCCAAGACGTTCTGTCATAGGAATATTTATATGTGCAGTTGTTATTTTATCTTTGACAGACTGAGATAATAGCTCATCATAAGCATTGATACGAGCTTTTGATTTTGCTTGTCTAGCCTTAGGATTTTTACGTATCCATTCTAGTTCAAGAGCTAATGTGCGTTGACGAGCATTTTCTTCACGAGCTTCTTGAGCTAAGCGTTTTTCTTTTTGCTCAAGCCAAGAAGTGTAATTTCCTTCGTAAGGTATACCTTGTCCTCGGTCTAATTCTAAAATCCATCCAGTTACATTATCGAGGAAGTATCTGTCGTGTGTAACCATTACAACCGTACCATTATAATCTCGCAAATGATGTTCTAACCATGCGACAGATTCTGCATCTAAGTGGTTTGTAGGTTCATCAAGAAGTAACATATCTGGTTTTTGTAATAATAACCTACATAGTGCTACTCTTCGTTTTTCTCCTCCAGAAAGTTTTGTTACGTCAGCCTCTGCCGGAGGGCAACGTAATGCATCCATTGCAATTTGAATAGTTCTTTCTATATCCCATCCGTTACAAGCATCTATTTTTTCTTGAAGATTTGCTTGTTCTTCAATAAGAGCATTCATTTCATCATCAGTCATTGGTTCAGCAAATTTAGCGGAAACTTCTTCAAAACGTTGTAAGAGTTCTTTGGTTTCGCCGAGCCCATCCATAACATTTTCCATAACATTTTTGGAGGGATCTAATTGTGGTTCTTGTTCTAAATATCCAACCTTTACTCCTTCTGCAGCCCAAGCTTCACCATTGAATTCTTTGTCTACGCCAGCCATGATTTTTAATAGTGTTGATTTTCCAGCACCATTAACACCTAATACACCTATTTTAGCACCAGGAAAAAATGATAAGGTTATATTTTTGAATAATTCTCTTCCTCCCGGTAAGACTTTTGTTAAATTTTGCATTACATATATGTATTGGTATGAAGCCATTATGTACTCCTTTTAATTAAATTGGTTTGCGTATTTATTATAATTAGAATCCTTTAACGGAATTTTCTTTGCATTCTTACTGTTTTTTTGTGCAAGTGCAAGAGATTTTTTATATGCTTTATCAGCTTTTTCGAAAGCGTAAGGGTCTTCTTTGTATAATTTTGATGCATCATAGGGTTTATGAGGTGTTATGATCGTGCCATTATATAATTTAATTTTACCATCAGAATATAAGATGCTTTTGAATATTTTTTGTTCATTGAAGTTGTTTGTTATTTCATTACAGTTAGCAAAATTTTCGTCCTCAATTGTCATAAAGGCTTCAACCTTTCCTATATTATATTTTTCCATGCCTTCTTTTTGCATTTTAGAATCGGTAGCTTTACTCATTAAAATGGCTCGAGCTAATAATTCAAATTGATGGTATTTATCTGCTTGGCAAGCTAATCCTTGACCGGCAATAGATCCTAAGCTATAGACTTCTTCTAAATATGATACTTTTTGTTTAGCAAATGTTGCCGTACTTGTTAATAAGCTTACTATTAAATAAAATAGAAATTTTTTCATTTTATTCTCCTTTATTTGTGGAATATATTATAAGCTATAGGTAATAATAGTGAAATATGTCTTAATTTTTTTCAATTGTTGAAAAAAATTGGTTGACATTTGGGGATAAATGGCTTATTTTGCGCTCAAAATGTTTTGTAAAGGAAAAGAAAATGAAAAGTTTCAGTTCGTTAAAATCAAAAAAAGAGCGCGATCAGAATTGTAAAATAGTTCGTCGTAAAGGTCGTCTTTATGTGATTAATAAAAAGAACCCTAAGTTGAAGTGTCGTCAGGGTTAGTAGAAAATCTCACTTTTTAGTGAGATTTTTTGTTGAAAAAGTAATATGAAAAAACTCTTGGTTGTTAACCAAGAGTTTTTTGCAGAGAGAAATTAATGTCCGGTTATTTCTCCCTTGAATTCCATAATCTTTACTGCCTGTAAAGGACGTTGTTTAATTAACCTGTCGCAAGCGGCATTGAATTCCGCGGCGAAACTAGGTTTTCGACATTGTTGTGCGAGAACTGTTTTGCGGATAGGTACTTTTTCTGAAGAGCTGTCCATTACTGATGTAATTGCGTTCTCTAATCCGTACTGCTGGATACTTTCTCTGAATTCCTTGGAAATAGCAGCACGCTCTACTCTAGTGAATTTTGCCATAAAAATAAATAATTAATTATATTTAACTCGTTGTTTAATATACTATACTCTGTCGGTAATTTCAATATTAAAAATAAAAAAAATTATTTTTTATTGACATTATCTTTTTTTTGTGCGATTTACATTATGTTTATGGTTATGCGCTCCTAGCTCAGCAGGATAGAGCAACAGCCTTCTAAGCTGTGGGTCGGGCGTTCGAATCGCCCGGAGCGCGCCATTAGATAATTAGGCCGTCTGTTGGACGGCTTTATTTGTTTATTTATGCGAACATTTGATTAAGAATAAACATATTAGGACAGTTTTTATTTATTATTATGTAACTTTAAATTTTTATGCGTATGGAAAATACATTACAGGTTAGGTCAGAAGATGTAATGACTGAATTGAAGAGATATCTCTTCAAAGAATTGTGTTTTAATCCAGAGTATTTTGAGCCTTCAGCTGACTTCGAGAGCGATTTAGGATTAGATTCCATTGATAGAGCTTCTCTTATCGTTCATTTGGAGGATACTTTCGGTGTTGAAACCAATTGTGATGTGTCAGACAAAATGTCTGCAGATAAATTAACTAAGTTAATTGTTGATTTATCTGAGAGATAAATATTAATAAAAAATCCTTGAAAGCTTAATGCTTTTCAAGGATTTTTTATTAATATTATTATTTCTAATATAATGCGAATCGAATGTTTATTCTTATAATGTAAAAGACTGTAATAAAAATATTGATATTTTTGTATTTTTGAAGCACATTTTATAAATGTATAGTTTATTTTAGTGAATATAGGGGTTTTAAAATGGATTTGAAAGAATGTTTGTTTTGTAAATTGCAACAACTTATTGATGATGAAAATGAACTGAATCAAGTGAAAGAAATGATTGAAAATTTGTTAGACATTAAACAGAACGACAGTGTTAGTGAAGTATATGATATACTTCAACTAAATTGTGAAAATCCAACTGAAAAAATTCAAAAGATGGCTATAAAATTAGAAAAAGATCCATTGTATGATATCTTTTTAAAAATGCCTGAATATATAAAAAAAGGAAAGAAATCTAGGGATTTCGTTGCTATTGTTTTAAGAGATGTGAAAACTCCATATGCATATTCATCTTTAGAGAAAAAATATCAAATGTTTGTAAAGCAATATAAAATGGAACAAAATATTTTGAATGGTGATAAAAGTTAATTGATGTATTATTACAACAAATTAATTTATCTCTATCAACTTTTTTTGAGCCATCGTTCTGAAGTATTGATATTAAAAGAGCGAGTCCAAATGCTAAGAGGTTTGCTTGCAGAATAAAGCCATCTTCGGAAGAAAGCCACAAGGTTATATCAGCTAAAATAAATCAAAATTCTCTTGACAATAGTATGGGCGATCAATACGCTAACATGATAGGTCGTCTTTTAGGTAGCAAATATCCAAAAGGAGATTGTAGTGAGCTCATTCAAAGGTACATTAAAAAAATTACTAATATCTTGCTGAAATTACTGTTCGTAGTAATATTAGCATATGTATTTTTTTGTGTTATATCACTATGTATCTTAGTGTTTGGACCTGATTGGTAGATATAAACCAATTGTTAATATTAAAAAGAAAAGGCTGCGATAATGCAACCTTTTCTGTATGTTGGTGAGCTCGCCGGGATTCGAACCCGGGACCCTTTGATTAAAAGTCAAATGCTCTACCGACTGAGCTACGAACTCATTAGACGAATATGCTTATAGATGATAAAAAATGGGAAGTCAATAAAAAAAATAAAAAAAGTTAAAAAAAATGAAATATGTATTTATTTATTAATAATTATGTGTTAGTCTTGGAGAAAATATGAGATAAACATTTAATATTTATAGAGGTTAATATGGCTATTAGTAATGAAATTGGTCAAAAAGGTCGGTATAGTATCTTGCAAAATGCAAAAGGTGAGATTATGTTGATGATGGATAGTAGAGCAGGAGGTCCAGAAAATCCTCGTTTTATTTATGATGGTGGCGAAATGGCTCTTTTGTATCGATCTCAAGAAAGTTCTGTAGCTTTTAAAAGTATTGAAGAAGGAGCAAGAATCCCGTTAAAATCGGTTTCTGAAATTTTAGTTGTGGAAATTGAAAATGATGATGTGGAAAGAGAATATATTGTTCCTGTTCGTTTAGTTAAAGATGTTAATAATTTGATCGTTTCTTAAAATTAAGGAAACTGAAAGTATCAAAATGATTGCATATACTACGTTTCTGTTATTTGTTATAGGAATTTTTAGTAGTATAAAAGTTGGTGCAAAAGTAGATAAGATTTTCTCTGTGTTGACTTTTGCATCTATTTTTTTAGTTTTTGTGAATTTTTGTTTAAATATGAATTTTGAAACAGAACGAATTTTTTCGTTTATGTGGAATAGTTCACCAAGTGGGGATATTAAGGTTGATATTGTTTCTAATGCATATAATTATTCTTTAGTATTTCCTTTTATTTTGATAACTCTAATTGCTACCGCTAATAACGTTTTTTTTAAATATGAAGAAAGACGTGGTGTTTATGATGCTATTTTAATTTTTAATTTAATAGCAATAATAATGATGATTACCAGTAATAATTTTGTGCAACTTCTTTCTGCTCTTTTTGTAATTGATATTTTGGCCGTTGTTGTAATTAAAGATATAGAAGCTTGTAAAAGATATATAATATTAAATATGTTGGCTGATTTGATGCTATTTACGGTGTTGGCGTTAATAAATAGTTGTGTAGATTCTTTGGATATCAGGCAGATTTTATTATATAAACATAATGGATATCATCATGATTTTGTTGCTATTGTAGGATTGACTGCAGTTTTTATGAAAATGGGGATGGTGCCTTTTCATGTTGGGTTGTTAGGGCTAAAAAATATTAGGTTACATAGGTTGCAGAATGTATTGTGTTTATTTTCTCCTTTGGCCGCTTTAATTTTGTTATTAAAATTTCATGGAGTATGGGCTACTTCTGTTCTTTTTATTAAGTATTTGGATGTTGTTTGTATTTTTAATGCATTATGGTGTTGTATTCGGGCATTATTTGTGAATGATTTCAAAGCAAAATTTATATATATTTTTTTACTAATATTATCAATCGTTGTGGAATTATTAAAATTTAATGGTTTTGAATGGTCAGATAATTTTACATATTTATTTTTAGAAGCATATTTAATATTGTATACATTGTATTTGATATATTTTTACTCAAATCGTAAAAAATTAATGTCCCAGATGTTGGGATGTCTAGTCGAAACTAAAAGTATCTTACTTTCTGTTATATTTGTTGTATTCTTGGTAATTATTGCATTATCATCAACGTTGACAACAATGTATAATAACAGTAATCGATATTATATATGGAGTTTTGCCGTATTGTTTGTTTTGGTTTTTAGTAAGATAATTAATGAAGTTAGTAATAGAAATAATTCAACGATTTTACAAGGAATTCATGCAAATATTAAAATTTATCCATCGTTAATAGCCTTTTTTTTAGGAGGCTGGTTACTGAAAAGTACAATGAACAATGATATTGCTGTTTGGGGATGGAGTATAGCTTTTATTATATTATGTGTATTCAATCCTTTTAAGCATTGGGTTCTTTTATATGATAATTTTATTATTCAAAATTTTGATGGTTTCGGATATTTTTATAAGTATTTTATAATTAAACCTATTAGATTTTGTGGTAAGTTTTTATGGTTGTTAATTGATTGGTTGTTTGTCGAGAAAATAATATTGAATATAATGTCCATGTTTGTTCAGTTATGTATTCGATTGTTTAGAAAAATTCATAATCGCAGTATTGAAGGTAGTTTAGTTATTATTATTTTGATTTTTATTTTATTGATTATTTCATATAAGTTGGGAGGAGGGACTTTCTAATGAGTTTGATGTTTCTTCTTTTGATTCCTCTGATAGGGTGCTTATTTGGGCTAATTTCAAAAAAAAGCGCTGTTAATGTATGGATGGTAACATTATTTACGTTAGGTACAAGTATTCTGTATGTGCTTTATTTGTTTTCAAAAATAAATTTAAATGAATATGGATTGTTTTTTTCTTCTTCTTATTATTGGTGGGGGGATGAAAAGATAAAACTGTCTTTAGGTGTTGATGTATTCTCATTATTTTTGCTTTTATCTGTTTATATTTCAATTTTCATTGGCTTAATGGGGTTATCAGAAATAAGCAAAAAAAATAAATTATTGATGATTAGTTGTTTAATTTTTGTGTGGGCTATTACCGGTTTCTTTATTGTAACAGATATGGTATCTTTTTATATATTTTTTACCTGTATGTTGCTTCCTTTATATATGATGAATGTTACTTGTGGTAACGTTAAAAAGTCACCTGTTTTGTTAAGATTCTTTATATTTAATTTTGTTGGTGTATTATTTTTATTGTCCGCTATTTTGATTTTGTTTAAGTTTTATAATGAAAATGTCTTATTGGAAAAAATTGCTCTCATTGATTTACCTGAGAATGTCGGATTATATGTATGGAGTAGTATTTGTATAGCTTTTATCTCTCGTATTCCTGTTTGGCCTTTTCATTATTGGATTTCTGCCATAAGTACAGGAACTAAAAATTCCTTAGTATACGTAATTACAAATCTATTACCTTTGTCAGGATTGTATGCTTTTGTTCGTTTTTGGCCAGTATCAGTACCTGAAGCAATTGATGCTTTTATGCCAGTTGTTGAAACATTTTGTATTATGACAATGATGTTTATAGCTTTGATTGGTGTAGCTCATAAAGATTTTTTATATAAATTATTTTCATATTCAACAATTTATTATTTATTATTTTTATTGGCGGTAGTATTACCGACGGATACGTTGAAAATGAATATAGTATATTCTTTATTTACTTTTCTAATTGTTAATTCATCTTTAGTTGTTTTAGATTTACAGTTAGAATTAGAGTGTGAAGAGAATAGGTGCGATTACAGAGGAATATTAGCTTATATGCCAAAATTATCAAAAATTTTTGTAATCTTTTTGTTAATTGCTGTTGGTTTACCATTATCTTCTCTATTTTGGAATAATTTTATTTTAATTTCAGCGATTTTCAAAGAAAGTTTTTTGACTGCAGTATGGGTTATGGGAGCTATTACTTTAATATCTGTATCGTTGATATATGAATTATATGTAATGAAAGATTTGCAAAATTATTCTGAAAATGCTTTAAGTGTTGAAGATCTTTATGGGTGGAAGTTGGTATTTTTTATTATAATAATTACAATTTTATTCCTATCTTTTTTCAACCCATTGTGGTTTATTGTTTAGGAGGATAAGATGCTAGAAAGTATTATTTATTTTTCTCCTTTTGTTACTCTTCTAATAGGAATAATTGTATTATTGTTTCAAAATTATCTTGATGATGAGAATAGAGTTTGTTTTAAAATAACTCGTATATGTTTATTCGTCAGTTTGACGTTTTCTATTTTATTTTATAATAAATCAGCAAGTTATAATTTATTATCAGCAGATTTGTTTTCATTATTATTTATAATAGTAACATTTTTTGCAACCTTTACGGTTTTATTTCTTTCTCGTAAATGGTATTCAAGTTTGAATATTTCTGGAAATATTTTCTGTAGCGGATTATTATTCGCCGTATTATCTTGTATGATTATTATTTCTTCTAAGAATCTTGCGATTACTTGTGTTGGATATACTTTAATGATATTAAGTAATTTTATAATGTATAAAAATGCAGATAAACGGAAAGAAATATCTTTAAGCGGACAAGTGTATATCCTATCAGCATTAATATCTTGGGGAATGCTAATATTATCTACTTTTATTTTTTATAAACAATCAGGATCTTTATATTATGAGGATTTGCTTATGTTTTTAAGCACAAAACAGAATAACTTTATGATTTATGGTGCTGCATCATTAGCTATTTTATCTTTTATATTTTTATTTGGATTAGCTCCATTGCATTTTTGGTTTACAGAAACTATGGGACAAATAATTTTACCTATATTTACATATTTTATTTTGGTGCCAGTTGCTGCTTATATGGCTGGATTTATCAATTTTAATGTGAAAGTATTATGGCCTATATTGGATTATTTTGAATTGTTTTATTTAGCTATAGCGTTGATTTCTATAGGAATTGGTGCTGTTGGGGCTTGTAGTGGAAAAAATTTACGAAAGATTTTTGCATATAGTTCAGTATATCATTTTGGTATAATATTTTTAATGTTACGATATTTTGATTATGAGGGGATGTATTCTTCTTTGATTTATATGTTTACTTATTTACTGGCTATGAGTGGTATATGTGCATCATTATTTGGTATAAAAAGTAAAGGAGAATATTTATTTATGCTAACTGATTATGAAGGAGCTGCTCATAAACGTCCTTATATTTCAGCCGTGCTGTCTATATTTTTGTTTTCATTGTTAGGTATTCCTCCTTTTTTGGGTTTTTTAGGAGTGTTTTCTGTTTTAAATAATTTGGTTTCACATGATAATTTTTATCAATTAGTATATTTGTTAATAATGATGGTTGTTTTATTATATTCATATTTGCAAATTATTAAAACTTTATATTTCGAGAAGAGTAAGAAATATTTTGATAGAGCAGATATTGGTATTTATATGGCAATTTTAATCGATGTTATAATAATGATTTGGATTATGTTAAAACCTCAGGATTTGTTTGGTGATTTAAATTCTATATTGGAAGTTGTTTTGGGATAATGTTTAAATGGGATGTTTATAAGTTTGAAAAACTAACTAGTACCAATGATAAAATAAATTTTTATTGTGTATCTAGTGGTAGAAGAATTGTGGTAAAAGCTAAATATCAATTACAAGGTCGTGGTCGTCGAGGTAGAACATGGATTTCTGATGAAGGAAATTTGTTTTTTTCGATAGCTTTTGAATTTGAATTAAATAAGATTGGACAATTAGTTGTTTTATCATCATTATCATTACTTCAAGCAATTAAAAAATTGAATAAATCTATTAATGTAAAACTTAAATGGCCTAATGATGTTTTAATTAATGACCATAAGGTTTCTGGTATTTTGTTGGAAAAAGGTGAAGGAGATTATGTTGTTATTGGTATAGGTGTTAATATTATGTCTTCTCCCAAATCAAAAGATATCTTATATAATACGACATCTTTATTAGAGAATGGAATTGATATAACAGCAGATGAATTTTTAGATATTTATTTGGATATATTTTCTATGTATTTAGATGAATTGATTAAAAAAGGTTTTGATAGAATAAAAGACAAATGGTTAGATAATATCAAGGGAATAGGTGAAAATATAGTAATTAAGCAAGAAAAAATAGAAGAATTTGGAATTTTAAGAGGAATAGATAATAATGCTTGTTTATTAATAGAACAAAATGGTATTATTAAAAAAGTTTTTGCGGGTGATGTTTTTTATATTGGAAGAAATGATGAGTGATTTTAAAAGAGAAGGGATTTATTTTTTGCCTCTTGGTGGGGCTGATGAAATTGGCATGAATATGTTCATGTATGCTGTTGATGGGAAGATTATTATTGTTGATGTAGGTTATGGTTTTTTGGCTGATGAATATCCTGGTATGGATCTAGCTTATGCTTCTCCGGAATTCTTAGAACCTTATAAAGATGATATTGTCGGTTTATTTATAACTCACGGACATGAAGATCATTTAGGAGCAATTGCTCAAATATGGCCTAGTTTACAGTGTCCTGTTTATGCGATGGATTTTACTTTAGGATTGATAAAGGCCAGATTGTCTGAGTTTAAGATGGAAGATATGGTGCCTTTAAATTCTGTAAATAATAATAGAGTTGTTGAATTACCAAATTTTAGTGTTGAATTTATCTCTGTAGCTCATTCTGTTCCTCAAACTTGTGCGTTGGCGATAAGAACTAAGTATGGAAATATTTTGCATGCTACGGATTGGCGTTTTGATGATGAAGAGTTATCAATGTTACCAACCGATTTTGAAAGTCTAAAAAGATTTTCTGATGAAGGCGTCTCAATGCTTGTTTGTGATTCTACAAATGTTATGATTGAAAAAAAATCTCCATCTGAAGCTGAAGTGAGAGATAGTTTGATAAAACTTATTTCAAAAATAGAAGGAGGACTTATTGTTACTTGTTTTGCTTCTAATTTGATGAGAATGGAAAGCTTAATTTTGGCCGCAGATAATGCTAATAGAACTCCAGTTTTAATGGGGCGTTCTCTTTTGACTAATATTAAAATTGCAAAAGATTGTGGCTATCTTAGTGATTTACCTAAGGTATATTCTATTGATGAAGCCCAAGATATTCCATCTGATAAAGCTATGTATATTTGTACAGGATCTCAGGCTAACTATAGGAGTGCTTTGAGTATTATTGCAAATGGTGAAAGTAAATATGTAAAACTGGATAAATCAGATACAATTATTTTTTCTTCCAAAGTTATTCCGGGAAACGAAAATAAAATAGAACGTATGCAAGATAAAATTTCTGCTCAGGGTACACGAGTTATTACCGATGAAACGGATTTGGTTCATACGTCAGGACATGCGTGTAGAGAAGATTTAAAAAAGATGTATGAATTATTAAAGCCAGCAATTGTTTTGCCTGTTCATGGTGATAAAAAATTTATACGAGAACATAAACGCTTTGCTTTAAGTTGCGGAATAGACGAAGTTTTTTCTGCTCAGAATGGGGATATGTGTATCTTAAATAATAATCATATAGAATATTTAGAAACGGTATTTACAGATGTTATCGCTTGGGATAGGAATCGTCCGGTATCATTAGGTTCTCAATTAATAAAAAATCGTCGTCGTATCGCCTATAATTGTTCTCTTTTTATTAGCGCTGTTATTAGGAATAAAGATCTTTTGGATTTACAGATGTCGTCAATTGATATATTGGAAGAGAATGATTGGAATAAGTTGTCTGAAGAAATATTAGGAAAAGTTAGACCTTTAATAGAAGCCAAATTGTTAGATTGTGATAATAAAATTCAAATAGAAGATTTTATAAGAGGGCAAATAAGACGTAGAGTTTTTGCAGAAACGGATATAAAAGCTGTTACATTTTTACATATATCTTTTTTATAGTATTGATAGAGATTTTATATAAAATGATAAATATTAACAAGTGCAATATTTTTCTTATTATGAAAAAATACTTTTTGTGTTTTTTTATTTTTGTTTCTATTTCATTGTTATGTTACTTTTATATTAGTAATAATAAAGTATTTCAAAATATTGACATTTCTTTTAAGGTGGCTGAATTGCAAAATATTTTAGGTGAAAAGTATCGCTTACATGCCATGTACTTTAATGATAGAAAAGTTTTGAATTTTGAAAAATATGATAAAAATAGGATTATTTGGCTGGGTGAGGCATATTTTAATCCTAGTAAAGAATTGTTTCAGGCAATTAATAATTGTGGCATAGTTTTAGTTGAAAATCGTAAAGTAAAAGAATTTTTTGATTTAATAAATAAAGATGTTTTTGTTTTTCCGGTTTATTTGATAAATGATGAGATATTGGAAGATGATTTTGCAAAAGAATATTTATCAAAGGAAGCCGCTTTTAATCGTCTTATAAATATTATTGAATTTAATGAGGATAAGTTATCAGAGAATAGTGAGATAAGTATTGATGTAGCAACAAATGAAAAAGATTATAATTCAGGTGATTATTGGTTGGCTCATGATTTGGCATTAGCATTTGATAATAATAATTTTAAAACACAAATAAATTATGGTGATAGTTCTTATAAACCTCGTACACCTATAAATATTTTGCAAAGAGGTAGTTTAGATAATGTGTTATATGAACGTTGGGGTGAAAAGAATGTTTTGTATTTGGCATGGTCAAATTTAAAGGTTGATGGAGAAGAACAGGTTATGCCTTTTGAGGATTATTTACAAAAAATAATTGAAGTTCAAAAAGGTTTTGATTTATTAGTTGTTAGCTCTTTAGATATTTATTCTGCATTAAAAAATAGGGGGATTGATGTTGAGTATATTCCACAATTTACTAATACTAAAAAATTTTATCATGATTATGACGAAAAATTAAAATCAGAAATTTTGTTTGTTGGAAATTTTCATTTTTATAGAAAATCACCATTGTTTATACTTGAGAGAGATTTGCCTATTAAAATTTATGGAAAAGGTTGGCCTAAGGGAATTGTTGAAAAAGAGTATATTGATAATAGATATTTACGAAAATATTATAGTTCTGCAAAAATCGTGCTGAATGATACAAAACAAAATATGAAGGATTTTGGTTTTATAAGTAATAGGATTTTTGATGCAACGGCATGTGGTGCATTTGTTATATCTGATTATAATCTAGCTATAGAAAAAATTTATGAGAAAGTATTCCTATGTGGAAAAATGAAGAGGAATTTATTGATTTAATAAAATTTTATTTAGAAAATCCGAAAGAACGAGATGATAAAGCAAGAGAAGCACAAAAAATAACATTGAAATACTTTTCTAAAGAAATAATTTCACAACAATTTTTAGAGCTATTTGGTAAAATTAAATAAATTAAATCCCTGACTAAAAAGTCAGGGATTTAATTTAGTAGAATGCAGCACTAAAACAACTATTTAATTTCTGAATCAGATTCTCCATCTTTTGGCGGTAAATGGGGTGAAACGTTAAAAATGGTTGTTGTTTAAATTTTGCTGTAAGTATTTCCAATTCTTTCTGAGTGTTTTCTAATTTTTCATTAAGCTTCTGAACGAAAGGTAGTTCTTGAAGATTATCAACAAATTCTATTGTGTATACAATTCCTTTGTGATACCGTATAATATCCGGTAAAGAATTATTATATGATGCCTCTGGGAATTTTTCTATGTATATATTTGCATAAAAATTATCTTGCAAATTTACATAAATAAGACACGTCTTTTGTGGATCTGCATAAACAACTTCGTATTCAAGAAGTTGTTTATCCGTTGTTTCAAGATCATTATTTTCTTCTTCGTCTTCATCGCTTTCGTCATAAAAATCTTCATTATAATGACGTATTTCTTCCCACCATGATTTGAAAGGAATTAGAAAATTTTCACTTAGAGCAATTATACTACTGTCAGGTAAAATGTTTTGAGCTACGTTGATTTCGTCATTAAAATACGGCGAATAATATGCAAAAGCTAAACAATCATATTCATCTGAAATAATTTTTAATGATTGTGTGCGAGAGCGTTTTATAGCATCAATAATTCCCCTGGAACCACATATTGGAATATAATATTCCAGTAGTTCGCGAAAATTTAATTTATCTGCATCGTTGTTCTTTGTTTTTCCATAAAAACTTTCTAACGTTAAAAAAAGATTACGTTTTAATAGAACGAATTTTTCTTTTACAGTAGAAAATAATTTTTGGTATTTTTCATCCAGCTCCTTTACCAATTTGTCGATGTCTATTCCTTTTGATGTTAAAGCTATGCAGTAAGCATCGGTAAGAGCATCTAAATCCAGTGTTTGGATAATAGGAATTTGTTCTTTTTCAGCGATGCTTTTGACAAAGTCAATTTGCCATGCAATAGGTTTACAAAAACGAAAATTATTAATCGTTTCGATTATTTCGTCTTCGTGAAAATTAACATAATCAACGAGTTGCCAGAGTTCGTCAAGTTCATCAACAGTTTGAATTAAAGAGATTATATTGCTAATTTCAAATTGCTCGGAAAACATGTAAATATTCATGTTATGTTGAGCAAAATAGAAATTGCAAAAAACTCTTTTCCACATCCAATCTTGGTTTTGCAGATAAGATTTAATTTTTTGTTTTTGCATAATAAATATGATTTAATAATTAGACTTATAAAAATTTGTGAAGTTTTTTTAGTAAATCATAGAAATTTTATTTTGTAAATAGTCAAAATTATATTTTTTGGCGAATAAAATTTAGTAATTTTTCCGGTTCTTCCCATACTATGGCAATTTCTAAAACATTAAATTCTTTTTGTAAAGAATTGGGGATTTTCACATAATCTTTACTGGTTGTATATATCTCAGCATTTAATTGCTTTCCTTTTTGGATAATATTTTCTAATTCTTTTTTTGTGTAAAAATGATGATCTGGGAAATCTATGGTCTCTATAATATTAAAGCCTTGAGTACCTAAAGTATGATAAAATTTTTGAGGGTGTCCTATTCCTGCAAAAGCGATAATATTCTGATTATTTATGTGAGTTTGAAGCGGTTCAATATGACCAAAAAATGTTGGAAGTTTACTTTTTTTTGCTAAGTTATATTTATCTTTACCTAAAATAATTAAGGCATCTGCTCGTTTGATACCATTTTCAAATGTTTCTCGTAATGGACCAGCTGGTATAATTTTTCCATTGCCTATACCGTAATTTCCATCAAATACAAGAAATGATAAATCTTTATTAAGTGAAGGATTTTGAAAACCATCATCCATTATAATTATATCAGCACCTTCTTTTATGGCTAATTTAGCTCCTTCGTATCTGTTAGGATTTACTATAACCGGAGCTTGTTTTGATAATAATAGAGGTTCATCTCCGACTTCTTTGGCAGAATGTTTTTTATTATTTACTAAAATATTTTGTAATTTTCCGCCGTAACCACGGGTAACAAAAAACGGATGAAACATTTCTGTAGCTAACATTTTTGCAATAGATATTGATACAGGAGTTTTTCCTGTACCTCCAGCAGTTATATTTCCAATGCAAATTACAGGTATTTCTACTTTGGGAGATTTGTGTAGCTGTAATCGTAATTGAGTTATATATCCATAAATTTTACCAATAGGGGATAAAATTTTAGATAATAAAGAATTTGATTGCCAATATTTAGGAGTTTTCATTATCCATGTACCCTTGAATTTTTTCAACTATGCCATCAAGAACTTTAGCTTCACTAGTTGCCCAGTTATATGCTAGACTTCTTTTGGCTTCTAGTAAATCTTTATTGTTTAACAGTTGGTCTACCATTTCAATTAAATCAATTACATCGTTAACTTGAATGATTGCATCAGCTTTTTTCGCTCTATTCATTGCATCTGTGAAATTATGCATGTGAGGTCCTACTATTACGGCGTCGCGACAACGAGATGGTTCCATGAAATTTTGTCCTCCATGAGGAACTAATGAACCGCCGATGAAGACTATTGGAGATAATTCATACCATATTCCCATTTCTCCGATTGTATCTGCAATATAAACTTCTGTTTTTTCTGTTATTGGTTCATTTTTTGAGCGTAGCGATACGTTTAATTTGTATTCTTCTTCAAGCTTATTCTGTATTTCTATTCCACGATTAGGATGTCTTGGAACAATTAAAGTTAATAAATTTTCGTGTTTATTTTGTAAATCTTTTAAAAATCTACCTATTTTAATTTCTTCATCGTGATGTGTTGAACTGACGAGCCAAATTGGTCTATTGTTAATTTGTTTCTCGATCTCTGCTTTTTTATCTGCATCAACTGGTATAGGTAGTCCGGCGTATTTTAGATTACCCAAACACATAGCATCTTTTGATCCTAAAACACGTAAGCGATATGCGTCTTCTTCTGACTGTCCCAAGCATGTTGTAAAACATTCTAAGATTTCTTTTATAATAAAGTCAAATTGCTGCCAACGTTTAAATGATTTATTGGATATTCTACCATTAATTAGGATGAGCGGAATATTTTTTCTCTTTATTGAAGATAGAGTTGCTGGCCAAAATTCTGATTCAAACCAAAGGGCTATATTGGGGTGCCAATAACGGATAAAGCGCGTTGAAAAAGAGGGGTTATCAATGGGTAAATATTGATGAAAAGCTCTTTCAGGAAGTCGTTTTGACATGACTTCTGCTGAAGTTGTGGTTCCTGTTGTAACCATGATATGGGCATCTTGATATATTTCAAGAAGACGATTAATTAGAGGAAGCATTGATATTGATTCACCGACAGAGGCTCCGTGCAACCAAATTAGACGTCCTTCCGGACGTTTTTTTGTTGGACGGCCAATCCGTTCATTAAAGCGTTTTACATCTTCTTTGCCAATTTTTTTACGCTTTTCAATATAGCGACGTATTGCAATTGGGTATAATATGCGTACGAGTGTGTTATATATTCCTATAAACATTAAATTCTCTCTTCTTGTTTTATTTGTTTGCGACTTTTTTTGGGTTCTGTTCCTTGTGGTATGAATGGAATTCCCATCTCTTTATCTAGTTTCCAGGTTAAATCCGTTAATGTTTGTTCTATTTTTTTGCGATATTTTTCTAGTTCTTCATCTGTAGCATTTTGAGGTATAAAGAATGGTTCTGTTATTGCATATCTTCCTCGGCAAAAAGGGAAAGGAACAAGCATTCTATCCCAACTTTTTGTTACAACCAAAGAATGGGCTATACTATAAGTAATTCCGATAATTGGTTTCCCACTTTTTTGTGCATAAAATATTGGACTCATCGATAATTTCATGCTAGGACCTCTCGGACCATCCGGAATAATAGCGATACTGTTTCCTTGTTGTAAATTTCGCATTAATTCAAGAGCGGCTTCGTTAGATTTTTGATTACTTGATCCGCTTATATTTCCAATACCGAATTTTTTGAGAATATTTACAATGAGTCTGCCATCACGATGAGGAGATACAAGAGCGTTAAGAGGTCTTGTTTTATTCCAAAAATACGGCATTTCTAATGTACGTCCGTGCCAACCAATTACTATCATGCTTCCATGATCTTCTAGTAATTTATAAGTTTCCTTAACGTTGGTTACTTTCCATCGAGTTGTTAAACCAACAAATTTCAGATAATAGTATGCAATATTTCCGATGAGTGCTTCGCCAGAAGGTGATTGAAAGAAATTTTTTAGCCAATTTTTATTCATTTTTTTTATATCATTAATATCAATTACGAAATTATTTTTCATAATACAATGTTTTTTAGGAAATACAATCTGAAAAACTAAAATATTAGGTGTTTTTTTTAATATTTTTATGTTTAAGTATGTTATGAAATATTAGGATGATTAAAATGAAAAAAATATATTTAACATTACCACAAATAAAAGCAGAGCTTGACAAGTGTCTACAATGTGCAAATAAACCATGTATGAATGCTTGTCCAACCTTATGTTCTCCTTGTGATTTTATTAAAGCAGCAAAATCCGGAGATTGGAAAAAAGCAGCGAATCTTATAGAACATCAGAATCCGTTAGGTGAGGTTTGTGGAATTGTGTGCCCTGATAAATTTTGTATGCGGAGTTGTTTGAGAGCAAAAATTGATAATGCTATAAAGATTCCTCAAGTCCAATCATATATTATGAAAAAAGCAAGAGAAGATAAAAATAGTCTTTTCATTGATGTATGTACGAATAATAAAAAAATAGCTGTTGTCGGTTTTGGTCCTGCAGGTTTAGGTGCTACTTTTGAATTAATAAAAAATGGATATCAGGTTGATGTTTTTGAAAAAGAAAAAGATTTCGGCGGAGCAGTAAACTTAATTCCGAAAGAGCGATTACCCAAAGAAGTTATACATTTTGAATGGAATAAAATAATAAATAATACTTTAGTAAATTTTTATCCTGAAACGGAAGTTAATAATTGGAATGAGCTACTTGAAAAATATGATGGAATTATTATTGCCGTAGGAGAGCAAAATTTACGATCTTTGGGGATTGATGGAGAAAATTATTGTGTAAGTTATATTGATTATCTTAAAAATTCAGACAAATATGTTTCACTTGATAATGTCGCAGTTATTGGAGGAGGGGCTGTTGCTGTAGATTGTGCAATTACTGCAAAAAATAAGGGGGCAAAAAATGTTGAAATGTTTGTCCGTAGAAAAATAAGTGATATGCGAATAACTAGTAATGAACGACAAGATTTATTAGATGCTCAGATTGATATTACTACTATGACAAGGGTTGTAAAAATAGAAAAAAAATTAAATAAGTTGAATATACATACTGTAAAAACGCATTTTAATGATGATGGTAAGTTGGTAGATTACGATAATTCTCTGATAATAAGGTCGGATTTTTCTCTTGTTATTTTAGCAATGGGGAGTTATGCAGAAACGTTAATTTGCGAATCTGACAAAATTGTTTTGGCTGGAGATTGTACTGGAAAAGCTGGTACTGTTGTTGAGGCACTAGCTTCTGGTAAATATGCTGCGAATAAATTAATGTTGAATATTAGAGGTTAATCTATCGGGCCATTTTCTCGTAGATGCATTTTTACTTCACCCAACTTCCAACGAAATTTGTCCTTGCTAAATAATCGTATGTAATATGTGTATCCTATTACAACTAATATTCCGGCAGCTGTCCAGGATATGGGACTAGCATATAGAATCCCTTCATATCCCATTGTTTTAGCTAAAAATATTGCAACAAAAGCTCTGGTTGCTAATTCAGTAATACTAGATAATAGTGGAATTATCGGTTTTCCAAGGCCTTGCAATGTATTACGAAATACAAAAATTAGTCCTAGGAAAAAATAGAACATTGTACTGATAACCAGATATTGTTTTCCTACTTGAATTATAAAATCGTTCTTATTATCAATAAATAATGCAATCATATATTCTCCAACATTTCGGACAATAACGAATCCGATAATACTTAAAGTTGTTGATATTATGAATGCATATTTTACTCCTGTTCGTATACGAGACAATAAATTTGCTCCCCAATTTTGAGCGGAAAAGGTGGCCATTGCTAAACCTAAAGCTAATAACGGTTGAGTAGCCAGTTGTTCTATTCGTAAAGCTGTTGCATATGCGGCGATAATTTCAGGACCAAAAGAATTACACACACTTTGTACAATCATGATGCTGAAAGATAAAATGGAAAATTGTAATGCCATAGGTACGGCTACATATAAGTGTTCTTTCATAACAGAATGATTATATTTTATAAATTTTTTTGATATTCTTAATAGTGGATATTTTTTCCACATATATATAGAGCATATGATTACTGATATGAAATTTGCGAAAAATGTTCCTAATGCAGAACCTGTTACACCCCATTTGAAATAATATATAAAAATAAAATTAAGTATAATATTTATTATTGATGAAAAAATTAGAAAATAAAGAGGTGTTCTACTATCTCCTAACGCTCTGATAAAACCAGAAAGTAAGTTGTATAAAATTATAAATATTGAGCTTAATGATAAAACATAAGTGAATTTATATGCATCTTGGAAAATTTCCGTTGGCATATTCATTATATATAAAAGAGGTTTAAGACAAGTTGTTAAGCCTATAGTCATAATTATACTCAATGTTAATGCTGCGATAAGGCAATGAAACACAGATGTTCTTACCCCATCTTCGTCTTTTGCGCCAAATCTTTGGGCGGTAACAACAGTCAATCCTCCTGTAAATCCGAAGGCAATCATTAAAAATACCATAAAAATAGGGGCAGATGCACCTATAGCAGCGAGAGCATCTATGCTTATTAAATGTCCAACTATGATCATATCAGAGATTTGATATATTTGCATAAAAATATTTCCTAATAAAATAGGAATCGCAAATTTAATTATTAGAAACAGAGGGTTTCCTTTTGTCAAATCATTTATCATTATTCTTTCCTCAAAATATGAGAGAGTTATAAATCAATTTGGTTAAAAGTAAATAAAAATATCAAATAAATTATAAATCAGGTGTAACTATTTGATTATGCTTGTTTTGTGAAAAAATATTAAAAAAATAAAAAAAAGTACTTGATTTATAAAATATAAAAGTGTATAAACATTTTTGTTGAACGGGATGGGCGCTTAGCTCAGCTGGAAGAGCATCTCGTTTACACCGAGAGGGTCGGGAGTTCGAACCTCTCAGCGCCCACCAATTGAGAGCCACCGAGAGGTGGCTTTTTTGTTATCTAAATTAAAATTTATTCTAAAAATGTCCGAAAAAAGGGATC
>JAZNJJ010000025.1:0-107148 GCA_045577985.1 Alphaproteobacteria bacterium
ATTTCGCAAAATGTTAGAATGTTATATGGAAAACAAAGACAGAAAAATTATCGTAATTTAAATACAAGAATTTTATATAAAGCAAATCTAGCCCCAAAAGAAATGTTTGGTTCTGGATATAGCATGACTAATGCTTGGGGAAGATCTGTTGAGATAGTGACTTTGGGAGAAGATGGTTATGGTGGTAACACAGCTTTTGGAATTTTGACCAATACTCCATCAGAAGAAGCATGTATAGAACTTGCTACACAAGATTGGGGGAGTCGTGATACTACAGGATTAAATTCAATAATGGTTATAACTAAAGAATTTCCTCGTGAAGAAGCTCTTGGAAACTGTTCTGGTGAAAGAGGTAATGGTTATGCTGTTGCTTGTTCAGGAGGATCTAATATTTCTGTCCCGATGCCGGTTGATGTGGCTGTAGATGCTTGTTCTGGCAATAATCAGGGAGTTGCATTAATTTATTGGATTTTCCAATAAATTAAAAATTCTTTCTTCTACACAAAAAATATCCCCAAAAAGTGCGTTATGCATTTTTGAGGAGGTTTGTAAATATCTTTCCTGTTTCTAAAAGTTGGTAACATCTAAATCATTAGAAAGTATCTGGGATAAGAAATAGAACAGATATCCTTAAAAACAAGTTTTCTCGAAAAATATTTAATTTATCAGGTAATATTTAAATAAATTTTACCCTCATTATTGAAATGAGGGTGTAAATTATTTTCTTTTAGATTTTGAGTTTAAATTTGTTTTTTTGTTAAATTTAAATAAATTATTATCTAATTTGATATCTTGTTCTGAATTATATAAAGATATTGTTACTTCGACATTTTGTTGATCAATAATTTTCCATTGTTTTAATTGAAATGGTTCGTTATCAAAAATTAAAGTAATTGGTTTTACATCTGATGAATTTGGTGTTTCAATAGTTACAGATGTTTGACCGCTATCTTTGTAAAAATCTACAACTTTTAAATTTTTATTATCAAATTTTATTTTTTGGGTGAGAATCATTGTTGCTGGAATATCTTCATAATCGATATTTGTTATTTGATCTAATTCTTTGTCATTATATATAATATAATCACCATTTCCTATAATTAAAAGTTCTTCAGGTGCTGTATATTCCATTCTGATTTTACTTGGTTTTGAAATAAAAATTTGTCCTTCTGCTGTTCCTCCATTACTAGCCATTTGTATAAAGTTAGCTTTTAATGAAGTTAGATTATTTAAATAATCTTCAATTTTATTTAAGTCATTTTGGTTTGCCTTAGCAGGGATTGTATATAAAATTGATAACAATATCAGGAATAGAAATTTTTTCATTATATTTTCCTTAAATTAAGTCTGTATGAATAGAAATATAACCCTTATTTAATTATTTTCACCATTTTTCCCAATGTATTTTTGATGGTTGAAAACGGTCTGTTGGTTGTTTAGGTGTCTCTAATATTACTCCAATAGGAATGATTGCTAGTGGTCGTATGTTATTAGGAAGATTAAATGATTCTCTAAGACTTTCAATTACCGTTGGCATTGGAGCTGCTCCACAAAAACAAGCACCATATCCGAGTGCGTGAGCGGCTAATAATACAGAATAAGCTGCTAATGTTCCGTCAATATCTGCAAAACTCCATGTTTCAGAATCCTTTTCACGATGAAAAGCTTTTTCTGTATCTGAGCATACTAATATAGCGCAAGAAGCATATCTTGCGAAAGATGTCCAAGGTTGAAAAGAACGTAAAGATGATAGCTTCTCTCTATCTTCAATTACAATAAATTCCCAAGGCTGAGTATTGTGTGCGGATGGTGAAAAGCTTGCAGCTTCAATTATTTTTTCGATATCTGTATGAGGAATTGTTTTTGTATCATCATACTTTCGTATTGAACGACGGGTCTTTAATCCTTCTAAAAGTTCCATTTTTATCTCCTTTAATTTACAGTACGTTTAATACTATCGATGCGAGGTAGAACATAATGTTCTATGATAAATATTATTGATTTAACAGCCATTTTATCACACTCAATAATAGCATCAAAAATTGGTTTGTTTTCTTTTTCTGGGCTAATTTTTTTTATTAAAGATTTATAAGTTAAAGATAATTGAGAAAGAGAATCGATAACTTCTGCGATATATGCAGGAATTTTAACATCATCTTTACCACCCCAAAAACCTTCAATAAAACCTAATTCTATTTCATCAAAACGTTCATGACATACTTCTATTAAATCGTCTTTGAGTGATATTTTGGGTAAAACAATGTTTTTTGATGATATTTTATTAAACATTTCATCCCATAATCCCATGAAAAATTTGAAAAATAATTCAGCCTCATTTTTTGTTTCAAGACGAGGTGTGTTGTTATTTCCCCAAAAAGAGATAATAACATCTGTGGGGCGTAAATCTGTATTAGGGCTACAAATTGCTCCTATAAAACGTAATTTTATAACCTCTATAGGTGTTGGGCAATTATAATGTTTGAGAAATTTTTGAAATTTATCATCACCAATATATTTATTTTCGCTTTTCATTTTAATATTCTTTGTTTATTATACATAACTGATGAGTATAATTTAATGGAGTTTTTGAAATTGTCTAGTCAAAAATCAATGTTAATCTGTTTTGTTGTGTTTTTTATTGCTGGGTGTGGAATATTTGAACCGTATATTGATAGACGACGAAATCCCGGGGTGCAAGATTTGAATAGATTGTATTCAGGTCCATCTACTCCAGATAAACCTGTTGTATGTTATAATGGATTATTGACAGATGATGAGGAATTGCAAGTCATTGCAAATGAAGAGTGTGTAAAACAAGAGACCGGTAATTATGCGGAATTTGTAAAAAAAACACATTTAACAGGTAAACTTTTGTTGCCAAGTCATGCTTATTATAGATGTATGAAAAAAGAGGATTAAAATGAATTTGTTATTAGAGAATAAATTAAATAGTGTGTTAGAAAAGATTTTTGTTAAGTTGAATTTAGATACTAAATTTGCTTCTGTGAAAGTTTCAGACCGTCCTGATTTGAGTGATTTTCAATGTAATGGGGCTTTGGCTTTAGCAAAAGCAGAACGTAAGAATCCGCGAGAAATTGCTCAAAAAATTGTTGATGAATTGCAACAATGTGAAGATATTGAGGCAATATCTATTGATGGTCCGGGATTTATTAATATTAAATTGAAAAATGAAACAATAGCTGAAAATATCGACAATATGTGTAATGATAAGAGATTAGGCTGTGGTGTTGTTGATAATCCACATAAAGTTGTTTTGGATTTCGGAGGACCTAATGTGGCGAAGGAAATGCATGTGGGCCATTTGCGTTCAGGAGTGATTGGAGAAGCAATTCAGCGTATTGAACGTTTTGTCGGTAATGAAGTTATTTCTGATGTTCATTTAGGAGATTGGGGTACTCCTATGGGGATGATTTTATCAGAAATAATTCATCAGGATGGAAATTTAAATAATATTACTTCATATGATATCAAGAAAATTACGGAATTTTATAAAGAAGCAAATATTCGTTGTAAAGAAGACGAAGTGGCTAGAGAAAATGCACGAAAAGTTACTGCAGAACTTCAGGATGGCAATTCGGAATACAGAAATGCTTGGATGCATTTACGTACAGAATCAGTTAATGCTGTAAAGCAAAATTATGAGAAATTAGATGTAAATTTTGATTTATGGCTAGGAGAAAGTGATGCTCATGAGACGTGTAAAGAAATTGTAAATATTGCAAGACAAGATGCTATTTCTGTTATTGATAATGGAGCTGAAATTATTCGTTTAGATGAAGATAATAAGCCTAAACCTCCTGTTATTTTGGTAAAATCAGATGGAGGTTTTACATATCATACAACGGATATTGCTACAATTAAAATGCGTGTTGATGACTTGAAAGCTGATGAAATTGTATATTTTACGGATAGTCGTCAATCTTTGCATTTTGAGCAAGTTTTTGAAGGAGTTGAAAAACTGGGATTTGCTCCAAATATAAAATTAAAGCATATTGTGTTTGGTACAGTTAATGGTGCTGATGGTAAGCCATTTAAAACTCGTGATGGTGGTGTGATGAATTTAGAAACGTTAATTGAAATCTCTAAAGAAAAAGTTCGTTTATCATTACCAAAGGCTAATGAGGTTGAAGGATATGGAGAAGCAGAAATAGAAAAACTTGTTTCGCAAATTGCAATTGCAGCAATTAAATTTCAAGATCTTAAAAATACTATAGCATCCGGATATGTTTTTGATTTGGATGACTTTGCTAAATTTGAAGGGAAAACAGGGCCTTATATTCAATATGCAATTGCTCGTATAAATTCTATTTTACGAAAATCTGCTATGAATGGTTTAGAAGTCGGCAATGTTGTTTTGGAAGTACCAGAGGAAAGAAGTTTGGCTTTAAAATTATCTCAAGTTCATAATGTAGTTATGCGAGCTCATAATGAAAAAGAACCAAGTATTATAGCCGATTATGCATATACTTTAGCTCAATCATTTAGTTCCTTTTATAACTCATGTTCAATAATGAATGCGGATAATAAAGTTTTGGCTTCTTCCAGACTGAAATTAGCTAAATTAGTGAGAGATGTTCTGGTGTTGATGTTGAATTTATTAGGTATTGAAGCGCCGGAGGTTATGCTAAAAGCATCTTAGTTTTTGATATTTGATATATAGCCTGCATATAATTTTGTATGTAGGCTATTTTTTTTAAGAAATAATGGACAAGTCTTTTTTTTTATGTTACATTGTTGGTAGTTTTATTATAATTTTGTTCGTATGAAAGTTATTAAGTTTTTTGTGTTACTCGTTGCTGTATTGTCATTGAGTAGCTGTGGGGCTTGGGTTGATTTTTATGAGCCTTATTATGATCCATATTTCGGATATCCGAGATATTATCAGCATCACCATTATTATCAACCGCCGCCACCTCCACCAAGACATCGTTATTACTATTATGGACCTTATGTTATGCAGAAGGGTACATTGGAAAAAGATGTTTTCGATGAGACTAGTGTTTAATTAAAAAAAGGAGTATGTTTTTACACATACTCCTTTTTTTTTAAGAATTTTTATGCAGAAATTCAATTTCATTGGCGTAGCCTATCAGATCGTTAGGTGTTTCAAGAATTATAGGCAAATTTTTTATTGCAGGGTGATTTATAAATTGAATTAATGCTCTGCTACCAATTTCACCTTCTCCTATTTTAGCATGACGATCTTTGTGAGATCCGAGAGGCATTAAACTGTCATTTAGATGAATAGCCTTTAAATTGTTTAATCCAATTATTTTATCAAATTGATTTATGACGTCATCTAAATTGTTTACAATATCATAACCAGCAGCATAGATGTGACAGGTATCTAAACATATTCCAATTTTTTCTTTAATTTCAATTTGAGAAATTATTGAGGATAATTCTTCAAATTTGGAACCAACTTCAGAACCTTTTCCAGACATTGTTTCTAATAGAAGCATAGTTGATTGATTGTGTTTTATAATTTTATTTAGTAAATTTACAATCATTTCAATTCCAGCATTTATTCCTTGCCCAACATGTGAGCCGGGATGAAAGTTATAGTAATTATTTGGAATATGTTCCATTCTTTTTATATCATCAATAAAAACTAATTCAGCAAATTCTCTTGTTTGAGGATTGTTGGAGCATGGGTTTAATGTATATGGAGCATGGGCAACGATTTTTGAAAAATTATTTTCGTTGGCGAGTATATTATATTTTTTTATATCAGAAAGGTTTAATTCTCTAGCTTTTCCTCCTTGAGGATTTCGTGTAAAAAATTGGAAAGTATTTGCATTGATTGATATGGCTTCTTTGGCAATATGCTCGAAGCCTTTTGATATGGATAAATGACAACCTATATTAATCATGTAAAACCTCAAAAGTATTAGTCCTATAAATATTTTGTATGTTATTTTAAATAAAGCAATATTTTTAAGTCTTATCAACAAAAAAAAGTTGATTTTTTGTCAAAAATGAGATATATTGAATGTGATACTTAATAATTTATATATTATGTCTGGAAGAATTTATACTAAGAAGGAGAACTTGAAGGCAAGTAAGGCTCTTGTGGATTTGATGAAGTTTTTGAACTCTCATCCAGTTGAGAATCTCTCAAATAGGCAGTTAAGCCGATATTTGAAACATGCTTCCGAACTTAAGTTTGAATTTAAGCGGAAATTTCCGGTTGAATACGACATTGTGTCGGTTTATGTTGATAAGCTCGTAAAAGAGTTTGATCGGCGTGGAGTTACAGCAACTGTTGTTGATTTGGCTGTTGAAGACGGGAAAGTTGTGTCAGGAAAAGAAGAACTGTGGTCTTTGTTATCTGACATGCCCTTTGAACAGATGATTAAGACTGTCAATGAGTGGGTTGATTCCGGTGAGTTGACAGAAGAACAGGAAGTTGCTCTGTTGGCATTTGTCTCTTTCAATTAAAAAAAGAAAAGCAGAAAGTTTAACTTTCTGCTTTTCTTTTTTTTGTAATGATTATTCAACAATTAGAATCAAGTTATCTTTGACGCCAATTACTTTTACCGAATCGCCTTTTTTTAGTTTCTTTTGGCTGGTTGCTAACCAATATGTATCACCAATTTTTACTTTAGTCATATTGTCTTCAATATCTTCAGAAACTGTAACTAATTCTCCAACATATTGCTCTGCGGAATTGTTTAAGTTTATATATTTTTCAGGAGTTTTGAATTTTGTGAAAATATAACGATAGGTAAAAAGTCCGATAACGGCAAAAATACCAGAAAAAACTGCAAACCAAATTAGTTGAGTTGTGAATGTTATTGTAGTGAAATACATAATTAAACTTACTACAAATGCAGCAAAACCAAACCAAATCAGATATACTCCTGGTACCAGGAGTTCTAATAGAGATAAGGTGAGGCCGACAATTATCCAATTTATTATAGGCGATCCAAACATTTTTATTACTCCTTAGCTTGTTTTTTTAATTTAGTCTTTAATGTATCATTTACAAGTTCTGAAATACCGGCAACAGTACTCATTACTTGAGTTGTATCAACAGGCATCATTAAGAGTTTTTCGTTAGGAGATGTTACAATACCTTGTAATGCTTCAATATATTTTTGACCTAAGAAATATGATAAAGCTTTAGGATCTCCTTTTGCGATAGCTTGAGATACAAGTTGAGTAGCTTTTGCTTCAGCTTCGGCTGATCTTTCACGTGCTTCTGCTTCTCTAAAAGCAGCTTCTCTTTTTCCTTCAGCATCTAAAATAGCAGCTTGTTTTGAACCTTCAGCTTGTAAAATTTCAGCCTGACGTAAACCTTCTGCTTCTAAGATATTAGCACGTTTATCACGTTCAGCTTTCATTTGACGGGCCATTGCATCAATTAAATCATGAGGAGGGGTGATGTCTTTGATTTCTACACGTGTAACTTTTACACCCCAAGGAATTGTTGCAACATCAACTACTGATAATAATTTTTGATTGATCACATTACGTTGTGATAATAATTCATCAATTTCCATACTTCCAATAACAGTACGAATATTTGTCATAACTAAATTCATGATTGCATAATCTAAATCTTCTACTTGGTAAGCAGCCTTCACTGCATCTTGAATTTGATAAAATAATACGCCATTTACCGTAACCATGGCATTATCTTTGGTAATAACTTCTTGAGAAGCAACTTCTAAAACTTGTTCTTTGCGATTTATTTTTGCTCCAATTACTTCAAATACAGGAATTAAAATATGAAATCCAGGATTTAGAGAGCGGGTAAATTTACCAAAATTTTCAACAGTATATTCGTATCCTTGACGGACAATAACTATAGATTTTATCAGTACAACAAACATTAATATTAATAAGATAATAGATAATTCTTCCATAATACTTCCTTTCTTGTGGTTAATTTATGGTTGGATTATATATGCATTAAATTAATATATTGTAAAAAACACCTTACTTTAGATAAGGTGTTTTTATTGTTTTGGGTTGAAATTTATTAGCGAGATTTATTTAATTTCTTCATGAAGTTATAGGTCTCTTGCATTCGCATTTCGGCTAGCTCTTCACTCATCCCTTTCTTGCCAACAAGTTCACTCTTTTTGTATGATATTGTTTCTCCATCGCTTTGGGTGTGTTCAAACTTCATTTCACCGTTTGCGTATTCAGTTAGTGTAACTTCACCATTTTTTCCTGTTGATACATACATTGTATCTTTTTTTCCATCGCCATCTAAATCTCTTCGAATACGACTGGTTGTTGATTCATAGTTTCCTTCATCATCTTTATAAAATTTTGTTTTTGATGATGATACTTTTTCTCCATCCTCATATTGTTTAATTTTCACGATATCTTTACTGTCTCTAATTCTTTGTTTAATTACAGTTTTATCCCCATCTTCTTCCGTAAGAACTAATTTAGAACTACGTTGAACATCTCCATATTGTTCATGGAATTGTTGAGCAGCTGCCATTGGATTTTCAGCATCTATATCTGCTTGTAAATCTTTCAATTTATCAATTCTACCTGCGACATGGTATAGTTGTTTTTGAATAACAGGATCTAACTGTGTTGGTAATTGCTCCTGAGAAACAGGTGTTTCTATTTCAGCGATTTTATCATCCACTTTTAGTTCTGGTTCAGGTTTAGGTTCAGGATGAGCTGCTTGCCATGCTTTAAGGTTTGCTACTCGAGCATCTCTATCATTTGCCCAATCTTGTATGGTGTCTCTTTGCTCATCTGTAAGATCTGCGTTATTTACTAATTTAGCTAGTTCACTTTGGCGATAAAAATGATTATCTCCAGCTTTGATAATACCCATTTCTCTGAGCAATTCATTAGCATTTTTCGCATCGATACCGAATGATTCAAATCTTTGGTCGGCAGATTTTTCATCATTCCATATTTTATCCATTTCTGATTCTTGAGGTGCTATTTCAGCGGGTGTTTCGTTTGCGTTTATGTTTTCTGCTTTTATAGATTCTCCTGAGATAGCATCGACATCTTGACTATCTTCTCTATTGAATAATTTGCTTATAGATAGGTTATCTGAATTTTCTGCAGCTGCAGCAGCAACTAAACCGATTGTTGCACCGGTAACAGCTGAAATGAATGCCGTTTTAGGTTGACTTTTACGAGCGAGTTCTGCCTGATGATATGCATGCATTTGTTGTTCTGGTGTCATGTTAGGAGCAATTTCTTTTAATGCAGCAACAAACTGTTGTTGATCAGCAATTTTTTCAAGAGCTCTTAATGTTTTTTTATCAATTTTCTTTTCTCCTAAAGCTGATTGGATTGTGTCAGCTAAATTTTTGCGTGCATGACGTAAATTTGAGTATTCGGATAAAGATTTTGTTATACCTATACCTAAAGAAGATGCCATTGTTGCAGCTCTTCTTGGAGTACTCATTATTTTATTAAATCCTGCTTCTAACCAAGACGAACTTGTACTTGCAATATTGGAAGCTGCTTGAGCAATATGTCCATTGGAATGACCTAAAGCTTTACCAACCATGCCAAAATCCATATTTTCTAAGCCACTACCTACAGAAAAGTAAGCTGAAATACCTGTGGCAGCAACTTGTCCTATTAAGGTTAGCATTTCTGCACGATTTTCTCTTTTTGTTAAGTGTTTAAGATAATCTTTGAAACCTTGTCCGGTATTTTCTTGGTATTTTTTGTATGATTTATTTATAGCTTTGAATGTTTTATATGCAGAATATCCTGTAAGTCCAACCGGACCTAAAGTGGCACCGATGGCTGCTGATAAGGCTAGATTTTTGGCTATATTTATTCCAGTTACTTTTATTGTTCGCATTTTAGAATATAATTCAGGATGAGTTTCTGCAAATGCATTATTTACCTTATTTATATTCTTTGAAACAGCAGGTGCTTTCACAATACGAGATAAGCGAGATTCTCTATCAATAGTTCTGCTTAGTATGTTAGCGTTTGTAACAATTATTGCATCTGTAAGATGTTGTTTATTTGTATAAGGCCCTTTGAAATCAGGAAATTTTTCAATGTATTGTGATAAATGTGTTTCGAAAGCTTGTTTTATTTTCTTTTCTTTTTCTGATAAATTTATACCTTTTTCAGAATTATTGATGATTTCCAGTAATTCTTTTTCATTTATTTTATTTTGTTTGCAAAATTCTTCAGTAGCTTGTCTTTTCAGGTATTCAGCATTTACGTTTGCTTGATATTCTCCAGCAAGATCGCCTAATTGCTTTTGATATTCTTCTAAAGCAACTTCATCTTTGGAAGAAGGTTCTTTAGTTTTTAAAGTATGGATAATTGATGTTTTTAATATAGTTGATATTTCTTGTTGCGCTTCTTGTGGAATTTCCTTGAAAATATCAGCTAAATTATTATTTATAGTGTTTCCATTATCTTTATCTGAAACTGTTTTCCATTTTTTTGCATTTTCATTTATTTTTTCAATAGAAATGCTTTCTAAATTATCTAATTGATTTTCTTTATCAAATTCTTTTATTTTTGCCTCAACAACCGTAGCTAATGCTTTGTTTCTTTCTAAGTCTTTTTCACTTAGATTTTCATTCATATTACTAATATCTAAGAAATCTTTTAAGGACACAGAATTATCAGGATTAATATTTTCAGGATCAATATTATTTAATATGATTTCAGTCTGTTCTTCGATGGTTGCTAATGTTCTTCTTTCTTGCTCAGTTAACTGTTTTTCATCTTTTTCTCGTAGAGAAACATATTCTTTGTATACATTATATGATGGTTGAGTGATTATTGGAGCTTTTTCACTTAATTTTGGAGTGTCAGAAAAATGGTCATCATTTTCATCTGTTGGTGGAGTGGATATTTTATTTTTTTGTTCTGTAGCCCTTTGTAAAACAGCCTCAGCAAGTGGATTTGATTTCATTGATGAAGTTAATGCTATTATGCTTTCAAGCTTGTCTGGATCAAAATCATTAGACTGATCAGCCATTTCTTTTAATTGCTGTATTAAGGCTTGTTTGTTTTCATCTTTAACTGTATTACCCTGTTTTTCTTGTTCTAAAACTTCTTCAATTTGGGTATATAAATCCTTGTTTTCATCCACCATTGTTTTTCTCCATATAGATTTACTCTTTGTTTAGTATACTATAAAAATAATATGAACGCAAGAGCTTTTTGACAAAATTTTGTATATTTATCTTCAAGTGAGTTCTTTTATTTTTAACTATACATTTATTTTAGGTATGGTATAACATTTTTGTTTAAGATAAGTTAATAGGTGTAAAATGAGTAATGTGCAGAAAAAATTTAGATTATTTTTACTATTTAATCTTGTTATTTGGAGTTTGGTGCCGTTATTGCGTAAAAGTATTCCGATGGATGCTCAAGAAGCAATTATTTGGGGAAAATATTGCTTATGGGGAACAACAAAGCATCCTCCTTTTTCTGGTTGGGTTGCTTATTCCTTTTATAATTTATTTGGAGAAGTCGATAAAATTGTTTATTTTTTAAGTCAAATTTTTGTAGCTTTAGGTATTTATTATATTTATAAATTAGCTAGATGTTTTTTAGATGAAAATAAGGCGTTATTGGCTGCATTATTGCAGTTTGGTGTTATATATTATAATTTTTCATCAGTGGAATTTAATGTTAATGTTATTTCTTTGGCTTTGTGGCCTATGTGTGCTTATTATTTTTGGCTTTCTTATCAAAATAATAAATTAAAAGATTGGATTTTATTTGGAATATTGGCTGGAATAAATTTATTAAATAAGTATATTGCAGGATTTATGCTTTTATCTATATTTGTTTTTATTTTATGTGATAAGAAAGGACGAAGTCTTTTCTTAAATTATAAATCTTATATTTCGGTATTTATTTGTTTATCTATGCTAGTACCTCATATTTGGTGGTTGTATGAAAATGATTTTGAAATGCTTAATTATATCCTTTTTAGAAATAAAGAAGGAAATATAGTAACATATTGGCGACATTTAATATATCCATTGAAGTTCTTAGGAGCGCAAGTTTTATTTTCTGCAGTGGCATTAATTACCTTTGGAGGATTTTATTTATGTTCTGAAAAAGAGATAACTGAAAAAAATATAAGCAAATCCAGATTTTTGTTGTTAGCTAATTTATTGCCTATTAGTATCTTTATACTAATCAGTTTAATTAGAGGAACTCCATTGAAAAGTATGTGGGGTTTTCCTTGTTTATATTTATTAGGAATTTCTCTTTTTTATTTTTTTCCATTTAAGTTATCAGAAAAGAAAATCAATAAATTTTTTGTTGTTATGATAATATGGAGTTTGTTGTTTGTTATGGGCTATGGAATTCAATGTTTATTGACGAGAAGTGAAAGATTTCATACGGATTGTAATCAATTTGTTGAAATAATGACTGAAAAGTGGAATGAACAAAGTAATGGTAAAAAATTGGAATATTTAGGATCAGATGCTTGGTATGCTAATATGTTTGCCTTATATAGTGAAAATGGGGTTAAACCAATGTTATGGATGAAACCCAAAAATAATCCATGGTTTGATGAAAATGATTTTTATATCAAAGGAGCAATGATTATTACATCAAATGAGCCCGAGTATAATATGTATAAGGAAATGTATGGAGAAAAAATGACGCCTTATCAAATAATGGAAGTTGAATTTAAGAACTATTTTGGCAGATCTAAAGTTAGGAAAATTTTTTATGGTTTCTATCAAGGCGAGGGGACGGTAAATGAAAAATAAGTTGGTGAGTATTGTTATTTCTGCGTATAATGAACAAGATAATGTTGGAGAGTTATATGCTCAGTTAGTTACAAACTTAAAAAAAATTAAAGATGTAGATTTTGAATTTATTTATGTTGATGATGGAAGTTCAGATTGTACATATGAGAATTGTTTAAATTTACAAAATAAAGATAAAAGAGTTAAGGTTGTACAGCTTAAACGTAATTTTGGTCATGAAATAGCGATGACTGCCGGTATGGATTTTGCTAAAGGTGATGCTGTTATTTTTATGGATGCAGATTTACAGCATCCTCCATTGTATATCCCCAAAATGATCGAAGCTTGGAAAAATGGGAAAGAAATTGTTTTAACCAAACGATTGGATAATAGGGCTACATCTAAATTTTATAAGTTATGTGCTAAAATTTTTTATTTTGTATTAAATAAAATTTCTGATACGAAAATTATGGAAAGTGCTCCGGACTTTCGATTATTGGATCGTAAATATGTAGATTTTTTAAAGGGGTTTAATGAACAAGATAGATTGTTTAGGGGGTTGCTAAGTTGGATCATGCCTCAAGATCATGTTGAGATAATTGATTTTATTGCACCGGAAAGATTTAGTGGTGTTTCTAAGTATAATTTTTTTAAATCTCTGCATTTGGCAATTAATAGTGTTGTACAATTTTCTGTATTACCTTTGAGATTGGCCATTTATTTGGGATTAATAGCTGCATGTTCTGCTTTTTTGTTGGGAATGTATGTGTTTATTGAACATTTTTTTCTGCATAATCCAACTCCCGGATATGCAACTATTATGATAACTGTGATATTTTTAGGTTCTGTGCAGTTGATTTGTTTGGGAATTATTGGCGAATATATTGGTAAAATTCATATGGAAGTTAAAAAACGCCCATTATATGTTGCGGATTATATTGAAAAAACAGAGGGAAAAAATGGTGACAAAGAAGATTTTTAATGCAGATGATTTCGGAATAAGTAAAGGTGTAAATGCTGCAATTGTAAAAGCTTATAAAGAAGGTATCTTGAATAGTGCCAGTTTAATGGTTAATCAAAAATATACTAATGAAGCTGTCAAGTTAGCTAAGGAAATGTCAAATTTAGAAATGGGTATTCACCTAAATCTAACGAATGAATATCCATCTGTAGATAGTAGAAAGATTCCATTATTGGTTGACGAGCAAGGAAAATTGAAAAATGGTTTTGTAAAATTATTTTTATTGTCATTAATTAAACCTAAAGAATTTAAATCGCAGGTGGAGACAGAATTAAGAGCCCAAATTATTAAATATATTAATTTAGGATTATCATTAAAACATATTGATAGTCATAGGCATGTTCATATGATTCCCAGAGTATTCAAGGTTGTTAGAAAACTTCAGAAAGAGTTTGAAATACCTAGAATTAGAATTATGAATGAAAACTTATGGAATACAATTAAGCAAAATAAAGATAAAAGTTATTTTTTTGATGGTGCTCTAATTAAGTATATTTTACTTCGCTTTTTATGTTGGTGGAATGGTTATAAATCAGATGTTTATTTTTATACAATTTTATATACATGTAAAATTTCGAAAAGACAGTTTAATAATGTTATTATTCCAAAAGAATATGATAAAGTAGAAATTATGATTCATCCAGGTATACCCGAGATTGATCGCTTGACACCAGATGATGTATGGGATAATAATATCTTGTCTGAATATAGAACTGTGGAATTAGAAACACTACTGGATAAAGATGTATTAAATGGAATAAATTAAAATGATTAGTACTATTATTAAATTATATAAAAAAATAGAGAATTTGTGGTTTAGTTTTCCTCAGAAAATTAGATATTTATTGGTGGGTGGTTTTAATACGGTTTTTGCTTATTCCGTTTTGGCTATGTTGTTATGGTTAGTAGGGAAAATAAATAATATTTATTTGTGGGGACTAAATAATGAAATTATTGCGAATACGTCTTTATTTATTCAATATATTATTTGTATTAATGTTTCTTTTCTAACGATGAGATATTATGTTTTTCAAAGTAAGGGAAATTGGAAAAAAGAATTTTTTAAAGCTTGGTCTGTTTATCTTTTTTTATATCTTATAAATGCACCAATTTTAACATTTTTAATGATTTTTGTTGGTTTACATCCATTAGTAGCGCAAGCGTTATATTTAATATTTTCAACGATTATAACATTTATATTACATAAATATTATTCTTTTAGACAGAGTGTGGTTGGGTAGGTGTAAAAATATCTCTTATAGTTATATAGAAAAAATGCTTGCTTTTTTTGTTTTTTGTGATATATAGGGCGAGCAGTTTAAGGACGAATCTATTTAGGGGTTATCTTTGAATTGTTTTGTGTTAATAATTTGTGGGAGGCTAGCCATAGTCTTACCACAAACCTAGAAAATAGAGGTATAAAATGGCTAAATCTAAAAAGAAAATTTTAGGTCTTATCAAGCTTCAAATACCTGCAGGAAAGGCAAATCCTTCTCCTCCAGTTGGACCTGCTTTGGGTCAAAAAGGCTTGAATATTATGGAATTTTGTAAGGCATTTAATGCTCAAACTCAAAAAATTGAGCCAGGTGTTCCTGTGCCAGTTGTTATTACTGCATATGAAGATAAAAGCTTTACATTCATCACAAAACTTCCTCCAGTTTCTTATTTGATTAAAAAAGCTGCAGGTATTCAATCTGCATCTAAGGAACCTGGTAAAGTTGTTGCTGGTCAAATTACAATGGCTCAAGTTAAAGAAATTGCTACAACTAAATTACCTGATTTAAACTGCCCAACTGTCGAAGCAGCTATGAATATGGTAAAAGGTCAAGCTGTTTCTATGGGCATTAAGGTTACGGAGTAAGTCGATGAGTGGAAAAAGATTAGTTAATGCATATAAAAATCTTGATAAGAATCAAGTTTATAGCCTTAAAGATGCTATTAAAATCGTTAAGGAAAATGCTACTGCAAAATTTGATGAGACCATCGATTTAGCGATTAATTTGGGTGTGGATCCAAAACATGCGGATCAAATGATTCGTGGCGTATGTCAATTACCACATGGTAACGGTAAGACTGTTCGAGTTGCTGTGTTTGCTCAAGGTGAAAAAGCTGATGAAGCTAAAGCTGCTGGTGCTGATGTTATTGGTGCTGAAAACTTGGTTGATTCTATTTTAGCTGGTAAGATTGACTTTGATAGATGTATTGCTACTCCTGATATGATGGGAATGGCTGGTCGTGTTGCTCGTGTTTTAGGTCCTAAAGGTTTAATGCCAAATCCTAAATTAGGCACAGTTACCGCAGATGTTGCTACAGCAGTAAAGAATGCCAAAGCTGGTGAAGTTCAATATCGTGTTGAAAAAAATGGTATTGTTCATGCAGGTGTTGCTAAAGCATCTTTCTCTGAAGATAAAATCTACGATAATGCTAAATTGTTTATCGAAACTATTTTGAAAGCTAAACCTGCTTCACTTAAAGGTACTTATTTGAAGAAAATTTCTATAAGTTCTACAATGGGTGTTGGCGTTAAGGTTGATGCTTCTAATTTATAATTTTTTGCTTGCTTTTTAAAAATTTTTTTGTTAAAAAGCAAATCAGTTTAGGGTAATGGGGAAAGTTTTAAATTTTCCCTGTTCTCCACTCTTCAAGAGCGGAGGCTCTTGAAACTGTCCAAGACTGTGGGCGAAATGATGTGATGTAAAGTTATGTGATTATGTTTCTTCTTCACAAAGTTTCTTAATTATGTCCTACATAGACGGGGGTGAGTTTTAATTAAATTTTTCTCCTGGACAGATTTGGGTTCCACGTTATGTTATTGCATAATGTGGGTTTGGTAACGGTTCTCACTTTATATTTGTGAGGATTTAACTTTTCGTTTGGAGACAATAAGTGAACCGCGAAGAAAAAACAGAATTACTCGGCTTATTGAACGAAGTATTTTCAAACGCAGAATCTGTTGTTATAACCGAATATTTAGGTTTAACAGTTGCAGAAGTTAACGATTTGAGAAATAGAATTCGTGAAGCCGGTGCTTCTATAAGAGTTACTAAAAACCGTATTGCTCGTCTTGCTGTAAAAGGTACAAAGTTTGAAGGTTTGGCAGATTTATTTAAGGGTCCTGTTGCTTTAGCATATGCAAATGATCCTATTGCCGCTTGTAAAGCTTGTGTTGAATTTGCAAAAACTAATGAGAAATTAGTTATTGTCGGTGGTGCTTTATCAACTAAAGCATTGACAGTAGATGAAATTAAAGAATTAGCTGCTATTCCATCTATGGATGAATTGCGTGCTAAACTCATTGGTCTATTGCAAGCTCCAGCTGCTAAATTGGCTAGAGTTACTAAAGCTTATAGTGAGAAAGAAGCTGCATAATTGTTATTTTCTTGTTTGAGATATAATTCTTATGAAAATATAGTTATGCTTAGAGCAAAAAGTTTTGTAGTAAAATTTGTAAAAGTTTAATTTTTTATTGGAGAAAAAAAATGGCAGATTTAGCCAAATTAGTAGATGAATTATCAGCTCTTACAGTTATGGAAGCTGCTGAATTGTCAAAAATGTTAGAAGAAAAGTGGGGCGTTTCTGCTGCCGCTGCTGTTGCTGTTGCTGGTGCTGGCGCTGCTGCTGGTGCTGCCGCTGCTGAAGAAAAATCTGAATTTGATGTTGTTTTAGCAGATGCTGGTGCAAACAAAATTAATGTTATTAAAGAAATCCGTGCAATTACAAACTTAGGTTTGAAAGAAGCTAAAGATTTAGTTGATGGTGCTCCTAAAACTGTTAAAGAAGGTGCTTCTAAAGAAGAAGCTGAAGCTATTAAAGCTAAATTAGAAGCAGCTGGTGCTAAAGTTGAATTAAAGTAATTTTACTTGATGCAAAAAAATCCTCCTTGTTAAGGGGGATTTTTTTGTTTAGGAGAAAGTAATTTATGCTTTATTTGTAATCAGGAAATTTTTTCCGATAGATTTAATAGAATTAATATAATAGTCTACTAATACTTCATATTTTCCTCTAATGTCCGAAAAAAGGATCCCTTTTTTCGGACACAAGAGTATTAAAGAATTCTTGACATAGTATTTGCATATGTTATCTTTTATTTGAAATATTTATTATTAATTTTAATTAAATAATTATGCAGAAAACTACTATTAAAGAAATGGTTCCGTTGCCTATTGTGTATATTAGGGATGAGAAAGTAGAGGTATTACCTTATTTGGATTTGGAACGCAAAGATGAGATTTGGGGTATTCAATCTTGTGGTATTTTATGGGATAAGAAGCAACGATGTGATTGTTTGTGGGACAAAGCTGCCGATTTATCTTTTTTAGATGGTCTTGCGGTAGGACATATTGTTTTGCTACCGGCAATTGAACAGCTAAAATTGTTGTTTAATGACTTCAAAATTTTTAACAAGACTGTTGAAATTTTGCGTACAAATAATGTGGATGCAGATTTTTTAGAAGCAGGCTGGTATTTTAGTAAAGATGTACATAATAATTTTTTGGTACGTGTTTACAATATGGAGACAAATGAAGCTGATGTTCGTGACAAGTTATGCATTGGTTATTATTCTAGGGGCTGTATCTGTTTATAAATATAAAACTCTCTTTAGCAATAAAGAGAGTTTTATGTTTTTATTTATCTTCTACTTCCCATGGAAAATGTATCCATAATCCTGAAGGTTCTGATATTGGATAGTAATCAGGCAAAATGGTGGGATTTTTATTTATTAATGTAAATATTCTTGTATTTGGGTACTTTCTTTTTAAATATTGTAAAGTATCACCGCTATCGCATATGTCATCAATTATATAGGTAGATGGGGAATTTTCTATAATATCCGTTGTTGTATCAACGATTTCGGAGTGTTGTTTTTCATTAGAATATGAAGAAAGTCTAATGAATTTTATATCTTTGTATCCTAAATAGTGAGAAACAATTGCTGCGGGAACAAGTCCTCCTCGAGATACAGCTACAATTGTATAATTTGGACAATTTTCAGATTTAATTTTTTCTGCAATTTTAAAGCACGCATTATCAATTTCTGTATAACTAATTTGTTTCATTTTTTACCTCAAAATAATTAATAATGCAGTGCTTTATAACAGAGATAAGATAGTTCGTCAATATTTTTTATTTATCTTCTAACTGGCAAAATTGGCGGAAATAAAAATATTCAGCAATACTGATTATTCCGTATGAACAAATGTAAAAACCAACTGTTAGAACAAGTGTAAATTCACCAATAGCCTGATTTGTTAATATTAAAAATGCCAAGATTATTCCTAGTATACCACTGAATAAACTCCACCCCCATGGAAGTCCTAATTTTTTTATTTCCAGGCTTCCAGATATTTGCATTGTACCAACAGCAAGAAACCAAAATGCGAAAAATATAGGTAATGTTTGTATGGTTAATCCTAAATTAGTTAAGAAAATTAATCCTATGAATATATCTAAAATACCTACAACTAAATACCATCCAGAATATTGACTAAATGAAAAAGAAACATAACCACATCCTAATAAGAATATTATGCCACCTACATAAATTGCAATTGCTAATAATGATGAAAAGGGATTTGCCCAAACTAAAATACCTAATATCAGCATTATTATTCCTGATATTAAATGCCAAAGACTACATCTTTTATCTTTCATTTTTATTCTCCTATTATATGTTTTCTTTAGAAATATTCATTGTTTGTTAAAATGCAAGTAAGGTGTTAATGTGATGAAATAAATATTTGGTTTTAAATAAAAAAATATTGCAAAAAAATAGAAAAAGAATTATACTCTCGGCAGTTTAAAGTTGGTGTATTTAACACCTGATAAAATTATTTAGAGAATATAGCTGAGTGTGTGTTTTTACAAGGGGTTCAGCTATTTTCGTATTTTAAAGTTTAATGTTTAACCTTCTGTTGACGGGATTGAGTTTTTTCAAAAGAATTGTCGCAGAATCAATATTTTAGAAGGAAAGAACACATGAAAGAGTCTTATACGAGCAAAAAGCGTGTAAGAAAGAATTTTGGCCGAATCGAAGCTGTTTCGGAAATGCCAAATTTAATCGACGTTCAAACTGGTTCATATTCTAGTTTTATCGATAATGTTGATGTAAACGGTGATCATTGTGAATTTGGTTTAGAAGAAGTATTCAAATCTATTTTCCCTATCAAAGATTTTTCAGGTAATGGAGAGTTGGAATTCGTAAAGTATGTTCTTGAGGAACCTAAATACGATGAGGAAGAATGTATTAAACGTGATATGACATATGCTGCTCCAATTAGAGCGACTTTACGCTTAGTTGTTTGGGATATTGATGATGCTACCGGAGCAAAGTCTATTCACGATATTAAAGAACAAGATGTATATATGGGTGATATTCCATTAATGACCGATAAAGGTACTTTTATTTTCAATGGTACTGAACGTGTTGTTGTATCACAAATGCATCGTTCACCAGGTGTATTCTTCGATAGTGATGGTGGAAAAACTATTTCTTCTGGTAAAAAATTGTTTTCTGCGAGAATTATTCCATATCGTGGTTCATGGTTGGATTTTGAATTTGATGCAAAAGATTTGATGTATGCACGTATAGATAGACGTCGTAAGTTGCCAGTAACATCTATTTTGTATTCTTTATATTCAAAAGAAACTGAAGAGAAAGTTGCTAAATTAGCGAAATCTGGTAAAAAGATTGCGTTAGAAGATATCAGAGGTATGGATAAAGAAGAAATATTGAATTATTTCTATGAAACAGAGACTTATACTGCTGATAAAAAAGCTTGGAGAATGAAATTTGAACCAAGCAGAATGAAAGGTGTTAAGTTTGAATTTCCTTTGATTAATGCTGCTAATGGTGAAACAGTTTGGGATGCTGGTAAAAAATTAACTCCTAGATCTGCTCAAAAGTTATTGGATGAAGGTTTAGAGTATTTTGTTGTATCAAAAGACCAGATGTATGGTAAGTTTTTAGCTAGAAATATAGTATTGGCTAAAACAGGTGAAGTTATTGCAGAAGCTGGTGATGAAATTAATGAAGAATTAATGGATAAATTGGCTGAAAATAAAATTAAATCAGTTGATACTTTATATATTGACGGTTTAAATGTTGGTCCATACATTCGTAATACATTGGCTGCAGATAGAAATAGCAACCGTCAGGAAGCTTTATTTGATATTTACCGAGTTATGCGACCTGGTGAACCTGCTACTTATGAAGCTGCAGATGCTTTATTTAATCAATTATTCTTTGATGCAGAAAGATATGATTTGTCTGCTGTAGGTCGTGTAAAAATGAACGCTTCTTTAGATATTTCATTTGAAGATGCGCCTGATACTTACCGTGTAGTTCGCAAAGATGATATATTGAGAATTATCAAAAAGTTGGTTGCAATTCGTGATGGAAAAGGCGAAGTTGATGATATTGATCATTTAGGAAATCGTCGTGTTCGTTCAGTAGGCGAATTAATGGAAAACCAATATCGTATGGGTTTACTCAGAATGGAACGTGCTATCAGAGAAAAAATGAGTGCAGAAGTTTTGAATAATGTAAAACCTCAAGATTTGGTGAATGCAAAACCAATTGCATCCGTTATTAGAGAGTTCTTTGGTTCTTCTCAATTATCACAATTTATGGATCAAAATAACCCATTATCTGAAATTACACACAAACGTCGTTTATCAGCTTTAGGACCTGGTGGTTTGAGCCGTGATAGAGCTGGTTTTGAAGTTCGTGACGTACATCCAACACATTATGGTCGTATTTGTCCTATTGAATCTCCAGAAGGTCCAAATATTGGTTTGATTAACTCCCTTTCTACATATGCACGTGTGAATAAATATGGGTTTATTGAATGTCCATATCGTAAGGTTGTAAATGGAGTTGTTACTTCCGAAGTTGTTTACTTGTCTGCTGATGATGAAGGTAAGGTGGTTATTGCTGAAGCAAATGCTAAAGTTACTGACGATGGTCATTTTGAAAATGATTTAGTTACTTGTCGTCGTGGTGGTGAAGTTGAATTTGATAGACCAGAAGACATCAACTATATTGACGTTTCTCCAAAACAATTAGTGTCAGTAGCTGCTGCGTTGATTCCTTTCTTGGAAAATGACGATGCTAACCGTGCATTGATGGGTTCAAACATGCAACGTCAAGGTGTTCCTTTGCTTCGTTCAGAAGCTCCTCTTGTTGGTACAGGTATTGAAGCTACAGTTGCTAAAGATTCTGGTGCTACATTGGTTGCCAAATATGATGGTGTTGTTGATGCTGTAGATGCAAACCGTATCGTTATTAGATCTAATGAAAATGAAGCTCATGATGTTGGTGTAGAAATATATAAATTAGCAAAATTCCGTCGTTCTAATCAGAATACATGTATTAACCAAGTTCCATTAGTTAAAGTTGGCGATGAGGTTAAAAAAGGCGATATCATTGCAGATGGTCCATGTACTAATTTGGGTGAATTAGCTTTGGGTAAAAACCTTTTAGTGGCATTTATGCCATGGAATGGTTTGAACTACGAGGATGCTATTTTGCTTTCTGAAAGAATTTCTCGTGATGATGTACTGACTTCATTACATATTGAGGAATTCGAAGTTATGGCTCGTGATACAAAATTGGGTCAGGAAGAAATTACTCGTGATATTCCTAACGTAGGTGAAGATGCTTTACGTAATTTGGATGAAGCTGGTATAGTGTATGTGGGGGCTCATGTTAAAGCTGGTGATATTTTAGTTGGTAAAGTTACACCAAAAGGAGAATCTCCGGTTACACCTGAAGAAAAATTGTTAAGAGCTATTTTTGGTGAAAAAGCTAGCGATGTTAGAGATACATCTTTAAGAGCTCAACCAGGTATTGATGGTATTGTGGTGGATGTTCATATCTTCTCTCGTCGCGGTGTTGAAAAAGATGAACGTGCTTTGGCTATTGAACAAGAAGAAATTTCTAACTTGGCAAAAGATAGAGACGATGAAATGGCTATTATTAGAAGAAGCTATGAAGCTCGTTTGAAATCTTTATTAGATGGTCAAACAGTTGTTGACGCACCAAAAGGGATTGCTAAAAATGTAAAATTATCTGCTGATATTTTATCAGAAATTCCTTCAGCTCAATGGCGTAAAATTGTTGTTAAAAACGAAGATGTTATGGCTAAAATTGAAGAATTTACAGCTGCATTTGATGTTCGTTTGGAAAATATTCAAAAACGTTTTGAAAATAAGGTTGAGAAAGTTCAACGAGGTGATGATTTATTGCCTGGCGTTTTGAAAATGGTTAAAGTATTTATTGCAACAAAGAGAAAAATGCAAACTGGTGATAAAATGGCTGGTCGCCATGGTAATAAGGGTACTGTTTCTCGTGTATTACCGTTGGCAGATATGCCTTATACAGAAGATGGTACACCAGTTGATGTTGTGTTGAACCCATTAGGTGTTCCTTCTCGTATGAATGTGGGACAAATTTTGGAAACACACTTAGGTTGGGCTGCAAAAGAATTAGGTGCTCAACTCAATGAAATGTGTGAACAATATAAACGTGGTGAAAAAACAGCAGAAGAATTAAATAATCGCTTAAAAGAAGTTTATGGTGAGAAACAGTTTAACCGTGAAGTTGCGACTTTAACTGAAGCTGAAAAATTAGAAATGATTTCTAATTTGAAAAAGGGTTTACCAATGGCTACTCCAGTATTTGATGGTGCTAGTGGCGATGATATTAATGATATGTTGACGATGGCTGGTTTACCAACATCAGGTCAAATTGATTTATATGATGGTAGAACAGGTGAAAAATTTGATCGTAAAGTAACAGTTGGTGTTATGTATATGATTAAGTTACACCACATTGTTGATGAAAAAATGCATGCTCGTTCTGTTGGTCCGTATGGTTTAGTTACTCAACAACCATTGGGTGGTAAAGCTCAATTCGGTGGTCAACGTTTTGGTGAAATGGAAGTGTGGGCACTACAAGCTTATGGTGCTGCATACACATTGCAAGAAATGCTTACAATTAAATCTGATGACGTTACAGGAAGAACAAAAGTTTATGAAGCTATTGTTCGAGGTGAGGACAGCTTTGATGCAGGTGTTCCTGAATCATTTAATGTATTGGTTAAGGAAATCAAGTCATTGTGTTTGAACGTTGAAATGTTGAACGAAGAAGCTTAGTTGAGGAGTTATAATAGAATGAATAATGAATTAATGAATATGTTTGGTCAGCAACAAGTAGCTGCGGATAATTTTGATGAAATCAAGATTTCTATAGCTTCTCCTGAACAAATTCGTTCTTGGTCATATGGTGAAGTTAAAAAACCCGAAACCATTAACTATAGAACATTTAAACCTGAAAAAGATGGTTTATTCTGTGCTCGTATTTTCGGTCCGGTAAAAGACTATGAATGTTTGTGCGGAAAATATAAACGTATGAAATATCGTGGTATCGTTTGCGAAAAATGTGGTGTAGAAGTTACTTTGTCAAAAGTACGTCGTGAAAGAATGGGACATATTGAATTAGCAGCTCCTGTTGCTCATATTTGGTTCTTAAAATCTTTACCATCTCGTATTTCTGTTTTAACAGATATTCCAATGAAGTCATTGGAAAGAGTTTTGTATTTTGAAAGTTATATTGTTATTGAGCCAGGTTTAACTCCTTTAACAGTAAATCAATTACTTTCAGAAGATGAGTACCAAGATGCAATAGATCAATATGGAGAAGATTCATTTAGAGCCGGTATAGGTGCTGAAGCTTTGCGTGAAATACTTTCAAATATTGATTTGGATGCAGAACGTGCTGTTATGCGTGCAGAGTTGAAAGAAACTACATCTGAAGCAAAACGTAAAAAGTTAGTAAAACGCTTGAAGTTGGTTGAGGCATTTTTAGATTCAAATACTAAACCAGAGTGGATGGTTCTAACTGTGTTACCTGTTATTCCACCTGATTTACGTCCTTTGGTACCATTAGATGGTGGTCGTTTTGCGACATCAGATTTGAATGATTTGTATCGTAGAGTTATTAATCGTAATAATCGTTTGAAAAGATTGATAGAATTACATGCTCCTGACATTATTATTCGTAATGAAAAAAGAATGTTACAGGAATCTGTTGATGCATTGTTTGATAACGGTCGTAGAGGTAGAGCTATTACTGGAACAAGTAAACGCCCATTAAAATCTTTATCAGATATGTTAAAAGGAAAACAAGGTCGTTTCCGTCAAAACTTATTAGGTAAACGTGTGGATTATTCTGGTCGTTCAGTTATTACTGTTGGTCCTGAACTTAAAATGCATCAATGCGGTTTACCTAAGAAAATGGCTCTTGAATTGTTTAAACCTTTTGTTTATGCAAAGTTAGAATTGTATGGTATGGCTACAACAATTAAAGCAGCTAAGCGTATGGTTGAAAAAGAACGTCCTGAAGTATGGGATATTTTGGAAGAAGTTATTCGTGAACATCCAGTATTGTTAAACCGTGCTCCAACACTTCACAGATTAGGTATTCAAGCCTATGAACCAGTTTTGGTTGAAGGTAAGGCAATTCATTTACATCCGTTAGCATGTACGGCATTTAATGCTGACTTCGATGGAGACCAAATGGCTGTACACGTTCCATTATCAATTGAGGCTCAGTTAGAAGCTCGAGTATTGATGATGTCTTCGAATAATATTTTATCTCCAGCATCTGGTAAACCTATTATTGTTCCTTCTCAAGATATGGTTTTGGGCATTTATTATCTATCATATGATGCTGAGGGAATGACAGGTGAGGGTAGTATTTATTCTTCTCCAGAAGAATGTATGCTTGCTCTAAATGCAAAAGCTGTTGATTTACATGCAAAAGTTAAATGTCGTATGGAATATGTTGGTGACGATGGAAAATTCCATTATGGTGTTGTAGATACAACTCCAGGACGTTTGATTATTTCTGAAATTTTACCAAAGAAAGAGGGAGTTCCTTTCTCTTTAGTTAACCGTTTAATGAAGAAAAAACAAATTTCTCAAGTAATTGATGAAGTTTATCGTGTATGCGGTGGTAAAGAAACATGTATAATGGTTGATCGTATTATGACATTAGGTTATACATATGCATGTAAGTCAGGTATCTCTTTTGGTAAAGATGATTTGATTGTTCCAGATTCAAAAGAAAAACTTATTGAGGAAACTTCTCAACAAGTTAAAGAGTTTGAGCAACAATATCAAAATGGTTTAATTACTAAAGGTGAAAAATATAATAAAGTTGTTGATATTTGGGCGGCTTGTACAGATAAAGTAGCTGATGAGATGATGAAAAATATTTCTAAGGCAGATCACGGATATTTGAATTCTGTATTTATGATGGCTGATTCAGGAGCGCGTGGTAGTGCGGCTCAAATGCGTCAATTAGCTGGTATGCGTGGATTAATGGCAAAACCTTCCGGCGAAATTATTGAACAACCAATTATATCTAACTTTAAAGAGGGTTTAAGCGTGTCTGAGTATTTTAACTCAACACACGGTGCTCGTAAAGGTTTGGCAGATACCGCTTTGAAAACAGCAAACGCCGGTTATTTGACACGTCGTTTAGTTGATGTTGGTCAAGACGTTGTTATTACTGAAACAGATTGCGGAACAGAGAGAGGTATTATCGTTCGTCCTGTTGTTGATGGTGGAAATGTTATTGCATCTATTGGGGAGAGAATTTTAGGTCGTACAGCTCAAGAAGATGTGTTACATCCTGAAACCGGAGAAATTTTGGTTAAGAAGGGTAAACTGATAGATGAAGCAGATGTTGAAGTTGTTGAGAAAGCAGGGGTAGAACAAGTTAAAATTAGATCTGTATTAACATGTGAGTGTGAAAATGGTGTTTGTGCTGCATGTTATGGTCGTGATTTGGCTAGAGGTAATCCGGTTAGTATTGGTGAAGCAGTTGGTGTTATTGCTGCTCAATCTATCGGTGAACCTGGTACTCAGTTAACGCTTCGAACATTCCATATTGGTGGTGCTGCTTCTAAATCTGCAGAGCAAGCTAGTATTGAGGTTCCTTTTGGTGGTATTTTGAAACTTGAAAATGGTCATACAGTTACAAATGCAGAAGGTAATTTAATTATTTTATCTCGTAACTGCGATATTGTTATTCAAGATAATCAAGGTAGAGAAAAATCTCGCCACCACGTTCCTTATGGTGCAAAAGTTTTAGCTCAAGAAGGTGTTGAAGTTTCTAAGGGGCAAAAGATTGCAGAATGGGATCCATTTATGGTGCCTGTGATTTCTGAAAAAGCAGGTAAAGCTCAACTAATTGATTTAATTCCTAATGTTTCTATGAAAGAAAATTTAGATGAAACAACAGGTATTAGTTCTAAGATGGTAATTGATTGGCAATCTGGTCCAACAGCTAATTCTAGCTTGAAACCAAGCATAACATTGAAGGATTCTAAAGGTAAACCAGTTACATATGAAACAGGTAAAGAAGTTCGTTATTATTTATCTGTTGATGCTGTGTTAAATGTTGATAATGGTGATGATATTAAAGTTGGTGATATTATTGCTCGTATTCCTAGAGAAAGTACAAAGACAAAAGATATTACAGGTGGTTTGCCTCGTGTGGCTGAACTATTTGAAGCTCGTAGACCTAAGGATCCTGCGATTATTTCTGATGTTGATGGAATGGTGGAATATGGAAAAGATTATAAAGCTAAACAGCGTATAACTGTTATTCCAGAAGATGGTAATCCTGTTGAATACTTAATTCCTAAAGGACGTCGTTTGGTTGTCCAAGATGGTGATATTGTGAAGAGGGGTGATATGTTAGTTGAAGGTACTCCTGCTCCTCATGATATTTTGCGTGTTCTTGGTGTTGAGAAATTGGCAGAATACTTAGTTCAGGAAGTTCAAGCAGTATATCGTCTACAAGGTGTGGCTATTAATGATAAACATATTGAAGTTATTGTTTCTCAAATGTTAAGAAAAGTTGAGATTACTGCTCCAGGTGATACAACATTCTTAGTTGGTGAACAAGTTGATAGAGATGTGTTTGAAATTGAAAATGAAAAAGCAATGAAAGAAGGTGGTCAACCAGCTGTTGCAGATCCAATTTTGTTGGGTATTACAAAAGCATCATTGCAAACTAAATCATTTATTTCAGCTGCATCATTCCAAGAGACAACTCGAGTATTGACTGAAGCTGCTGTTGAAGGTAAAGTCGATAAGTTGTCTGGGTTAAAAGAAAATGTTATTGTTGGTAGATTAATTCCAGCTGGTACAGGTAGCGTTTTACGTTCATTACGTCGAGTTGCTGCTCAAAATGATAAGGAAATCTTAGAAATGAGAGAAGCTTCGAATGGTTATGACCAAGTAAGTGAAGCTCCTGTATTGGAGAATTCAACTGAAGAATAATTTTCAATGATAAAAAATGCCGTATGAAAATACGGCATTTTTTGTTTGAATAAAATTTAAAATGTCCGAAAAAAGGGATCCCTTTTTTCGGACATTTATTTCATTAAAATTTGTTCTTTTCATAACGTAACATCAATAGGTTAATTTTTTCTGAATTTAAGATTTTGTGTCCGAAAAAAGGGATCCTTTTTTTCGGACAATAAAAAGGAGAATATCATGAATAAAATGTGTAGAACCACAAATCAATCCGGTCGTTCTATGATTGAAATGCTTGGAGTTTTGGCGATTATTGGCGTATTGTCCGTGGGCGGTATTGCAGGTTACTCAAAAGCTATGACCAAATATAGAATTAATAAAACTATTGATCAAATTACGCAAATTTCTCAAAATATTAGAATATTATATGGAAGGCAAAGGCAGAAAAATTATCGTAATTTAAATACAAGAATTTTATATAAAGCAAATCTAGCCCCTAAAGAAATGTTTGGTTCTGGATATAGCATGACTAATGCTTGGGGTAGAGAGTTTGATATAATCGGGCTTGGTGACTTTTTTGAAATAGGTACCGTAATTTCATCAGAAGAAGCATGCATTGAACTTGCTACACAAGATTGGGGAAGTAGCAATACTACTGGATTAATGGCTATAACGGCTGTGAATGAAGGATTATTATCAAATGAAGAGGTGGTTGATAGATTATTGTCGTCAACTATGAAAGGAAAATGCACCGGTATAGTAGATGATTATTTTGCTATGGCTTGTTCCGGAGGATCTGTTGTTTCTGTACCGATGCCGGTTGATGTAGCCGTAGATGTTTGCGGAAAAGGTGAGAATGCAATTATGTTTCTGTTTCAGTAAATTAAAAATTCTTTCTTTTAAATAAATATAAAAAAAACTCTCCAAATTATTGGAGAGTTTTTTATTGAATAAATGTTAATCTAAAATTATGTATTCAATTCGTTCAGGATATGCATCCATTATTTTGAATTTTATACCATTAATATCTATTAAGTCTTGTTCTTTAGGAAAGACATATCTTTGAAAATATCCTTCAGTAGAATTTGCGTTGCTATAATCAGTATAGATGAAAGCGCGCATGTCATTTTCAAAACCATCATATTTTATTTCAAACTGTAATTTTGGTGTTGAAGCTTCTTCTATGCTATCATCCGGTGCAACAATTATTGTTTCAGGCTGGATGAGTGCTTTTTCTCGCGGTAATAATAGTTCTCCTTTATGGAGCATACAAACCATATTTAAAATATGACCATTTTCATCAATAAGCAATATTTGCCCATCGTGTTTAGGATCTATCAATTGATAATAACTGCCATTCATCTTTACTTCGCCGAAAGGTTTAAAGACATCACCTTTATTAATAAATATCTTTTCATTCATAGCGTAAATTGTTCCGCTATTGGTTGCTTTTACCTTGTTGTTAGCATATTGATTTACTGTATATGTTTGAGCATCAATCATTCGCTGTCCAAGATTTGCAGAAACTAAAACATTTCGTTTGTATATTCGTGTATTTAGAATTTTACTTGATGTTAGATGTTGTTTTTCTCCACTTGGATCATAGTAATTGATTTTTAATGTTTTAAATGAACGAATATTATTTAACCAATAATTATCGTGATCGCTTTCAAAAACGGTACAAGCCGTTAAAATGATTGCTGAAATTGTTATAAATATTTTTTTCATGATAAGCTCTTTTTAAGGTTTATGTGTATATACTATCTAACATATACAATACAGTTAGTAAAAAAAGTAATAACGAAAGATAAAAAAATGAGTAATAATGCAGGTAGTTGTAAAGTTGTGAAATTTTCTCCTTGTGAAAATGTTGATGAATCATTATTGGAATTTGCCGAAAATTTTTTTGATGTTGTTGTAACTGATTTCACTGATGATGGAAAAGAACAATTAGTAGGCTATTTACCAATGGAAATTGATGAAAATTATCTGATTAAAATTGCTAAAGAAAATAATATTATTTTACCAAAATATTCATGGGAAGAGGTCAGTAGTGATGATTGGCTAACTGAAAATGTAATAAAATTCAATCCAGTAGAGGAGGCCGAATTCTTTATATATGGGATTCATGAAACAAAGGTAGATACAAAAGGAAAAATTGGAATTAAAATTTATGCAGCAACGGCTTTTGGTTCAGAGCATCAAACGACAAAAAGTTGTTTAAGAGGAATTTCGGATATTAATAAGCTACGTGAAGAACCTAAAAAAGTTTTAGATGTTGGTACAGGGTCTGGTATTTTATCCTTAGCTGCCGCTAAATTGTGGAAGAATGCAAAAATAGTAGCAGTAGATATTGATGACGAATCGATTTTAGTTACTAAACAGAATGCAGAAGATAATTCTGTAGATGAACAAATTGAAGTGGCTTATAGTGATGGATATAGCTCAGAACTTGTGAAATCAAATGCTCCATATGATGTGATCTTGGCTAATATATTAGCGCGTCCTTTAATTTATATGGCGAAAGATTTGGCTAATAATTTAAAAAAAGGAGGTTTTGCCATTATATCAGGTTTTATTGATGAACAAGTGGATTGGGTTGTAGGTGAACATGAAAAGTATGGGTTAAAGTTGAGAAAAATATATGAAATAGATAATTGGCGGGCAGCATTATTGGAGAAATAATATGAATATTATAGATATACAGAAAAAAATAAAAGAGTGTGCTTTAGATGCTTATATTGTTAGTTATGGAAATCGCTTTATAGGGCAAGATGTATTAAGTGATGAGCATAAGCTGAAATATTTAAGTGGTTTTTCAGGATCTGCCGGTGCGCTTGTTATTACATCTGATGACGTATATCTATTGGTTGATGGTCGATATGAGTTACAGGCTCAGAAAGAAGTTGATAGTGATAAAATAACAATCATAAAGCAAACACCAAGATTGAAAAATGTGTGTGATTTGTTAAATGAAAAGGGATTGTTAATTGTTGGTTATGATGCATGGTGTTATTCTGTATCAGAAATTGAATATGTAAAACGAAAATATAAAAATATCTGTTTTAGAGATGAAGGTGATTGGGTCGAAAAAGAAGTTAGTCAGAATGTTGAGGTTTTAAGGAGAAGCATTGAATTCTCAGGAGAGAGTTCAGAAGATAAATGCAGGAAAATTGCGAATTTTTTGTGGGAACAACAAGCAGATTATTATTTGTTTTCATCGGCGGATAGTGTTTCATGGTTAATGAATATTTATGCTAAAGATTTATTATGCTCTCCTGTTGTTAGGGCTTATGCTGTAGTTTCATTAAAAGGAGAGGTTACTTTATTTGCAGATAATTTGATTTCTGATCTGAATGTGAAAAAATGGCATGAATTTATAAAATTTTTTGAGGATAGAAATGGTGCTAAAGTTTTATATGACGGACATTCAACTCCGGAAAAAATAAAAAATCTCTTAAAAGATATTGTTGTATTGGAAAAATCTCAGGATATTTGTCAGACGATTAAAGTTAGAAAAAATTTAGTAGAATTAGAAGGAATGAAAAATGCACACATTCGTGATGGTGTGGCTGTTGTGAAGTTTTTGAGTTGGCTTGAAAATAATTGGCAGGGAAAAACAGAATTGGATATTGTCGATAAATTGTATGAATTTAGAAGTAAGCAAAAATATTTCTTTTCTAACAGTTTTGAGACAATTGCGGGAATGGGAGAAAATGGTGCTATCGTACATTATCAACCTGATGTAAATACAAATAAAATGTTAAAAAATAATAATGTTATATTGATTGATAGTGGTGCACAATATTTAGATGGAACAACTGATATTACAAGAACAATTGTTTTAGGAAAACCATCATCAGAGATGCAAGATGATTTTACATATGTATTAAAAGCTCATATTAAACTGATGAATGCTAAATTTCCTAAAAATACTGAAGGAATGAAGTTAGATGTATTGGCTCGTGAACAATTATGGCAAAAAGGACTTGATTATAAACATGGTACAGGGCATGGAGTTGCTTGTTTTGGAAATGTTCATGAAGGGCCTATTAGTATGTCTACATTCAGCTCTACATATGGATTAGATGAAAATATGATAATGTCTATTGAACCTGGTGTATATAAAGAGGGAAAATATGGCATAAGGATTGAGAATTTAGTTTATATTGCAAAAGATGAAAAGATTAGTAATGATATAGACTTTTTGGAATTTAAATATTTAACTAAAGTTCCTATTGATAAAAGGCTTATCAATAAATATTTATTGACTCAAGGAGAGCAAGAGTGGCTAAACAAATATCATAGGGAAGTGTTTGATAGTTTAGTCAGTTATTTGGATAAAGAGGAAATAGTGTGGTTGGAAAAGGCTTGCTCTCCACTTTAGATAATAGAGGAGCAAAATGATGAAAAAATTAATTTATTTTCTAGTGTTATTAAATTTGTTTTTTCCTTTTTGTTCTAAAGCACAATATGTAGATCTTTCTGGTAATAATCCGTATATAAAACAATATGTAGAGGAAAACCCTGATAATTGGGATAGATCAATTATTTATGTCTTTTATAATAATACATCTTGTGTCCAATGTGCGCAAGCCATGGGTATGATATATGACATATATGAAGAATATTATGCAAATAGTTTGAGCTTGTTTGAAATAAATTATCAGACAATTGGCGAATTTCAGTTTCAGATAGACTATAATTTAGATCAGCCTTTATCTGTTGTTTTGGTTCGTATTGAAGACGGAATTGCGAGAGGTTATTATAAGATTGATAATCCTCAAATATGGGTTAATAATCCTCAATATTTTAGTGAATATATGAAATCATCCATAAATAACTTTTTGCTAAATTAAAATATTATCTAAATTTTTACTAATTAAGATTAAAATAATTGTATGTTTAGTCTGAATTAGGTAAGTAGTATGAATAAATCCCTGAAATATGTTTCTCGTATAAAAGATGATTTTGATACTGTGATTTGTGCTGTAAATGGGGTAATAACGCATGGAGATGTTGTTGATAAAGAAAATCTTGACACTTTAATAAAAATGTATCAAAGTGGCAAAAGGATTGCTTTAGCGTCAAATTTAGGTATGCGAGTAAAGGATTTATTCGTTTTTTTGAAACAAAACTCAGTACCTATGAGTATTTTTTATGCTATTATTACTGCGGGTGAAATTGCTCATTTTTATTTGAAAAATAAATTTCAATTAGGAAAAACGTATTATTCACTACTACAGAAAGATGCATGTGTTGTTAAAGGATTAGACTATCACAGAGTTAATAGTGTTGTGATGGCTGATTTTATTTTGGCAGAAACAGGAATGGATGGAATAGATTTAGAGACTGTTATGCCAGATTTGGAGCAAGCTCTAAATTTGAATATTCCTTTGTTATGTATTGGTAATGATACATTATTAGTTGGTAATGATGGTATTAAGACCAGTGTGGGGACAGTGGCTGAACAATATGCCATGATGGGCGGAAAAATTATTCCTTTTGGTAAACCAGATATCAGAATAGCATCTTATTTGACAGAAGGTTTGGTGGATTTTGAGGCTTCACGGTGTTTATTTGTTTGCAATAATATGGCTACAGATGTTCGTATGGGAAATAATTTTAAGGCACAGACATTGTTGTTGACAACGGGGGTTCATAATATAAAGGGAAATGCCGAGCAACAAGTTTTAGAACTTTCTGCCAGTTATGGATTGAATGTAGATTATTATATGGAGAAATTTCAATGGTAAACTTGAAAGAGTATTTGAAAACTATTAATTTACGCCGAATAATGTTTGTGGTTTTGGGTATATTGTCAATAATTTTGATATTGAAATGCCAAATTACCGAGACTACATGGCAACGTTCAAATAAAGAAATTGAACTGAAAAAGCAAGGATATAAAACAGAATTGTCTCAAGAAGAAATAAATGCTTTTATTCGTGTTTGGCCAGAATTTAAAAAATTGGGTTTTGCAGATGATTTAATTGTTTCCTATAAGATTGATAGTCCATCAAAATTCATTGATTGGAAAACACAAATTTGGTTTGTTTATCATAAGTGGGATGCTGACAGATTTTTTTATGTTCAACAGAGATTGGTGTCTTTGCTCCATTCTTTGGGGGTAAAAAGAAATGCTCATGCTTTAATTGCACATTTAGAAAAGCGTAATGATGATTTATCTAAAGATATGATATTATTACAAAAACGTCGAATTGAAGCAGAAGAAGGGACATCTAAAGAGTTGGAGATGGTTGCTGAAAAAGAAACTGTTTTAAGAAAAATGTTCGAATAAGATTTTTTATACATAAAAGAGGTATTATTGTTAAAAAATATTAAGAGGTAATTTTTTATTTTGTTATTAATAAATTTATAACTTTATCTCTGTAATAATTTAAGAGTTATCACTTATAGCGAGATTGATATGGATACTAAAAAAATATTAAATACTATTATAAATGCCGATTGTATTGAAACCATGAATAAAATGGAAGAGAATTCTGTTGATGTTATATTTGCAGATCCTCCATATAATATGCAATTGGGAGATGCTCTGTTTCGACCTGATAATACTTTAGTTAATGGAGTGTTTGAAGATTGGGATAACTTTGAAAGTATGTCTGCTTATGATGAATATACTAAGAAGTGGCTTGCCGCGGCAAGAAGAGTATTGAAAGATGATGGTTGTATCTGGGTAATCGGTTCATATCATAATATTTTTCGCGTTGGTTATATAATGCAGAATATGGGATTTTGGATTTTAAATGATGTTATTTGGAATAAAACAAATCCAATGCCTAATTTTAAGGGAACTAGATTTACAAATGCTCATGAAACTTTAATTTGGGCTGTAAAAAATCCAAAAGCTAAATATACGTTTAATTATGAAGCGATGAAGGCTTTAAATGATGAAACACAAATGCGAAGTACATGGGAAATTCCTATTTGTACAGGAAAAGAACGTTTGAAAAATGATAAAGGTGAAAAATTACATCCTACGCAAAAACCTGAGGCATTACTATATCGTGTAATCCTATCTTCAACAAAAGTTGGTGATGTTATATTGGATCCGTTTTTTGGTACAGGTACTACGGGAGCGATTGCTAAAAAAATGGGGCGTAATTTCATAGGTATTGAGCGTGATGAAGAATATGTAAAAGGTGCTAGGGCTCGTATTGAAGCAGTTGAGTCTATGCCAGATTGTGCGATGGAATATACTGTTAAGAAAAAGTTGCAAAGAGTTCCTTTTGGCACAGTTATTGAACGTGGAATGTTGCATCCAGGAGATGTGTTATCGGATGCTACAGGGAAACATTTTGCGACAATTCGATCTGATGGTTCTGTAAAAAGTGATAAAGCCGAAGGGTCTATTCATCAAGTTGGTGCAGCAGCACAGAACGCTGCGGCTTGTAATGGGTGGGAATATTGGTATTATAAAGATAGAAAAAAAGGATTGGTCTGTATAGATGAGTTGCGCCGACAAATCAGAATAGAAATGTACGGAGCTGAATAAAAGTGAAGATCAAGCAAAAACCAAACAATAAGGAATGTTGTAACAAGAAAAATTCAGAAGTAGTAAATGAGACCCATAATAATGGATGTTATGCTGCGATTGATTTAGGAACTAATTCTTGTCGCTTGGTTATTGCTCAACCTACTCCAAGTTCTTTTCATGTTGTTGAAACTTACTCAAAAATAACTCGTTTAGGTGAAGGTATAATCAATGAAAATTTGCTTTCTAGACCGGCTATTCGTAGAACAATAGCGGCGCTGAAGGTTTGTCGTGCTATAATAGAAGAGTATGCTCCTATTGTGCGAATGCGTTTTGTTGCTACTGCTGCATGTCGAAGAGCTCTAAATTGTAGGGATTTTGAAAATGCGGTAAAAAAAGAAACGGGTTTGAATATGGAGGTTATTTCATCAAGAGAGGAAGCGCGCTTGGCTGTTGTCGGTTGTATGCCTTTACTTAATAGAATGATAAAAAGAGCTTTAGTTTTCGATATTGGTGGTGGTTCAACAGAAATATCTTTAGCCAGAGTGACAGAAACCGGAAAAACGTTTATAGAGGGTTTTGTTTCTTTGCCTTATGGGGTTGTAACGATTTCAGAGGCATTTCCCGGTAAAGATATGACAAATTTAGCGTATGATACAGTTGTTGAAAGAACTCAAAAAATTTTACAAGAATTCGAAGAAAAGCATAATATTTCAGAAGCAATTAAAAATCAGGAAATCCAAGTTATAGGAACTTCAGGAACAGTTACTGTTTTAGGTGCTGTTCATTTAAATCTTCCTCGTTATAATCGAGCTGCTGTAGATGGTATCGCAATGTCAGGTGCTGAAATTGATAAAGTTGTTAAAAAAATAAAAAATATGGGATATGAGGGGCGATGTAAGCATTCTTGTATTGGGAAATTGAAGGCAGACTTGACAATGGCTGGATGTACTATTATTGAATCATTATGTTCCTTTTGGCCTATTTCAGAAATTACTATTGCTGATAGAGGTATCAGAGAAGGAATGCTTTTAGATATGATGCATCATCAACGCAATAATTATTTTAATCGTAATGGAAATAAGCGGAAAAAACTATTTAGAAAGGGACGCTTTTATGGTAAAAGAAAATCTAGCGGCGATTGATTTAGGTACAAATTCTTGTCGATTAAAAATTACTGATAAAAAAGGAAATGTTCTATATAGAGAAGCTCAAACTACTAAATTAGGAGAAGGTATGTTTGAGGGAATGTGTTTTACACACGAAGCTGTTCAAAGAGGATTAAAATGTTTTAGTAGATATGCTGAATTATTAAAAGATTATGAGGTTAGGCATTATAGAGCAATTGCAACTGCTTCTTGTCGAATGGCCTCAAATGGTACTGAATTTGTAAAAATGATAGAAGAGCTTAGCGGAATAAAACTAGATATTATTGATGGAAGAGAGGAAGCGATTTTAAATCTTAGAGGCGCTCAGCTAAATGCAGATAAAAATGCAAAATATATTTTGGTTTATGATCTGGGAGGAGGTTCTACGGAAATTACTTTGGCGACAAATGAATTTGAACCACAAATTATACATACAATTTCAATACCATGGGGTGCGAGAAATTCTTCAGAAGCTTTTGATATTATTGAATTTGATGAGATTAAGTGTAATAAACTAAAAGCAGAGATAGAAAAGTATGTTTTAAATTTTAATAAAGATGCTGAATTTTTTAAGTATCGTGATGATTGTTGTTGTATTGCTACTTCTAGTACACCCTTGAGATTGTTAAGTATGTTAAATAATACGGAAAAATATAGTAAAGATTATGCTGATGGTTTAAAGGCAGAAATTGTTGATATTGATAAAGTAATTGATAAAGTTTTCAATATGACGTTAGAAGATATGTCAAATAATAATCATATTGGCACAAATAGAGCACCTATTTTTGTGGCTGCGTGTGTTATTTTCAAAACTATTTATGATGTTTTAGAAATAAAGAACCTTACTGCTTCTTTAAAAGGTGCGCAAGAAGCTATAATACAGGAGCTTGAGAAGAAATGGCAAAATTAACAAAATCAGCTAAAATAGTTAGAGGACGTAAATCTTTAACAGTTAAAGTAAAAACGGCTAAATATAATAAGCCATCTTCTAATCGTTGGTTGCAACGTCAATTAAATGATCCCTATGTTGCAGAAGCAAAACGTTTGGGATATCGTTGTAGAGCTGCATTTAAATTGATACAATTAGATGAAAAATATCATTTTTTGGGCAAGGGGAAGACAATTGTTGATTTAGGATGTGCTCCAGGGGGATGGACACAAATTGCAGCACAACGGAACAAAGGAAGTGGGCAGATAGTGGGTATGGATTTGTTGGCAGCAGAGCCTGTGGAAGGGGCTATTCTATTGCAGCAGGATTTTACAGATGAAGATGCTGTAGATAAATTAAAGGCTTTGTTAAATGGCCCAGCAGATGTTGTTATGAGTGATATGGCTGCAAATACAACAGGACATCAACAAACAGATCATTTGCGAACAATAGGATTAGTTGAAATGGCATATGACTTTGCAAAAGAAGTTTTAGCTGAGGGTGGTATATTTATTGCAAAAGTTTTTCAAGGCGGAACTGAAGGGGAACTGTTGAATGATATGAAAAAAAATTTTATGAAAGTTTCTCATTATAAGCCTGATGCAAGTAGACAAGATTCAGTGGAAATGTATGTGATTGCTCAAGGATATAAAGGACAGAGTAATTAATTATAGTTTTAGATAAATATATGAAAAAAAAGAAACTTAAAATAGCTATTATAGGAGGGGGACCAGCAGGGTGTTTTTGTGCATATTGGTTACAAAAATATTTTTCGGTTACAATATATGAATATAAATCTCCGTTACAAACTCTTATTCCAACTGGCGGTGGACGTTGTAACTTGGCCCATTATGAATTTGATAATAAAGAATTAGCTAGATGTTATCCTCGTGGTGAAAAATTTTTATATTCTGTATTCTCTCGATTTTCAACAGCTGATACTTTAGATTTTTTTGATAAAATTGGTGTCCCAACTTATGTTCAAGAAGATATGAGAGTTTTTCCAAAATCTAATAGTTCTATTGATGTTCGAGAAAAACTATTAAACAATTTAAAAAATGTTTTGTTTAAAAAAGAAAAGGTTATTAAAGTTTTGACAAATCCTTTGCGGATCGTTACAGAAAAAAAAGAGGATTATTTTGATAAGATTGTCATAGCAATAGGGGGGCATAATAGTTATGCTTTTATTAAATCTCTGGGGCATAAAATTATTGAACCTAAACCTGCTTTGACTTCGCTTAAAACAAAGGAACGATTTACTTCTTTAAGCGGTGTAAGTATAAAAAATGTTGAAGCAAATGGTTTGATAGATGATTTATTATTCACTCATAATGGTCTTTCCGGACCTTTGATTTATAAGATATCATCATTAAAGGCGCGTGATAAGACACCATATACGCTTCTATTTGATTTATTAAGTAATATTGATTTACAAAAAGAATTAAATGAAAATCCTCATAAATCAATTAAAAATATACTTTCTGATCATTTGCCAAAATCTTTAGTTGAATATTTATTAAAGAAGATAAATGTTGATGCTGAGAGAAAAGCACATTTGATTGATGGTAAGCAAAGAGATGCAATATTATTTGAATTGCATAATTTTGAGGTAGAGGTTGTTTCTCCCACATATGGAGGGGAAGTGGTAACAAGTGGGGGAGTTGATTTGAAAGAAATAAATCCCAAAAATTTAGAATCTAAAATTGTTGAGGGTGTTTATTTCTGCGGAGAAGTTATGGATATAGATGGGTTTTGCGGTGGATATAATTTGCAAAACTGTTGGTCTTCAGCTTTTTGTGTAGCGGAAGGATTAAAATCTATATTAAACAATTAAATAATATTAAAAATATCAATATAATAAATATTATAAATATACTTAATATTGTTTTGTTGCATTGGGGTAGACCATAGCGTAATATGCAATAGATAGCTCTTATTCCATCTTTCCAGTTTATTTTTTTTCCTTCATCATAGCTTCTTGGATTGTAAGATATTCCACATTCGTATATTTTATATTGATTATTTGCAACGAGTTGTGTTACTTCAGGTTCAAAACCAAAACAATTCTCTTTTAAATTTGGTAAGATATTTTTGATTGCTTTTTTTGTAAAAAGTTTGTAGCAAGTTTCCATATCTGTTAAATTTAAATTTGTAAAACAATTTGATAGTATTGTTAAAAATTTATTGACCATAGTATGCCAGAAATAAAGAACTCTTCGGTTGTCTGTTTTGAGATAGCGGGAACCATAAACAACATCTGCATTATTTTCACATAAACAGGTTAATAATTTTAAATAATCAGCAGGAGCATATTCCATATCTGCATCTTGAATGCCAATATAATCACCTTTTGCTTCTTTTAGTCCTCTACGTACGGCAGATCCTTTGCCTTTATTTTTAGGTTGTTGGAATACTTTTATTATTTCAGGATATTCAGATAATAGTTTTTTGGCTTCATTGTAACTATTATCAGTAGAACAATCATCAATTATTACAAGTTCTAAATTTACTTTAGCTGATAAGTCTTTGATGATGTGAGAAACGATATCGTGAAGGGTTTTTTCTTCATTATAACAAGGTATAATCAATGATAGTTTTTTGTTTTTAAGGTTCACAATTATTCTCCTTTAAATACTTGTTCTTTAATTTCAGAAGGAATGCAGATTATAGTATCACCAAGTAATACATTATTTTGTAATGTTTTGCAAAAATAATTATCTAAATTTTCAGGAAGAAGAGTTGCTTTACTTTCTTCTATATAATTTCGGCAATTTTTTCGAGGAGATAAAAATTTTAGTTTTTGTGCTTGTTCACACATTTGTATGTTTTTATCCTTGTTTTTTTCATATTCATCTATTTTACTTTGGGTCGCAAATCTTTCGGTGTATATGATGGTTATAGGACCTTTATGTTCTTTTACTATCTTGTCTCTTATTTCGCGAAATTTTCCTCTTTCAGCAAAGTCAGAGCCAATACCATTGGGTTCTGTATCACCTTCTATATAATATGTTAATACTCTGATGTTTTTTTCACCGACAATATCAGGAATTATTATGGAAGAAATTTGACCATACATTTTTATGATGGAGTTATTAGGTAAATTTATTTCTTCAACATCGACATATTTTGTTATTTCATCTCTAATTCGTAAGTCTATATAGTTACATAAATGTGTTATAAAAATAACTATAGACACAATTAAAATGGAGAATGATAGATATTTATTTTTATATTTGTGCAGTAGCAAAATAATAAATAACGCACCTAATACTTCAAATACAACAGCATAGCGTAAAATTGCAAATGTAAACATCCATAAAAAATAATTAATAATTAGAAATAAAGATAAGATTATTAATAGTTTATTTTTAGTAATGAAGGATTTGTTTTTATAATTAAATAAAGTATAGAAGCCGTAAATGATGAGTAAACTGTAATAAACATCTAATCTATAATCTTGATAAAAAGCAGCGCATAGTACGTCTTCTTCAAAATGCCACATATAGGGATATAAATAAAATTTTAGAGGATCTTCCAAAAAGCTTGTGTCTCTGTAATTAAAATCATCAAAATAAGGAGAATGAAATAGTCCATTTAAGAATGGAAAAAAAGGATTTTTATAGTTAATCCAGTATTCCCACATAAAATATCCGTTTATAATTAAATAACCTATGATTCCACAGATAGCAAAAGATGATATTGATTTTATTGGAGATTTTAGCATTTTCCAGCATAGGATTAGAGTGATTCCTGTAGAGATACAATTGACTATGGATGTTTGTTTTAAACCTAGAGTCATTCCCATTATTAACCCTGCTATGATAAAGTTTTTTATTTTCTGTGTTTGAGGATATTTTAACATTTTAATAATGAAATAAATACCAATTAAGTCTAAAGCTGCAACCATAATTTCGTTTGTAGATGCTCCTATTTGAAGCATAGTAGCTTGTCCAGAAGAAGCTATTAATAATAGAGATATCAGATAAGGAATATTTTTTTTATCTGAAATATCTATAAACAAAGATGTTATTTTGTAGAGCATACATAACAACAAACTGAACCAAAGTCCTTGAAGACCCCAGATTATATTAGGATAATTATTAAAAAGTTGAATATAAAAATATAATGGTAATTCTATTAAAGGGTTGAAGAATGTATTTAGAGCAGCAGGGACGATATCTACATTTAGTCTATTATTTAAAAAAGCCCAAGCATTGTAATAGTGGTAATTGGCAAAATCATATTTTTGCTCATTTTTACAAAAAATGCTCAAAAGTATACCAAAGATGATAAGTCCTATTATAATGATTATATCTCTATATTTTTCTGAAGGCTGTAATTTCTTCATATTTTCCTCATTTATAAATTTATGTCATGAGTGTAATAATTACTAGGATAAATGCAAGTTATATATTCTATTTATACATTTATATTTCAAAATAAAAAACACCTAAATTCAAAATGAAATTAGGTGTTTGAAGATTTTTCCTGATAAGCAGGATGTGTACTTATTAATTTTATGAAATCAACAACATTTTTATCAATTTCTTTTGATAAATGTTTTGAATGCAATTTATTTTTTTTCTTTGAGTGTTTTTTCTTCATATCTACCGTTTTTTATATCATTTAATACATTGATAGGTATTGGTATAAATTTTGATATTCCCTGAAATTTTTCTTTATATTTTTCCTTTTTATGGCCACTTATTATTTCGTAAAATGGATAACAAGTTCCAATTAAGATTAAAGGTGCCATACCAATAAATTCGAGAAGCGTTGAATGTAAAGGCAAACAATTAATAAATAAACAGCCCAAAGAAAGAAATGTTGCGATAACACAAATATGACGAAAAACTACATCTCGTTTTTGCCATGTAAGATAATTACATGCTGATTTTAAGGCTGATTCATTTTTTGCATATACAAAATAATTGTTCTTATGTTTTATGTACATATAACCACATTCTTCCGGAGAATATTCAAACATCTCATGGAGCAAAAATGTTTTGCGAGCAATTTTTAATAAGTCTTTATTCATAATAATATATTTTTTAGTTTATAATAATTAAAATTTCTTAGGTAGTTTAGGATAAATAAATATATTTCGCAAGAATAATTTATTATAAAAAATGTTTAAGTAGTACAGGCAATTTGTTAATAAAACTTTTGTTGAAAAAATATGAAAAATATGGTATAATCATGTTCCAATGTTTAATTAGGGGTGAAGATATGAATAGTATGAAAAGAGTCCTGAAAAAAATTGGATTTCAGTTAGGTAAAATTATCAGAATATTTTTCTATAAGAGATATTTCTTGTATGAAGAACGTGAAAAAACGATTAAAGAATTTACCAAAGAGGCTGTCAAAATAGATGCAGAGTTTGCAAAAAAAAGGAGAGAACTTCAAAAATAAATTCTCTCCGCTAAATTTCGAAAGTTGGGAGTTTTTAAAATTTTTTATTTAGATAATCTCCCGGCATTGCGATGCCTCTGAGCGCTGCAATTTTGGCGGCAACACTTTTTTTTCTTTCTTCAAAAGGTACATTTGTTGCGTGTTGGTTATTGTGTATTTTTTCCGTTAATTCTGTGATTTTTGTATTAGATACTGTTGCTTCTGAATTAAATGCTTCTTCTATATTAAATTCTTTATCTGTAGATGTTTGCATATTAAATGCATCTTCTAAAGATGTGTCATCAGAAATAAAGTCTTCACTGAGAAATACATTATCACCCATTAAGTAATTAAGTTTGTTTTGAACTGCCTCTGACATTGGAATAAATTGGGATCGAAGCGTTTGTTTTAATTCAGTTTTATCCATTGTCTTTTTCCATGATTATTTGTCCGGTTTTATTTAGTATTAAGCTATCTAACACCCAACGATTAATAAGTATTACTTTTTCATCTTCTACGCCCATTGCTCTTGCAACATCAATTATAATGTCGAGTTCTGTATCTTCTAGACCTTCATCAATATTGGCTAAGACACACAGTTCTTTAACTAATTCCAAAGCGTGTTGTCTATTTTTTATTTTATGTGCTTCAGAGATATAGTCTATTGTCGATGCAGATTTAATTATTTCAACAACACGGTTATTATCTATTCCATATCTGGAAGCTATCATTTTTAAAAAATTTATTTCTTCTGAATCTACGCTTCCATCGGCTTTTATAACCTTGCAAAATATCTTTAAGAAAACTAGTTTTTCTTCATAATCCATTGATTGAATATATAATTCGTCCATTTTAATCTCCTCATATAGTATGATATATTATAATACTTAATTTAAATTTAATTTTAATTAAGGTTATTAGTTTTATTTTTGAGTTGATATAATGTATTATATTTTGCGTTTTCATAAAATTCTGATAAAATTTCAGGTTTTATATCGTATACATTTGTAGCTTTATAATTTTGTTTTAAATTATCTTCAAAATAAATAAACTTTGGTTTTTTTTCTACAATTATTTTATTAATATCATATGGTTCTTTATAATGGAATAATTTTTCATCTATTTTACCTATATATGTCCATGAAAACCAATAATAATGAGGATTTTGGTTAAATAATCCTAATGGCATATTCGTTGTTGCAAGCACAATGTCATCAGAATTTGAATTTTTTGCAATATCAGTGGCTATACCAACTATCGTTAATGAATTTATCTCTCCGACATCTTCGAAAATCCAAAATTTTCCACACCATATTATACCTAATGTTAAAAACAAATATCCTAGATACTTATATTTTTGATAGATAGTGATGATGGCTATGGATATGATTATTGCATTATATAACAATAGTATTTTGAAATAATATAAACCAATTGATATATAGGTTGTTCTTAGTAGTAATTCGGTGATGTACATTGTGAACAAAATAATTGTATATTTGTTTGGTTTGTTTATCAATAAAAATAATGCACTAATAAAACCGCATATTAGTATTGAGTATAAGCTACTGAAGTTTGTTATACTGTTTGCTTTTATTTCATCATATATAGCAGAATTTACGACCCAATTTAATTCGTAATATCGTTGTAAATTGCCAAGTATTAGCATGTGTCCAAAAAATAATGATAGAGTTACAAAAGGTAATATTAGTGAGAGAGCAATGTTCTTCCATGTTATTTCTTTTTTATATATGTAATATATTATGCATATTGAGAGAGGAAGTGCTAGGAATATTACTGTTTGTAGAAAACAAAAAGCAATGGTAAATGAAAGCATGGAAATATTTAATTGATGCTGTTTTTTGTTTTTTAAGAAAGAAAATAAAAAATATATTCCTATCCAAAAAAATAATTGCATAAATGCATCGGGCTTAAATTGAACCATAGAACTCATAGCTGTGCTACTAAAGCAATATATATTGATTGCCGTGAGGGCTGTTAATTTATTTGATATAAAGTTTTTTATTATGTTATATACTACATAGAGACTTATTAATGAACATATAGATACTATGATGCGGTTTATGAAAAAAATGAAAGTGTTTCCTGAGAAAAAACCAACTATTGGTGAAAATATATACCACATTAAAGGGTGATGATGTTCAAAAAAATCAGAGTAAGGTATTTGTCCTTGCCATATTAACCAGGAAGCGTGGATATGTTCCAAGTCATCTGCCATAGCTTTGCTACCGATGAATATTGTAATAAAAAGGTATATACAGTTTATAATAGTGAAAAATATGAGTGTTTTCAACAGGGTGTTTTCTTTCATTTTTATCTCCTTTGTTCTTGATAATACTGAAAAAAAATATCCTTTCAAGTTAAATTTATGAAAATTTGTAATAATATAAAAAAATATTTTTTTCATAACTTGACTTTCTAAATAAATTTGTTATCTTTTCTCCATCGTTTAATTATTTATATGTATTTTTATGAAGACAATCATTAATACTTCACTACCGATAGTGTATATCTGTAGTGGAAAAGTAGAGGTCCTTCCTTTTTTGGATTTGTCCATGAAAGCGAATGTGTGGGGTGTACATGTAGCAGGTTTGTATTTTAAGAGAACTTGCGAGAACAAGGGTAATTGGTATTATGCGCGCGATATTATAGCCAATGCCGTTCGTGAAGGAGTTGTTCTTCCTAGTTGTGTACAGTTTCAAGATGCGTTTAAGAAAAAAGATGCTTTTAATGAAACCGTTGATATTCTGATAAAAAACGGTGTCAATGCAAATTATTTAGAAGGAGAATATTGGACCGCTAATGTAAAAGGTGATGATCATGCGTATATTGTACGTATGAGTGATGGTCTTGAATTTGCTTACGCTAAGTTTTGTAGTAGCGCTAAAATTCGTTTAGCTTTAAGTGAATAATTCAATTTAAAACCTCCGGAAAGTTGTACTTTCGGAGGTTTTTTGTGTAAATTGGTTTTAAACAAAGCTAAAAAATACTTGATTTTATTTTTATTTAACATATAATAATATCAATAACTGAATTTATGTGGCTGTGAAATAATTATTTTGCAGTCAGATTTTTTTTAATTTTAAAATGTCCTATATTTTGTAGGTATTTTTTTATTTAATTAAGGAGGAAAAAATGGAAAAATTCCCATTAACTAAAATAGGGTATGAGTTATTGGAACAAGAATTGAAGAATCGTAAAGGAATAGAGCGTCCTAATATTATTGCAGAAATTGCAGAAGCTCGTGCTAAGGGGGATTTATCAGAAAATGCTGAGTATTCTGCAGCAAAGGAAAAACAGAGTTTTAATGAAGGACGAATTCAAGAATTAGAGGCCGTAATTAGTAGAGCTCAAATAATTGATCCTACAAAAATGAGTGGGGATATTGTGCGTTTTGGAGCTACAGTTTTAGTTGCTAATACAGATACAGATGAAGAAAGTGAATATCAAATTGTTGGTGATTATGAAGCGGATATTGAAAAACATAAGATTTCCTTATCTTCTCCTTTAGCAAAAGCTTTAATTGGTAAAGAAATTGGTGATGTTGCCGAATATTTAGCTCCTAATGGTAAAAAATCTTATGAAATTTTGGAAGTAAGTTGGAAGTAAGTACTTTAAACTTCTTATTTAATAGTTATATAAAAACCGAAGTTTTAAACTTCGGTTTTTATATATATGGAGGAAGTATGAATACAACGAAAGAGTGGTTTTATGATTATGAGAATAAATGCGATTGTTCAGATGATGATCGTTGTGGTTGTACATATCCTAATAATATGAAAAGAAATTATAGTTATCATGATATAAATGTTAAACAAAATAATAGAATTCCTTATCAAAATAGAGTTTATGTAGGTGGAGTTGCTCCTGATTTTTCAGCTATGGCAATTATGCCTGATATGAGTGTAAATAAAAACTTTTGTTTCTTTAATTTTATTGATTGTAAGTATGCTATTTTGTTTTTTTATCCGGCTGATTTTTCAAAAGTATGTCCTACTGAAATTATTGCTCTAAATAGAATGTATAAGGAATTTTGTAAACGTAATGTAAAAGTTGTTGCAATCAGTGTAGATTCAATTTATTCCCATGTAGCTTGGAGAAAAATGGCAATATCTGATGGTGGAATTGGTGATATTAATTTCCCATTGGTTTCGGATATAAATAAGGAGATAAGCTTTGATTATGGAGTTTTAACTCCTGATGGTGTTTCTCAAAGAGCAACGTTTATAATTGATGATAAATATGTTATTAGACATATATTGATAAATGACGTGCAGGTTAGACGCGAAGTATCTGAAACTCTTAAGATTATAGATGTTTTGCAGGCGGTAGATAAAAATAATTCTGTTTGTATGGCTAATTGGTCTAATAATCAAAGTAATTTTTTTGTCAGTGCAGAAGGACAAGCTGAATATTTAAATCAGGATTAATTATAATATTGTTAGTTTTTTTATATAAATTGTTTCTTTCCTCTTTTGTATTTGGTATAAAGTAACAAGAGGGGATTTTTTTTATGACTATATATATTTTTGATATGGATGGAACTTTAACTAAACCCAGACTTTCTATGGAATTGGATTTTGCTGAAAAATTTGTTCCGTGGTTGAATGAAAATATTGCATATATTGCTACGGGATCGAATTTAGCAAAGGTGGAAGAACAGATTGGTGATGTTGTAATGAATGCCTTTGAAGGTATTTATTGCTCAATGGGAAATGAGCTTTGGGTTAAAGGTTCTTATGTTTATCAAAATGATTTTGTTTTAGATGCAGAATTATTGCATTTACTTGAGGAATTTCGCAAAAATACATTATATCCTTATTCACTTTATGATAACTATATTGAAAAACGTGTAGGTATGGTTAATTTTAGTGTTTTGGGGCGAAATTGTCCGTATGAAGAGAGATTGAGATATCAAGCTTGGGATGCTGAATATAAAGAACGTGAGAAAATAAGAGAAGTATTGCAGCACAAGTTTCCTCAATATGAGTTTTGTGTTGGTGGATCTATATCTATGGATATAATTGCAAAAGGTTGTAGTAAAGCTCAGATAGCTAAAAAACTTAGAGATAAGTATATTAATGATAAAATTATATTTTTTGGAGATAAGACATTTAAAGGTGGAAATGATTATGAACTGGCTTCAGGATTAAAAATGTTAGACAATACGGAGGTTGTTCAAGTTAGTGGACCGCAAAATGTTTTAGAATATTTAAATTTGGTAGAAAAATAATGACAATCGTATCAATATGGTGCAGACATAAAGATGATAATATAATAGGAATAGGAGAGAATATTCCTTGGCATATTCCTTCTGATTTTAAACGTTTTAGAAATTTAACGATGAAGCAAACATTAGTTGTTGGAAAGAAAACTTATGAAAGTTTTCCTAATAAAACGTTGCCAAATCGTAAAATTATTGTAGTAACAAGAAATTCAAACTATGAAGTATCCGATGAGGATAATCATAAAGTCGTTACGGACATAAAAGAATTCAAAGATTTTTTGGGAGATTTGTATATAGCAGGCGGAGCCTCAATATATGAAGCTTTTTTTAGTGAAAGTAAATTAATGCCTGATATCGTAGTTGATTGTGTTTATGAAGGTGAAATCTCCGCAGAGATAAAAGGAGAGGCGATAACTGTTAGTAAGTGTGTTGATGTTTTACAAAATAAGTATTTTAAATTGTCTCAAGTGTTTGTATTAGATAACGTTGTTACGAATATTTGGCTGAAAAAAGGAGATTTTGTTGAACAATCTATAGTAAAAAAGATTCTCAATTATTTAGAAACGGAAGGAAAGTAAATATGCAGCAATATCTTGATTTATTAAAGGATATAATGGAAAATGGTTCAGATAAAATGGATCGAACAGGTGTTGGAACTCGTTCTGTTTTTGGGCGACAGATGCGTTTTGATTTAAGTAAGGGATTTCCTCTTGTTACAACAAAAAAGGTTCATTTAAAGAGCATTATTTATGAACTTCTGTGGTTTTTAAAAGGTGAAACAAATATCAAATATTTAAAAGAAAATGGTGTGCGCATTTGGAATGAATGGGCAGATGAAAATGGCGAACTGGGTCCTGTTTATGGTTCGCAATGGAGGAATTGGAACGGAGAAGGTATAGATCAGATTGCTGATGTGATTGAAAGATTAAAGAAAAATCCAAATGATAGAAGAATGATAGTATCTGCTTGGAATGTCGGAAAAATTGCAGAGATGCATCTGCCTCCATGTCATATGATGTTTCAATTTTATGTAGCAAACAATAAGTTGAGCTGTATGTTATATCAACGCAGTTGCGATATGTTTTTGGGGGTGCCTTTTAATATTGCTTCTTATGCTCTTTTAACAATGATGGTCGCTCAAGTATGTGGTTATGAGGTAGGTGAATTTGTTCACACTTTGGGGGATACTCATATTTATCATAATCATTTTGAACAAGTAAAAGAACAATTGTCTCATACTCCGTATCCATTACCAGTAATGAAAATAAATCCAAATGTAAAAGATATTAATGAATTTAAATATGAAGATTTTGAATTAGTTGATTATCAATCTTATGGTACTATAAAAGCACAAGTTGCTGTTTAAGTAGTTATAATAAAAGAAAGCCCCTTTTAGGGGCTTTCTTTTATTTCTTTATATATTCTTTGATTTTAATTATAGAAGATATTGGTAATTTTTTTATATCGGTATGTATATTATCGACATAGGTAGGATATCCCATATAATCACCGTATGTAGTTGTCAATAATGTATCTTCATCATTTGGACAAGAGAATGTATGCCCGCAAAATTTAATGGTCTTTAATGGAAAAATTGTTTCATAATCTATGAAAAAGCAGTATTTAGGACCATGCATGAAATCGCAACTTGGAAAAATTGCAGGTTTATCTTCTTCTTTAGCAGAAGGTTTGTTTTCTAGTATTTTTTCGAAATGAACTTTTCTAAGTCTTTGATGAAAATCTTCTAAATTTTGTTTTTTGTAAGGTATTCTGTTTTTAACTGTTTTCTTGCGAACCTCTTGTGTTAATTTGATTTTTTCTTCCCATGTTGGTACTTTTCTTGTGTAAAGTTCGTAAGGAAAGATGTCTATAAATAGTTCGGGAATTTCCTTGTGACGCATTTTTACCATATTAGAAGAACCATTAGAGCCTGAAAAGTAGGTCAAGTGTATTGGAGAAGTAGGATTTTCTCTATTAAATAACTCAATCATCTTATCATAATCAGATCTGAGCATTCCAATGTCTATATCATCATCCCAAGGAATGTAATCTTTGTGTCTTACTGCACCTAGTAGTGTTCCATAAACAAGCCAGTAACGGATATTATGTTTGCGACAAAATTTATCTACTTCTAGTAATATTTTTAAATTTGCTAATTGTAACTCTCTTCTTATGCCTTTAGCTGGAGGTAATGTTGTTATATCAGGAAGTAGGCAATAATCCAATTTATTTATACGTTTTAAATTTTCATAAGTTATATCTTTTGTTGACGGAGTTGTTCTCCATATAGGTAGACCACAAAAGAAATAAGTTGTTTTATGGGGTTTTATTTTTTTCTTAAAAATACTCATAAGTAATCCCTTTTATAATTATTTTAATTTATTGTCTTTTTTTCCTATACCAAAGTTCATACCTATAATGTTTAGTATGTAGTATCTTTGATGTGTCGGATCTTTAGCGAAATAGAATATTTTAGATAAGAATCGCTTAAATTTGAACAATTTTAATTGTTTCTTTGTTTTCCGATAAGGAGTTAATTGAGAATATTTTAACCACTCATTTTTTTGCGGATGACGGCAATAAATACGCCATGGTTTTTTTACAAATCCAGTATAGTGTATGATTGTCGGATTTCTAAAATTTTTTACAAACGATGGTACATTATATTTCTGTTCAAGAAACTTTATTTTCGTATCCCATAATCCATTTAGAATATCTTGGTCATGAGATACTATTTTATCTTTATTTTTTGAATAATATTTTGCTGCTTTTTGTAGTAAGTCATAATTTTTTAGTTCTTTCAAATTTATGAGTAACATACCGGCATTAAAATATTGTTGACTTTTTAATTGTAGATTTTTAGCTTGAAAGGCACCTTTTTCTTCAACAGCACCAGCGTAAAAATTCTGAAGATCTGTAGAAAATAGTTCATCTAAAGCTTCTGTTACGATCATGTCTCCGTCTAAATAAAGAATTTTATCTGTATCAGAAGGGGCAAAATCAAGTATCTTAAAACGATACAAAGAACCCAAAGACATGTAGCCGAAATCCATCTCTTTGTATTGTTCAAAATCGTCAGGTGAAATTGTATGCAATATTATTTCACATGATTTTATCTGTTTTAGTTTTTGTAATGTATTGATATCTTCTTCATTTATATCATCGCTGATAATGTGAAATATGATAGATGTTCCTGCATTGGAATTTGCTAAAACAGATGCCATGGTTGCAGATGTACAAGGAAGGTATTTTTTATCTGCACAAAAATAGATGTGTTGAATATTATTCACTTTTGTTCTCCCGTAGTTTTATCTATTAGATCTAACCAAGATGATATTACGCTTTGAGGGGAGTATCTTTCCATATCTTGACGAGCATAGATTCCCATGTTTTTGCGTAAATCCTTGTTACTCATTAATGTACGTAATTTGTCGGTTAAATCATTTATATCTGATACTAAATATCCACTTTTTTGATCAATAATAATTCTGTTGATTGCGTAAGCAAAGTTATATCCTATTCCAGGTAAACCAATAGCTAAACCATCTGCCAGTCCATAACCGAATCCTTCTGTATGGCTTGGTAAAACAACGATTTCAGAGTTTAGATAATTTTCAGTAATGTTGTGAGAAAATCCAGGAAATAAAATTTGCTGTTCAAGGTTATGTTGTTTTACAATATTTTGCAGGGTTTGCATATATTTTTTATGTCGTTTAGAGTTTTTAACTTTGCCGTAAAATTCTATTTTCCAATCTGGATATTCTGTTGCTAATGGAATAAATGCTTCGATTATATCTTTTTGCCTTTTGGCTTCAGCAATTTGTGCAACATGAATAATTTTTTTTGTATCAAAATTGTAATTTTTTTGTAATTTGGGGATTATTACTTGATTAGGTATTACAACAACTTGTTTTTGAGGAAATTCATTTTTCACTAAATCAACAAATTCCGGCATTAAAACTTGAATAACATCTACTTGTTTTATTAAATGATGGAATAACTTACGTTTCCACCAATGTTTTAAGTGTTTTGCAAAAACTTCATCAGGGGGATTATGCATCATTAAAATAATAGGTATGTTATGTTTTTGGAAAAGTGTTACATTTAATAAATCTTGTAGAAAGTAGCATATGATGATATTAGGCTTAATTTTTTTTATTGCTTTGGAAAATCTAAATGATGGTATTGTAAACCAATGGCGAACTGCATGCCATATGTTTATAAAACAATTTTGCGAATATTCACTAAGATTTATTTTATTTACTTTTTCAGATATAGGTGCATCTACTTTCTTTTCGTGGCTATCACATAATAACGTTACATTATGTCCTGCATTAGATAAATTTGAAGCAAAATTACAAACCCATTTTGTACTAAATGCGCTTCTATCTCTTGTAAGTAATATATTGTATGTATTTTTCATAATCATCTTTAGTTTTTTTGTTATTATTTATTATACTAGTTGGATAATAATGAGAGTCAATACAAATTTAGGTATATGCCCATAATTAGCCATATTTTAAAGAAATATAAAGAGTTATTAAGTAAATTGTCTTAGAATAATTATGAGGATGATATAATGACAAGTAAATTGAAAATATTTTTGTTATCAGTTATTTTTTTGTTGGGTTATACAAGCATGTCTTTTGAACTAATAGTTTTGAGACAATTGGTTAATTTTGTTGGCTCAAACACAATGGTTACATCTATTGTTATATCAATAATTCTTTTATTTTTATCTTTAGGATATTATATTGGTTCAGTAATTAGCTTTTCTAAAAAATCAATCAGACAAATAATACAATATATCATAATATATTTAGCTATTTGGTATATCTTGTCTTGTTCTTATTATTTACTAGGAGGATATTTTTATTTATTATATGTGATGGGGGTTCGATCTACGTTATCCTTTGTTATGATATTTTCCTTATTGTTTCTGACATTTCCTTCAACAGGACTTGGTTTTATTACATCTACAGTGGGTAGGATAATTCATCGATCTGATACGGCATATACGGGTAGATTTATGGCGGTGGATACAATTGGTAGTGTATTAGGGTCTTTAGGTACAACACTGGTATTAATGCCTTTAATAGGTTGTTCTTATACGATAGCTTTTCTTGTAATATTAAATTCTTTGGTTTTGTTATGTGTATCAAGAAAGAGAGACTTGTCTAAAAATGCCATGAAATTCATGTTGTTATGTGTTTTTGCAATATTAGTTAGTACCGAAAAAATTATAAATCCAAATAGTACGTTAATTAAAGATGATGCAATATCTAGAATAGAACTTGTTGAAGAGGATTTTGAAAATGGAGAACCTTTATCTAAAGAAATTTTAATAAATGGTAGTAATTCTTCTAAAATTTCTAAAAAGGAAGATTTGATGTATGGGTATATTAATTTTATCAATCATAATTATATTAATAATTTACCTAAGGATAAAAAACATAATATTTTAATATTAGGAGCAGGTGGCTTTACAATTGGTAAGGATGATGATTTTAATGATTATACTTATTTAGATATAGAAAAAAGTATGAAAGATATTTCTGAAAATCAGTTTTTAGAAAAAAAATTAGAAAAAAATAAAAAATTTATAGTTGAAGATGCATATTTATTTATGATTAATAATAAGAGTAAATATGATTTAATAGTAGTTGATGTTTATTCTGCAGTTTTCAGTATTCCTACTAATTTTGTTACGGTTAATTTCTTTGAAATGATTAAAAAAAGTTTGAATGATGACGGAATTATGTTGATGAATATTATAACATCTCCTTCTTTTGGAAATATGTTTTCAAAGAGAATGGATAATACGTTGAGATATGTATTTGGTAATTATCTGTCTCGTCAAATTATTCAACCATATAATCCTTATGAATATGATTTAGCTAATATTGTTTATGTATATTATAATAAAGAAATTGATAATAACATATATACGATGAACGAAAATTCAGCTGTTTATGGTCAAGAGTTAAGTTGGTAAAAAAATAAGGCAGAAAGAAGCCTTTCTGCCTTAGAAAATGTTCAATAGAACTATTTGCTGTTTACAACATCTTGAAGAGTTTTACCAGCTTTGAATTTAGCAACTTTACGTGCAGGAACTTTTACAGTTTCACGTGTACGTGGGTTGATAGCTGTTGTAGCTGCTCTTTTAGATGTAGAGAATGTACCAAAACCAACTAAACGGATATCGTCGCCAGATTTTAATGCGCCTGATACTGTAGAAATAAATGCATCTAAAGCTTTTGCAGAATCTGTTTTTGTTAATCCAGAAGCTGAAGCAATGCTATCAATCAATTCACTTTTATTCATTTTCATATTCCTTTTTAGGTTATAATTGAAATACGAGAAATCTCTTCTCGTTTTTTATCTAATAGTATTAAATTTGTAATGTCAAATAAAAATGTTGAAGATTTCCCCAAAATAATATGCTTTCAGCCGAAAATTATCTCTTGTGTGTCAAATTTAATCATATTTGACATTATTATTTCTATTCGTTAACATAAAAAATGTTCATTATAAGGAGAATCGTATGAGAATTTATGTGTTTTGCTACGTTATGATGTTGTTTTTATGTTCATGTAAAGAATCGGCAAAGCAAGAGATATATAATGAAAGTAATACCACTGTTATAAATGGTGTTGTGTATGATATTGATGAAAAACCTATAAACGGTTTGTATAAAGTATATTATCCAGATGGAAAAGTTAAAATGGAAATAATGAGTAAGCATGGTAAACCTAATGGGGAAGGTAAGTTTTATGCTGAAAGTGGTGAATTGTTATATTCTGCAACTTTTCGAAAAGGAATAATAGATGGAAAAGTATATAACTATTTTGCAGATGGTGCTATTCGTAATGAAATGAATTATAAAAATGGAAAAATGCATGGTTTGCAGAAAACTTTTGATGAAGATATGACTTTGGCTATAGAGATTACATATGATAAGGGTAAACCAATTAAAGGATTTGCTATAATTAATGGGCAAAAAATTGATTTTTCAGCTGAAGAATTAGCAAAAATTAAATAGTAGACTTGTTTTTTTTCTTTTTAGACATATATGTTTTACTAAATAGTATGTAATGTTGCGAATCGGCTTTTATGTATTAATTTAGTAAAATCAATTGGTTAGTGTGAGATGGTTTTATCATTAGGGAATTGTTATTTAGTTAATAATTAAAATAATAAATGCCGAAAATGGCTAAAATTACTCTTTTTTGTACAATTTTTCACAAAAAATGTAAAAAATACTTAACAAATGATTAATTTTTTTGTATAAGTGTTCTCAGTAGTTTTGTATATAATAAGATTTATAAAGTTTAACCGGAGGTTTTTATGAAAAATTTATTTTATTTATCTTTAGTAATTGCGATAACAATGTTGTCAGCATGTTCTCATGATTCTTATAATGATGGTCGTAATTATCGTTATGCAGGTATTAAGACTGGTGCAAGTTGCAGTGATACATTGATTAAGGATGAACCAAAACCAGTTCCTGCTCAACATGTTCGATATCAACCAACGGTTATTGCTCAAAATTGTGGGGGTTGCCCTGCAAAAGAATACACGGTTAGAACTCCTGTAAAAGTTGTTTATAAAACAACAACTTATCGCACAGTTTATGAACCGCGTACATTCGAAACAACTACATATGAGACTCGTCCGTACAATCGAGTAGAAGCTTGTTCTAACGGAAATTGTATGAATGGTGGAAATATAGTTGTTCGTCCAACAACTTCTCAAGAAAATGTGGTTGTTGAAGAAGCTGTTATTGAAAAATAATATGCTTACATAATTTTCATTGTTTTTCTCGAAAAAAAGGAGAGCATTGCTCTCCTTTCCCTTTTATTAATCTGTTTCATAGTGTTGTCGTCGATATTGTTGAACTTCCTCTTTAGGAGTGAAATCAAAATAAAAAGTGTTTATATTAGTGTTAATTTGAGTATTTTGTCTTCCTCTTTTTTTTATATCTATCCTATGTTTATATGCACTTTTTCTTTTTTTTCCATTTTTTCCTATTGTCATGGGAGCCATCCAAGTTGTATCAATGTAGAAACGCCTTCCATTAACTATGGCTTCATTCCAAGCATGACCAACCCCTAATTGTTTTGAAGAAAAATTTTTTTGCGGTGATTTTACATTTTCAACAACATGTCCCGTGACAATTCGTACATTTTTGATTCCGGCTAACATACTCATATCATTAAATAATTTTGCAAAATCAGTGCAAATTCCGGCTTTTGCTTTTAAGATATCATATTTATATTTTAATGATTTTTGATGAATTTTTCCATCGTATTTATAAGCATCATAGGCAATATGTGATGATATCCAATAAGCTATAGCTTGTAGTTTATCATATTCACTATTTAGTGGTTTAGTTAAATATTTGGTTAGTTTTTTTATATCTGTAGATATTCGTTCAGGGGTATTGAATGCATGCCTCATTATGGATGTTTGTGAGGCAGCGTATGATGTATTATATAATAAAATACAAAATAAGATGATTAGTATTTTTTTCATGATAAATCCTTTTCTTTGATGTTTATTATATATAAAAAATACTAATCTTTAGTAAAATTATATGAAAACAGTCGGAAATTTCCGACTGTAAAAAAGTGTTGTCTAAGCAAAAATTTTATCTACAGAGTAATCGCCATAGGCAAATGATTGACCGGAAATATATCGATATTTTGTTGTTATTTCAGATATGTTATTTATATCATCCTCATCTAAGTTTATCATAATTGAGGCAATATTTTGTTGTAAATGTATTTCTTGTGTTGATTTTGGAATGACAATAACATTTCTATTGATTTGCCATGCCAATAATAACTGAGCAATACTTATATTATTTTTTGTGGCTATTTCTTTTAATGTTTCATCTTCAAATAGAGAAGGTTCATCCTCGTTTTTATAGTTTCTATCAGTTGAACCTAATGGTGAATATGCAGTTACAGCAATATTATTTTTATGGCAATAATTGATTAATTCATTTTGAGGAAGATAAGGATGACATTCTATTTGATTTAATGCTGGTATAATATTACCTTTCTCAATAAGTAATGCAAGATTTTTTTGACCAAAATTAGATACACCAATTGCTTTGCAAAGACCTTCTTGGTGTGCTTCTTCCATTTTATACCATGTTTCTTCCAGAGGTATTTGAGATAAGGATATCATGTCATTATCACTGGTAGGAATATTTGTGCCTTTTTTTTGTGCAATAGGCCAATGCATAAGCAGTAGATCGATGTAATCTAATTGTAGTTCTTTGAGAGTCTGTTTTATTGATGGTATTACATCATCGGGATGATGAGAGTCATTCCAGAGTTTAGATGTAATAAATAAATTTTCTCTTTTCATGTTATCTTCATTGATAGCATCATGTATTGCTAATCCGATTTCAGATTGATTACCATATATTGGAGCGCAATCAAAGTGTGTATATCCAAGCTTTATGCTCCAACGTATTGCTTGATAAATATTTCCGGCAGAAGATTTCCATGTTCCTAATCCTATTACAGGAATTTTCTGTTCAGTATTTAATGTTATGTATTTCATATAATCCTCCTTAATTTGTTTCTGATATTAACATATTGATTAAATATTTTATTTAAAGGAGGAGAGTGTTTGTTTTTTATGTATTGGATATATTCGGTTTTTGGGCAACAATTATATATCCATATACGGGGATCTCAGCTTCATTTCGAAGGATGTGTTTTTCGGTAGAGTTGATTCGCAATCCTGAATTTTTTAATACTTTTTCAACGTAAGATAATGAGTGGACGAATCTTCCGCTTGGGGTTAAAAAATAATCCTCATCATTTTGATTGTTTTCAGAGATTGTGAATACAAAAAGCCCTTTAGATGTTAATGATCTGGAGACACGAACAAAAGCTTTGGCTAGATCGCCAAAATAAGTCCATACATCGGATGCTGTTATTACATCAAATAATTTTGTATTATTTTCAAGATATTGACATATATCTTCACAATATAAATGATTATATATATTTTTTTCTTTTGCTTTTGCAAGCATGTTTTCAGATAAATCAACTCCCCATAAACCATTTAAAGAGGCAAATTTTTTTATTTTTTCTCCGCATAATCCAGTTCCGCAACCCAAATCAAGTATTTTATATTTACTGAAAATGGAATATTTTAGATTTTTGCAAAGGGCGTTATATATCAGATGTGGGGCTTGATAATCTAGATCTGCAAGAGTTTCATCAAAATCGGGAGCAAAAGCATTAAATGTTTCTGTTATAAATTCTGTATCAGATGTTTGAAGTTTTTGGTTATTCAGGATGGCATTTCCCATATGCTTAGATATGACGTTATCAGGATAAAATTTGAGCCATTTTGACGCATATTTATATGCGAGATCTTTACTCTTTTCCGCATAGCATTCATATAATAGGTAGCCGAAATTGAGGTGAGGTGTATTACTATTATCTTGATTATTTTTCATAAATTTCCATGCAAAAAATAAGCTTTTTTCCCAATCATTTAATGAACGATATGTTTCACTAAGAAAATGTATTACTTCTAAGTTAGTATTATCTATATTATATGCATTGAGGTACATCTCTAAAGCTTTTTCGTGCTTTTCCAGAGCATTGAGTGAATTTCCGGCTAAAATATGTGCCGTTATACTTGAAGGATGTTTGTTTATTGATTTTTTTGCAAATTCTAATGCCAAAACGTATTTTCCAATGCAGTAATATGTATTGGCGAGGTTTATTGTGGCTATATAACTATTGTTGTTATTATTATATATTTTTTGGTAGTAATGTAAGGATTTTTCATAATTTTCATTACAAAAATATGAATTGGCTAAATTTAATAAAGCAGATGTATTGTCTGAATTTATTTGTAAAACTTTATATGCTAAATCTTCAGATTTTTTATATTGTTTTGTCTCGTAATATATGGTTGATAAGTTTAATAATGCTGATTCGGATTTATTATTTATTTTCAATGCTTTATTGTAGTATTGTATAGCCTCTTCTTTTTTGTTTAAGGCATCACAGCAATTTCCACAAGATATTGCATATTTTTCAGTTGATGGACGATTTTTTAATAATATCGTGTATAGTTCAAGAGCTTGTTTGTATTCTTTCTCGCCAAATAAAACAGAAGCTTTATGTTCTATATTTTTCATATCAACCTCAAACTTTGTTTAACAAGTATAGAATATTATCACATAAAAGTGTAAAAATAAAGGAAATAAAAAAAGAATTTATAAAATAATAAAAAAACTATTGACTGTTAAAAATAAATATTGTATCTATGCAGTTGAAATGTTTATGGGGTTGTGGCGGAATTGGTAGACGCGCCAGACTCAAAATCTGGTGGCAGCAATGTCTTGAGAGTTCGATTCTCTCCGGCCCTACCAACTTGACCTGCAGTTTTCTGCAGGTTTTTTTTGTATGAAAATTTTGTTATGAATATTTTTTGTTTCTAGTTTATATAAATCATTTGACATATGTATATTTCTTCGTATTATGTTCTCACTTATTAATTATTTGTTTAATTTAAATGTATAATTATGAATAAATTTCAAAAATTTGCAGCTTTAAGAGCTATGGCACTCACTAAGGAGGAGGCCGAAGAGTATTTTGCTTGTAAAATTGGTGAAGATTCTGTATCTAAGCTTAGGAAAAATTCAGAAGAGAAGATTAATCTTAATCGTATTGTGACGTCTTTGATGTTGGTTTATGTTAAGGAAGCTCGGGTTGAGTTTTTACCTTATTTAGATTTGGACAGGGTTTCTGAATTATGGGGAATAAAGGTCGGTAGCTTTGTGTATTGTAAGAATAATAATACGTTACCGTTTGCATCATGGTATGATGTTGTAGAGAGCTTGAAGAAACAGAATGTTGCCAGTTTACCGCAAGTTCTTCCGTCTGCCGACGATTTTGTCGATGTCTATTCTTACAAGTCTCATTTTCAAGAGATCATTACGTTGTTACGCACTAAAGGGATTAGTGCGGATTATTGGGAAGAAGGGTGGTATTGCACCAGAGATACGTATTCTGATGGAGAAAAAGATTTAAATGAAGAATACTTCTCTTTTGGTATGCATAACGGCGAATGCGATATCGTTTCTAAGGAGGATATTCCCAGTTTTATTAGGGTTGGTTTCAAAGTTGAAGATGAGTAAGTTGTAATGTATTAAAAAAGCTCTTACAGGAAGTAAGAGCTTTTTGTTATATCTATCTGTTTTATTTAATTTAGCTATAAAACGTATTATTTTTTATATAAGGAGAGAAAAATGCGTTTTATAAGACCAAATAATTTAACTAAAGATTCTTTTATTCTAGATGTAAGAAGTAAGGAAGAACATAATTTAGAGGAATTGAGATTACCTCATATTTGTGTGGATTTGGATGAATTGGAACCATTAAAGTTTATAGAAGAAAATAAAATAACCAAAGACAAAACTATAAATATTATATGTTCATCAGGAGGTAGGGCTTCGCGAGCTGCTGAAATGTTTGAAAATGTAGGTTTTGAAAATGTTGCAGTAGTCATTGGAGGTATTGTTGAAGCAGAATATGAAGGAGTAGATGTTATTAAACACTAAGGTTTGTTATTAATTTTAGATACATTATTGTTTTTTATGTTATATGGGATATCATCTATTTTAGAGGAGATGATAGATGCCAAATTGGGAAATTGAAGATAAATATTCAGGTGTAATTTGTGGAGTGGATGAAGCTGGTAGAGGGCCATGGGTCGGACCTGTGGTTGCTGGTGCAGTTATTTTTTGTAATAGAGAGGTTAATTGGGAATTGTTGGAAAATCTCAATGATTCAAAAAAATTGACAGCAAAAAAAAGAGAATATTTGTATGATGTTTTAAGAGAAGAGGAAAAAAAAGGTAATATTAGATGTGGAATTGGTTTGGCAAGTGCTGAAGAAATTGATCAATTAAATATTTTACAGGCTACTTTTTTAGCTATGAAGAGAGCTGTAAAACAATTGAATGTAATTCCAAATATGGCATTGATTGATGGAAACAGATTACCTAAAGATTTTATATGTGAATGTTCATGTTGGATAAGTGGAGATGCTAAATCTTATTCAATAGCAGCAGCAAGTATTTTAGCAAAGGTATTTCGTGACAATTTAATGAAAGATTTAGCTATTAAATATCCTGGATATGGCTTTGAAAAAAATGCCGGATATGGAACAAAAGAACATATAGAAGGAATAAAAAAATATGGTGTAATTTCGGAACATAGAAAAAGTTATAAACCAATAAAAGAGTTTCTAAATAATGTAATTTAAATAAAACTTGATTTTTTAATAAATATCTTTATAAGTTCTCTATATACAGGCGTAGCTCATCAGGATAGAGCGACTTCCTCCTAAGAAGTAGGTAGGCGGTTCGAGTCCGCCCGCTTGTACCAGAAATAACCACCTTTCTAAGGTGGTTATTTTGGGTTTTATAAGATATTAGAAACATTCCAAAATGATTATTATGAAATTTTAATATTATTAGGATGTCTATTTTGTAGTATCTTTATTTTGATTATAGAAAATTAATTAATTTTTCTCTAAAAAAGTAATCCAATTATCGTATAAAATTTGGCATATCTCAGTAGTAGATATATTGTATATATTGGCAATTTCATTAGCTAGACACGGTATGTTTTCTGGTAGTGTTTCTATATTTTTAATACCTGATTGGTATGGTCCATCTGTTTCTAACAGTATTTTATTTATATTTAAATTTTTTATAATATTAATATTGTTTTTTTTGCGAAGTATTGAGAAATTTAATCCTATATAATATCCTCTTTTTTGTATTTCATTTCCCCATTCTATAGAACCCGTATAGGAATGAAAAATTGTTTTTGATGGTAAAATATCAAATAATTTCATAAAATATTTATTTGCTTTTACAGAATGTATTATAAGAGGTCTGTTGTATTTTTTTGCTAAATTAATGTGCACTTTTAAAAATTCAATCTGTTGTTCAATATCTGAATTTTTTATTGTATCAATTCCCGTTTCTCCAATAAAACATTTAGGATTTTTTTCAATATAATTAATAAGTTGATCTTTCCAATTATGTGGCGTTTGATGTATGTACCAGGGATGAACGCCAAATGCGGGAATAATTTGATTTATACTTTTACTTAAATCTTCTATTTTTTGCCAATCACTAGGATGTGATGAAGGATTGACAAATTTCTGGATATTATTTTTTGTGGCGTTTATTACAATATTTTTAATATCTTGTGTTATATAATCTTGAAGATGTATGTGCGAATCTATAAAATACATTTAACAATCCTTTCTTGATAGGAGATAATAACAACAATGAATATTTTTACAAGACCTGTTTTGGAATTTAATTTAAGTAGATTGATAGAAAATTATAAATTATTAGAGGAAATTATAAAACCAGCTATTCCTTCGGCTGTTATAAAAGATAATGCCTATGGTATAGGAGCAAGAGTTGTTGCAGAGCAATTGTATAAGAATGCTAACTGTAGAAATTTTTGGGTAGCTCATGCAGTTGAGGCAGAATGTATAGTTGATGTAGTAAAAGATGCTAAAATATTTGTATTACAAGGGATTGGTAAAGATAATTTAGAATTGTTTAAAAAATATAAATTCATTCCAGTTATCAATTCTTACGAAATGTTTAAGTTTTGGAAGGATAATTCAATTGAGGGGATAAAACCTGTTATTCATGTTGAAACAGGGTTGAATCGTTTAGGCTTTAGAGAAAATGAATTAAAACAACTGAATAAAGATGAATTAAAGATGTTTGCTATGGTTATGAGTCATTTGGCTTGTGCTGATGAGAAAGATCATTTTATGAATAAACATCAATTAGAAAAATTTAATCAAATACGTAAAAAATATTTTTCGGAAATACCTGCATCTTTATCAGCATCTGATGGGGCTTTCTTGGGAGAAGATTTTTGTTGTGATATGGTGAGACTTGGTGCTGCTATGTATGGGATAAATACGGCTCCTTATCGATTGAATCAAATGAAAAATATAATAACATTAAAAGCTCCTGTTTTGCAGGTTACAGATTTGATAAAAGGAGAATTTGTTGGATATTCTGCTACATATAGGGCAAGTACAAATAGAAAAATAGCAATAGTATCAATTGGTTACGGAGATGGTATTCCTCGTTCATTATCTAATGTTGGTAAAATATTTTTTAAATGCGGAAAAAATTGGAGTGAAGCAAATATTATCGGTCGAGTTTCAATGGATAATATTATATGTGATGTTACAAATATCAAAAAAATTAAATCTGGTGATTGGGGGTATTTGATATTTGATGAATATACAGTGGATGATATAGCCAGAGATGCTGGAACAATCAGCTATGAAGTGTTATCCAGAGTTGGAAAAAATCCTCGTTTTGATAGAAAATTTACAACTAAATGATTTTTCATAAAAAAACTTGTGAATTCTTTTCTGAAATGAGTTTTGTTTTCTGAATAAGAGTATTACATTCTACTAAATTGTTTTAATTTGTTTTTTTAGGAAGGATAAAATGAAAACTATTACCCGTGTTAGTATTACAGAAGCTATTTATGAAGAAATTGGTTTGTCTCGTAAAGATTCAGGAGATATTTTGGATATGGTTATTGAAGAAATTAGAGCTGAATTGGTAAGCGGCAAAGATGTTAAAATATCTTCATTTGGTACTTTTGGTTTGCGTAAAAAGAATGCTCGTATTGGTCGTAATCCTAAAACAGGTAAAGAAGCTGAAATTTCTCCAAGAACTGTAATTTCTTTCAAACCTTCACAAATTTTAAGAAAAGCAGTTAATCCTGCGTAAATAAAAGGTTTATTATGGTTGTAAATAAGTCTAAATCTGCATTTAGAACTATTGCGGAAGTTGCTGACGATTTGGGAGTAGCGACGCATGTGTTGCGTTTTTGGGAGACAAAGTTCAATCAAATACGACCAATGAAAGCAAGTGGTGGCCGTCGTTATTACAGACCTGATGATGTTGAAGTTATAAAATTAATTAAAAGTCTTTTATATAATAATCGTTATACAATTGAGGGTGTTCAACGTTTAATTAAAGAACGAGGATTGAAGAATCTTTTAGGTTCGGAAGAGATACAGAAGGATTTTTTTGATAAATCTGAGCTAAATGATAATGTTGCAACATATAGTACAATAGAAAATGCAGAAGGTGATGTTGTATTTAGTGAATTGAGTAAGGCTATTGCAGAATTAAAGTCTATGCGTGAAAAATTGGCTAAAATGTAGTGTGACAAAATATAATTGACAAAAACCACTAGATGATTTATCATTTAGTGGTTTTTAATTATAATTTAGATATGAATGGTGTTATTTATGAAACGGGTGTTCTTCCTAGGGAACTAGTTGAAGATCCATCAAGGAAAAATGAGTTGATGGAGTATTTGAAAGATCCTCATTTTTTTGTTGATTTAGATTGTGAACTTTTGTTGTTTCGAAATGGTTATGAAGACCACTTAATGGAATATCTTTCTCATCATGCTTTGATGGAAAGAAATCAGTGGGTGCTCTTTGAATCTCAAAATGAAAAAGTTTTAGATTTTTATATTGAACATTGGGTATTGGCTTCTATTTATGAAAAAAAATTATGTACTCTAGAATACAGAAATAAATGGTTGATGAAGTATTTAGATTATCATAATTTTGCTGATAGTGATAATGAAATATTATTGTTTGATGAAGGTATGGAAAATTTTAGAAGTTTCTATATTTCTCAAACATCTTTTCATTCTCGTAAAGTTGAATGTAAGCTTTTTGAACCTCAATTTAAGGCCGATTTGGAAGCTTATATAAATAATAGAAGAATGTTCTATGCTGAGTTTGTTAATGAATTTATCAAGGTTGCGAGTCCGGAACTTGTATCACGTTATAATTCATATAGCAAAAAATAGAATAAAAGCACTATAGATGTATATCTGTAGTGCTTTTATTTATTATTGGAAAACCCAAAATATTCCTCCATCATTCGAACAAGTATCTACAGCTACATCAACAGGCATCGGGACAGAAATATTAGATCCTCCTGAACAAGCAATAGCATAACCATTACCTACTCCACCGGAGCAGTTTCCAAGAGCTTCTTCTTCATCAGGTTCAGCAGTAGACACTATAATCACTGAATTTAATCCAGTAGTATCACGACTCCCCCAATCTTGTGTAGCAAGCTCAATACATGCTTCTTCTGATGGAATTTGGGTAAGAATTGCAAAAAAGTCACCAAGCCCGGTTATATCAAACTCTCTACCCCAAGCATTAGTCATGCTATATCCTGAACCAAACATTTCTTTAGGGGCTAAAACAGCTTTATATAAGATTCTTCCACTTAAATTACGATAATTTTTCTGTCTTTGCCTTCCATATAACATTCTAACATTTTGAGAAATTTGCGTAATTTGATCGATTGTTTTATTAATTCTATATTTGGTCATCGCTTTCGAGTATCCTGCAATACCACCCACAGATAATACACCGATAATAGCGAGTACTCCAAGCATTTCAATCATTGAACGACCATTTTGATTTGTGGTTCTACACATTTTATTCATTATTATTCTCCTTATCTTTGTCCGAAAAAAAGCATCCCTTTTTTCTGACACAAAATCTTAAATTTAGAAAAAATTAACCTATTGATGTTACGTTATGAGGAGAACAAATTTTAATGAAAAAAATGTCCGAAAAAAGGGATCCCTTTTTTCGGACATTTTTATTTATGCTTCGATCGTAACACTACCTGCATTAGCAGGTAGATGTAGACAATCCTAAATCTTTGATATAATGCTATATAGAATACTAAGGGCGCGAAGATTTAGGACAAGCATGGTTTGATCTAAAATGATATCACCTACTCACGTCGGTGGAAGTTCATTAAAATGTATCTATTAAATCATCTATAGTTTGAGGGGAATTATTATCTATATTTGAAGCTTCGCTATCTATTAATTCTGCAATTTCATCAACATCTTGATTTTTCAATCCTATAAAATTAGTTACTTTTTCTAGAAAAGATGTTTTTTTAGGAAGATTTTTAGGGGTATCTTTTATAGTTGTAATCATAATATCATGCCAGATTTCTGCCGGTAAACCACTTCCAACTATCTTATTCATTGGCTTATCATTATCATTTCCAACCCATACTGCTGTAATATATTTGTTTGTCCATCCTATAAACCAGGCATCTCTATAATTTTGTGTTGTACCTGTTTTTCCTGCAGCAAAAATAGGTAGTTGTGCCGCTCTACCAGTTCCTTTATTTATAACATTTTCTAATATGTTTGTTAATTGCTGTACAGTTTTTGTGTTTATAATTTGTTTTTCTTTATATTTTTTACGAACATAAAGTTGGTGACCATTTTGGGTTGAGATTTCGTTTATAGCGTGTACATGTACCGATTTTCCGCCGTTGGCTATACTGGTGTATGCTGTAACCATATCTAACAACTTTACTTCATTTGTTCCTAATACCATGGATGGAGAAAGAGAAAGTTGCGTAGATATACCCATTTTGTATGCATTTGTTGCAATGTCTTTTAATTTTAAATTTTTTGATAATACGACAGTAGCAACATTTAAGGAATTTGTTAATGCAAAATCTAGAGTAACATCACCATAATATCGTCGACTATAGTTTTCTGGTTTCCAATTTCCGATAGTAATAGGATAATCTCTTATGGTGCTATCCGGAGTGAAGCCTTTTTCTAAAGCTGTTAAATAAACAATAGGTTTAAAAGCAGATCCAGCTTGGCGTTTTGCTTGTGTAGCTCTATTAAATTGGCTTTTATTATAATCAACACCGCCAACCATAGCTTTTATTGCTCCATTTTTATCCATAATGATAACAGCGCCTTCTGTTACATTTTTGTTTTTGAATTTTTCAATTTTGGTTTGTAAAATTGTTTCAGCTGTTTCTTGTAATTTTTGATCTAGAGTTGTCATCACTACTATATCATCTGTACGTTCTCCAATATAGTTATTTACTTTATCGTAGACATATTGTGCAAAATGTTTGCCGCCTGAAACCCTGTATTTTTGGCCATTACTTATAGGTAGTGTTTTGGCTTCTTTATATTGTTGTTCTGTAATAAAGTCATTCTTTAGCATATTGTGTAATACAACATTTGCTCTTTGCAGGGCAGCATCTTTTTTAAAAATAGGGTTATACCTATTAGGGGCTTTTAACATTCCAGCTAAAATAGCAGCTTCACGTAAATTTAACTCATACGAGGTTTTGTTAAAATACCAGTTTGAAGCTGCTTCTATACCATAATTTGAGGAGCCGAAATAAACACGATTTAAATAAAGTGCAAGAATTTGATTTTTAGTTAATTTTTTCTCTAGCCAAAAAGACAATAGGAGTTCTTGGACTTTTCTCTTTATTGTTTTGTTAGGGGTTAAGAAAATGTTTTTTGCTACTTGTTGAGTTATGGTAGAAGCTCCTTGCACATAGCGTCTGTGATATAAATTTGTTAAAATTGCTCGGCTAAATCCTAATATGTCAAAACCGAAATGCTTATAAAATCGTCTATCTTCTGTAGCAATTATGGCATTGGTGATATTTTGTGGTAAATTATCGGGATATATTGTATCGGCATAGACATTTCCAAATTTTGCTATGTCATTACCATTTTCAGCCATAATAATGGTAGATGGTTGTCTAATCTTCGAGACAGCATCTTGAATGTTAGGCATTGTTATATAACAGTAAAAAATATAACATCCGAGTGTAATAATGCTTATAAGCAAAAGATATATGCTCCAAATGAATAGTCTCCACTTTAAAGAAGATTTTTTTGAATTTTTTTTCTTTTTTCTTGATGTTTTAGATTTTGAGCTTTTCTTTTTTTTAATTGCTTCTAAATAAATTATTTTTTGTTTATTTACTGGCATTGTTAGACTCTTAATTAATGAACGAACTCTTTTTATCATATATCAAAGAAGTAAAGATTTTATAAAGTTTGGGAGCAAATTTTAAAAAGCTTGGAGATTATAAAAATGTAATTTATATTTGTGTTAAGGAAGGTGGATATGAGTAAAGTTTGTTTGATTGATGGATCAGGATATATATTTCGAGCTTTTTATGCATTACCTACAATGACATCACCTGAAGGTGTTCCAGTTAATGCTGTGTATGGCTTTATTACAATGTTTATGCGTTTGATAAAAAATATTAAATGTGATTATTGTGTAGTATTATTTGATGCAAAACGTCAAAATTTTCGCAATGATTTTTTTGCTGAATATAAAGCAACAAGAGCTGAAATACCAGAGTTGTTAATTCCTCAATTTGAATTGATATATAAGGCTGTTGAAGTGATGAATCTACCTTATGTGCTGCAAGAAGGATATGAGGCAGATGATTTAATTGCAACTTACGCAAAGCAAGCTATTGAAGCAGGTCATGAAGTTGTTGTTGTTTCTGCAGATAAGGATTTAATGCAACTTATTCGTTCTGGTGTGGAATTTTACGATGGTATGAAGGATAAGTTTTTTAATCCTGAAGATGTAAAAGAAAAATTTGGAGTTTATCCAGACAAAGTTGTTGATGTTCAAGCTCTTTCGGGAGATAAAATTGATAATATTCCTGGTGTTCCAGGAATTGGTCCTAAGACAGCAGCAGAGTTAATAAATATGTTTGGTTCTTTGCATGGTGTTTTAGATAATGTAGAAAATATAAAACAAGTAAAGAGAAGAGAGCTAATTGAACAACATAAAGATGATGCTCTTTTATCGTTAAAATTAGTAACGCTGAAAGACGATGTTCCTGTAGAACATTTTTTAGAAGAATTTAAGTGTAAGGCTCCTCAATCTGATATTTTATTATCATTTATTGATAAATTAGGATTTAAAAGTATTCGCCCAAAAATTGAGAAATGGATAAGCGATAGATGTTGTGATTTAGGGGTAACAACTGTTACGCCAGAAGAAAAAATACCTCCTAAATATTATAAAGTTACGGATAGAAAAAGTTTAGAAAATTTGTATAGAAAAATTAAGGAGGCAGGAAAGTTTTCATTTTATATTTTATATAATGGAATTGAGTGTGAAGCAATTAGCTTGTCTACAGATAAAAATAGCGCTTATTATTTACCAATACCAAAGGTCAAAAATAGTGCTGATTTATTTTCATTTGAAGAATATTCTCAGTTAGATAATGAAACGGTAAGAAAATTTATAGAGACTATTTTTAGTGATGTAAATGTTTTAAAAATAGGTTTGGCTATAAAATCGCAATGGCATGTTTTAAATAAAATTTGTGAAAAAATTCTAGATATTTCTCCTTATGATGATGTTGCCGTTATGTCTTACGATTTAGATAGTTCTGAACATAATCATTCTCTTCAAGAATTATGTGAACATTTTCTTGATTATAGTATTGCCGATCCGAAAATATCTGCAAAAAATAAAATAATCGATTTTAATGCTGAAGAATTCGGTGATTTTATTTTCGAAGCATCTGATTATATTTTAAGATTATATGATTTTTTTAAAGAGAGGATTTTCAACGAACATAAAAATTATGTTTATAACATGTTAGACCGACGGTTGATTAAAATTTTATTAAATATGGAAAATGAAGGAATTACTGTAAATGAAAAATGTTTAGCTGAATTAGATATTGAATTTGCCAAACAAATGGGAGTGATTGAGAAAGAGATATATATTTTAGCTGGCGAAGAATTTAATATTGCATCTCCAAAACAAATAGGTGAAATTCTTTTTACAAAATTGGGTATAAAAGGTAAGAAAACAGCTAACGGTAATTTTAATACAAGTGCTGAAGTATTGGAAAATTTGGCTGAAGAATATGAAATTGCCGCAAAAATATTAGAGTGGCGAACATATGCTAAGTTAAAATCTACTTACACTACAGCCTTATTGGATGTAAAAGATAAAACGAATCGTGTGCATACTACATTTTCTCAGACAGTTGTTAATACCGGCAGACTAGCTTCATCTAATCCAAATTTACAAAATATTCCGAATCGAACTGATATTGGTCGAAAAATAAGAGAATGTTTTGTTGCAAAAAATGGGTATAAAATTGTTGCCGCTGATTACAGTCAAATGGAGCTACGTCTATTAGCTTCTGTTGCAAATGTTAAAGCTTTGAAAGAGGCATTTGCAAATGGTGTAGATATTCATACGGCAACAGCATCTAAGGTATTTAATTTACCATATGAAAAAGTTGATAGGGAACATAGAAGTAAAGCAAAGGCTATTAATTTTGGTATAGTATATGGTATTTCTCAATTTGGTTTGGCAAAACAGATTGATGCAACGAAAGAACAAGCCAAACAATATATAGATGCTTATTTCCAAAATATGCCTGAGGTAAAAGTTTATATGGATAAAACGATTGAATATGCGAGGAGATATGGTTATGTTCTTACTCCTATGGGACGTAAATGTTCTGTTCAGGGGATAAATGATAAAAATCATAGAATTTCATCTTTTGCAGAAAGAGCGGCGATAAATGCACCTATTCAGGGTGGTGCTGCAGATATTGTAAAATTAGCAATGGTTAGAATTGATCATGAATTAAGCAAGCATAAAATGGAAGCAAAACTTTTGTTACAAGTTCATGATGAATTAGTTTTCGAAGTTAAGGAAGAAGATGTGGTAAGATTTTCTGAATTAATTAAGAATATTATGGAAAATGTAGCAGATACAGATGTTAAAATGTCTGTAGATGTTGGAGTAGGAGATAATTGGTTTTCTGCTCATTAAAATATTTTATCACATCAAAAAAACCTGATAAAATCAGGTTTTTTTGATGAAAAGTAATTGTTATTTTATATTCCTTCACCTTTGTATGGGCGGGAAAGTAGTTCTTTCATAGCGTCATTTAATGATACTCCATCAAATAAAACACGATTAACTACTTCACATATAGGCATTTCGATTCCTAATTCTTTAGCTCTTTTTACGACAGCTTTAGCTGTATAAATTCCTTCTACTGTTCTTGTGTTTTCTTCAATTAATTTATCTGCTTTTCCGCAAACACCTATTTCATAACCGAAACTAAAGTTTCGAGATTGAGAACAGCTGGCAGTAAGAACTAAATCACCTAAACCACACATACCCATCATTGTTTGAAGTTCTCCTCCTAAGGCTTTTGATAAGCGAGCCATTTCATGAAAACCACGGGTAATCAAGGCAGCTCTAGCTCCATCTCCATATGCAGCACCTTCAACAACACCTGATGCAATGGCTATAACATTTTTTACACTTCCTCCAATTTGTGGAGATATCATATCCGTTGTTAAATATGGTCTGAAATATTGCGTTCCCAGCATTTCTGTTAATTTAGAAGCGATTTCAGCTTTTTGGCAAGCGATTGTTACTGAAGCAATTTTTCTTTTTGCTACATCAATAGCAAACCCAGGACCTGATAAAATTGCAATGGTTGTGTCAGGTATTTCTTCGGCAGCTATTTCAGATAACATTTTGCCTGTTGATACCTCTATACCCTTGGCGCATAAAACAATAATAGTTTCTTTTTTTACAAATGGTTTTATTAATTGCATTGTAGCTCTTGTCCATTGGGCAGAAGCTGTCAGAAGAACAATATCTGAAAAATCAAATATTTCAGCAACATTAGAAGTTGCTTTAATTTTATCTGGTAGCGGAATATCTGGTAAAAATCTTTTGTTTACGTGCGATTGATTGATTGAATTAACAACGTCTTCTTCTCTAGCCCAACATAAAACATCATTTCCTGCTCTAGTTGCAGTTAAGGCTAATGCTGTTCCCCACACACCTGTTCCTACTATACCAATTTTTTTCATTGTGTATCTCCTAGATTTATTGTCTTTGTATGGAGAGTTTATACCTTGGTTGTATAAATGCAAGAAATAAATAAATCTTACTCTAGGGGATTTATTATTTTATAGAATCTTTATGTAATCTTCCTCTGACGGCTTGGACATAGTTGTAATCGCAAAACGAATCATATGCTTTATCAAAACTTTCCGTGCCATAAATGTAGAATACCTTATGTGCAATATTGCGAATAGCATTATCTATGGTTTCAAAAGCTGCATTATATTCTTTATCGTAATTGTTTCTTTTTTTCTTTTGAACTATATCATGATATGCAGAGATGGCTTCAATTGTTTTATTCGCAAAATCACTGTTACCTTTTTCTGCAAAAAGGTGCATGATCTTGATTGTAGTTTGATAAAAACATTTATTTATCAATATGTTTCTTTGTTTTGTATTATTACCGTCAACAATCATGTAAACAATATTCCTCGCTACAAACTATTATAGATATAACAAACGAGAGATTAAATATCAATACCTATTTTTTTATTTTATTTTTTGTTGCAAATTTTTGATTAAACCATCTATACCTGTTGGAGATTTTTTGATATATGAGGTATATTCGCTACGAGCTGTTTGAGCTAAGCTTACGTTCTCAATTATTATATCAACAATACGAAAACGACCATCCGTTTCTTTTACTCTCCATTTTACTATAGCAGGTGCTCCTTCATTCATAGGTACTTGTGTATTTATGAATATTTGGTCAGCTGATTTAGATTTTTCTGTACCATTGAATTCAAAATGTTTTCCCTTAAATTCATTAAAACGTTCAGACCAAGTTTGAATATTTAGTTGGCGATATACATTTATAAAGTCTTTTCTTTGAGTTGGAGTTGCTATTTTCCAATATCGTCCCAAAACAAATTTACCAATAAAATCTAAATCTAAATCTCTATTAAATAATTTTGTGAAGCGTTCTTTTTTTTCTTTTTCAGATACGTCTGAATTGATAAGTTCTTCAATGCCTTCTTGTGTTACATTTTTAATAAATTTTTCTGCTTCTGTTGCATTTATGGTTGCATTAGCAGAGCTAGATAATATTGTTAAAATAAATAGAATAAATGTAATAATCTTTTTCAATTTAGTGCTCCTTTTTTATGTTATTCATCATAATCATCATCTTCAAAATCAAAATCATAACTAGCATTTGAAGTTTGATCATCTGAATTTGTTATAGAACAAGAATCTATTTTTAGGCGATTTTGTATATATGCTGATTTTATTGTGCTATAGGCATCAACAGAATTTTGGGTTAAATTATCTAAAAATTCTAGATTGGCTTCTCGAATGCTTACAAAACCGAGAGCTGTAAGTCCGTAATAGAAACTATATTTTTCCCAATCTTTGCTAAATGTTGCATAATAATCAGCCCAATATGTAGGATTTGTAAATGCATCAGCAACAACTCCTGTAGTTGCGCGCGGAGTACTTGGTCCCAAAAAAGGAAGGACTATAAACGGTCCATCAGGTACGCACCATTGGGCTAATGTTTTATCAAAATTACTTTTATTTTTTTCTATTCCCCAACCAGAAGCTACATCAAATGTTCCTAATAAGCCAAGTGTTGAGTTTATGGCGAATCTACTAATTGATTTTCCAGAAGCAATGAAATTTCCTTGTAAAGAATGGTTTATAATTGAAGTTGGTTCATGTAAATTTTCAAAAAAATTAGAAACCCTTTTTCTGATAAATTCTGTTGTTATAAATCTATATCCTTTGGCTAATGGTTTTATAAGATATTCATCTACTTTTGTATTAAAATCAAACATAGTCTGATTATATGTTTCTAATGCGTTTTCATTATTATCAGAAGCATATGTTATATTTGATGAACACACTAAAAATATTATTATTGTGATGAATATTTTTTTCATTATATAATCCTTTCTATTGCTAAGTAATATATAAATTTATATTAAATAAATCAATCAAAAAAATAAAAAGAAAAAAAAGAGGATAAAGTAGTTTGTATATTTTGTTTTTTAGTAAATAAAAAAAAAGACCTTTTGAAAGGTCTTTTATCTGGTAGCGAGGGTCGGACTCGAACCAACGACACGCGGATTATGATTCCGCTACTCTAACCACCTGAGCTACCCCGCCAAGAACAAGACGATTATTACAATGTATAAACATAAATGTCAATAACTATTTTTTTGTTTTATTATTTTTTTTATTTGATAGATGTCTTGCTTGTTTCAATTCATATGTTATGAGAGCAATTCCTGATATTATTAATGGGAGAAGGTAGTAGATGATGCGATATAAAATTAAAATAGCAAATAGAACAGCTTGATTTTGGTCATCAGGCAATAATTTTGCAAAAACAATTTCAAAAACACCTAATCCACCGGGAACTTGACTGTATACACCTAGTAACTGAGCTATAATATATGCTCCGATAAATGTTAAGAATGGAATATCTACATAATATTCGAGGATAAAATATAAAACCAGTGAAGCCATCAAAATATCTGCACTTCCAATTATTATTTGAGCTATAGACATTTTGAAGCCAGGTGGATAAAATGCGATTTCTTTAATGATAATTGGTTTTTTATAGTATGTACAACCTAAAATATAAAATACCATACCTGCAAATGATAAACCTATTATCAACCAATTAATAATAGGTGAGGAGATAGAGGTTAGTATATTTTGTGGTGAACATGAAAAGCCTATGATAACCAGAAAAAAACAAGCAACAAGATAAGTGAAACCTGAAAACATGACCATTTTTACAATATCACCAGCTTTGATTCTCCATCTGGTGTATAATCTGTATCGGATTGCTCCTCCTGAGACTATAGCGTGTCCAGCATTGTTACTGACAGAAAAACCTATAAAACCCGCAAAAATCCATTTCCATGCAGAGAGTTTTTGATTTATATATTTTAATGCTAAGAAATCGTATGATGATAATGCGATATAGCCCAAAAATGATGCTATACAAGCATAAATTATATTTTTGCTTGGAATCTCGATAATTGCATTTTTTATTTCATCCAAAGAATACTTTGATAATTGCTTATATATCATAAAGGCCGCTAATGCGAAAAAGAATAAGCCTGACCAAGATATTATTTTTTTTATAAATTTTTTTTTATTTTGTATTATCATATTATTCTCTTTAAGGTATATTTATATCTATATAATTGCGAATATTATTTCCATATGTTTGTCTAATGTATGAAGTTAATTCAGATGGATTTGCTTTAAAGTTTTGAGCATCTGATTGTGCTTTTAACAATTCTTCTAATTGTAACTTTTTACCGATAGCATCTCGTTTTTCTGCTGCACCTGCTTCACCGAGAGAAGCCGCAATATTATATAATGAATGAGCCATAGTTAAGTTCATAGGAACGATTTTCCCAATAGTGTAAATATTAGCTAGAATCATGTAAGCTTCTACATTTCCTTGGTTTACAGCTATACGATAATTTCGAATTCCATTGTTATAATTTTGTACGGTACCATGTCCTTCTATATACATTTTTGCCAAGGTAAGATGAGCCTCATCAATGTTGCTATCTTCTTCGGTAGCTGATCTTATCAATTTGAATGCCTTTTCATAATCTTTATCTACAACAAAACCCTTATAGTAAGCATAACCAAGCATAAATTTTGCAATTTTATTACCATTCTGACTTGAAGCTTGAAACATTTTTATCGCTTGAGAATTTCGAAAAGAATCTTTTTTCCCGCCTGTTAGATATATAAACGCCAAATTAAGTGCTGCGTTATCATTGCCTAGTTCTGCGGATTGTTGAAAAAAGTCTAAAGCTTTGGTGGTATTTATAGGTACTCCAATGCCATTAAAATATAGGCTGCCTAAGTTATTTAATGCAATTGGATCTTTTTGTTCTGCAGCCATTGTGTAATATTTTAAGGCATTATCAAAATTTTGTTCAACACCATTGGTTCCATATAAATACATATAGCCGAGATTCATCTGATCTTCTAGTTTTCCTTCATTTGCTTGTCGTATGCTTTTTTCTAAAAATGTTTCTTTTTTTCCTGTATCTGTTTGTACTTCATCTTCTGCAGAAAATATTAAGGATAGAGGTTTGGTTATGAAACTGAATATAGATGATGAATCTGAAGAAGTTTGTTCTGTCGGTGTAGTCGCATTACCAATAAGCATATCTTCTGATAATATATCGATAGTTTGAGCTGAAACTTTGGTTATGCATAAAAAAACAAAGGTGGATATGTATAAGATTCTTTTCATAATGTGTCCTCTAACTTTATTATGTTCGGCATTCTATTACTAAAAAAAAATCCTTGCAAGGCAAAAAATAAATATCTTGTATTATTTTTTGTTTTGCTATAATTAGGAGAGGAAAGGTTTTTATTATGGTTGTTGAAGCTCCTATTTATACTATAAAAAATGCAAGATTAAGTTTTGGCTTAAATCCTCTTTTTACTGGGGTTGATTTATATATAAATAAAGGTGATAAAATTTGTTTGGTCGGTCGTAATGGTTGTGGTAAATCAACTTTACTGAAAGTAATTGCAAAGGAGATAGAAGCAGACGATGCTGAATTTTTTATTCAGCCCGGAGTGAAAATAGGATATATGCCTCAAGATCCAGATTTATCTAGTTTTAATACCTTACGTGAAGTTGTTGAAGCAGGATTAGATGTTCAAGATAAAGCATTAGCTTATAAGGTTGATATGCTTACAGAATATTTTGAAATAAATGAAAATCAACGTCCTGAATGTTCGTCAGGAGGGGAGCGTAGAAAAGCTGCCTTAGCACGAGCTTTAATTAATGAGCCAGATATTTTATTGTTAGATGAACCAACGAATCATTTAGATATAGCAACCATTGAAAAATTAGAAGATACTATAAAAAAGTTTCAAGGAGCGGTGATTATTATTAGTCATGATCGAGCTTTTTTAGAACATACGTCAAAAGTTACTTTTTGGTTAGATAGAGGAATTTTAAGACGTAATAATAAGGGTTTTAATTGTTTTGAAGAATGGCAGAATCAAGTAATAGAGCAAGAAATTATTGAACAGAAAGCTCTTAATAAAAAAATAGCTGAAGAAACAGAATGGTTACATAAAGGGGTTACGGCTCGAAGAAAACGTAATATGGGACGTTTAAGAAAACTTCAACAACTGCGACAAGAGCGTAAAGAACAAATTAAAATGATTGGGTCTGTAAATTTAGAAGTAGAAACAGCAGATCTTAAGTCAAAAATGGTAATAGAAGCAAAACATGTAAATAAGAGTTTTGGTGAAAGAGAAATTGTTAAGGATTTTTCAATTAGAGTTATAAAAGGAAACAAGATTGGAATAGTTGGACCTAATGGCTCCGGAAAGACGACTTTGGTTAAACTTTTAACCAAAAGGCTTGAACCTGATAATGGTTTTATTCGAATCGGAAAAAATTTAGAAGAAGCTTATTTTGATCAAAATAGAATAACTCTAGATCCTAAAAAAACATTATGGAAAACTTTATGTAATGAGGGTGATCATATTTGGGTCAGAGGTCATTTTAGGCATGTTGTTGCATATTTGAAAGATTTTTTGTTTAAGCCAGATCAAGCTCAGTGTCCTGTTTCGGCTCTTTCTGGTGGAGAAAAAAATCGTTTAATGTTAGCCGTAGCATTAGCTAAAGAATCTAATTTTTTAGTGTTGGATGAGCCTACAAATGATTTAGATATGGATACTTTAGATTTGTTACAAGAAGTATTGGCTGATTATGAAGGTACTGTTTTGATTGTTAGTCACGATAGAGATTTTATGGATAAAGTTGCAACTTCTCTTCTTTATATGAAAGGCGATGGTTCTATTTATGAACATGTTGGAACATATTCTGAATTGTTGGAAAAGATTAAGCTAAAAAATGATAACAAAGTTTTTAAAAAAAATAATGTTGAGAAAGAGGTTGCAAAAACGAAAGAGAAAAATAAGACACTAAAGCTCAGCTTTAAGGAACAATATTTGTTAAATAGTTTACCTAAAGATATTGAAAATATTGAAAATGAAATTAAGAAAATTGAGATTGCTCTGAGTGATTCTGATTTGTATGTTAAAGATGCTAAGAAATTTGATGAGCTGATTTCTAAGTTGGCTGAAAATAAATCGAAATTAGAAGAAATGGAAGAACAGTGGTTGACTATTCAGCTCAAAGCAGAGGAATTTGAAAATAAATCTTAGTAATTATTGAAATTATAGCTACAATTATTAGATATTGTATATGTTATGGGTAATAGATAGTTTAATATATGGTTTTTTTACTGCAGTATATACATTATTTAATCAACATTATAAAATAGATGGTTATGTATTGGGTATATGGCGCGGTTTTGGTATATCTATTTTATTTTTGCCATTTTTATTTTTTTTTCCTGTTCCAACGGATATGAATTATTGGATGATGTTGTTATTTCAAGGATATCTCATAGCTATATATGATTCTCATTTATTTTTTTCATCAGCAAAATATGGGGCAGGATCAACTTCAAGATTTATGGCGATAACTGTTTTAATAACAACTTTTCTGTGGTGGCTTATTACTCCTAATGAGTTTATAAATTTGTTTGAACAAGGGGATATCTTTATTACATTAATAATGATTCTTTCAGGATTTACTTTTTGTTATTGGCAAATGATTCAATCTGAAGTTTCCAGAGAAAATGCCAGATATATAATGCCAGCAGTTTTAGCATTGGCTGGAATGAGTATTATTACAAAGTATATAGCATTAGGCGGAAGTTCAATTTGGCAAGCAATTGTTTATTATTTAACTGTAGCAACATTTGTCAGTGGATGTTTCAATTTTAAATGGTACATAAAAGCAAATTCTGATTTGTCATTAAAGCAGAAATTAGAAAATATAGTGTCAAAAAAAATGTTGAAAATCGGAATATATTTAATTTCATTTAGTACTGTTTTGATTACAGCTAAGACAATGGCATTAAGAGTATCTCCGAATCCCGGATATGTAACAGCTCTATTATTAATTGCTCCAATATTTATTTCTCTGTTAAATAAATATTATAAAGTTCCAGATAATATTTCGCCTCGAGCAGGTTTTGCTATGTTATTTTTTCTTTTTTTATTAGTATTATTAGTTAATGGTGATTATGGTGTAAATGATTAACAACATAGTTCTTCTATTATTTTGTTTAGTAGTAGAAAACCTTCATCTGTTGCGTATAAATGAGTTTCATCTTCATTAATCAGATTAAGTTCTTTAAGAGTTGATAGTTTATTTTGATTAATGATGTCATGAATGTCAATTGTGCATATTTGTTTAAATGATTGTTTATTTATGCCACAGGATAAGCGTAACCCCATAATAATTAATTCTTCAGCTCGTTCAGATGGAGTTAATTTTTCATGAATGAAGGGGTATTGTGTAGCAAAATGTTGGTTATTTATTTTAAGTCTGCCGTGAGCAGATTTTCCTATACCTATATAATCTCCTCCTTGCCAATAAGTGAGGTTATGCTTTGATTGGTAGTTTGATAGGGAAAAATTTGAAACTTCATACATATTGTATTTTTTTTCATATAAATAAGATTTGGTGAATTTATAGAAATCTATACTGCTATCCTCATCTAAAGGTTTAATATTTTTTTTAGCAAAAACAGTATTTTCCTCAATTGTTAATTGGTATAGAGATATATGTTTTAATCCATATGAAGTAATTTCTTGTAATTCATTTTCCCATTCATTTAGTTTTTGATTTGGTCTTGCGTAAATTAAGTCAACGGAATGATTGTCATAAATATTTGTTATTTTTTTTATACAATTTCTTGCTGTTGATAAGTTATGAGTTCGTCCTAAAAATTTTAAATCTTGTTCATTTAGGGCTTGAACACCTAATGAAAGGCGATTTATTCCAGCATTTTTTAAATCAGAAAACATCGAAGAGTATTCACTATTGGGATTAGCTTCTAAACTTATTTCTATATCTGCATCTATTTTCCATTTTTTTGTTATAAAATTTATTATACGTTCTATATTTTGGGGGCGAATTAATGAAGGAGTTCCTCCGCCAAAAAAAATTGATTTTATTATACGCTCATTTGTTAATTTATGATACTTTTCAAGTGAAGAAATATATTCATCTATTATAATATCTTGATTAATATTAGGGGCAATTTCTTTGTAGAAATCGCAATATGGACATTTACTTTTACAGAATGGCCAATGTATGTAGATAGATAGTTGATTTGATGTAGTCATTAAAAAAACTTTTGATAGAGTATTGCAGACCATAAAATTATGGCATTTATAAATGAAATTAATACTAATAAACTACCAATATCTTTCGCTTTTTTTGATAGCTCATGATATTCAATAGATATCCTGTCTATTGTGGTTTCTATTGCACTATTTATAAGTTCCATCAATAAGATGAATAAAAGGCTGGATATGAGTATGGCTTTTTGTAGTAGACTTATATCTAACAATATTGCTATTGGAGTTAATAAAATGAAAACGATTAAGTCCTGTCGGAAGGCAATTTCACTTTTAACTGTTGCTGTAAAGCCATTATATGAATAAATAAAGGCTTTTAATATTCTTTTTATACCTGTTTCTTTTGATTTCATTTCTTATACCTCTTCTGCTCAGAATAATACATTTTTAATGTTCGTCAATATATTTTATTTGATAAAAATTGTTTTATATTTGTATAAAAATCTTGAATATAAAGAAAAAAAGGTTAACATTAAGGAGTATTTGTTATTAAAAGGAGTTTAAAATGTCTAGATTTGAAAACAGTCCTAATTACGGATTGACTATTTTGGCAGCAGTTATTGCTGCGGTTGTGAGTTCTTTTGTTACTTATAAAGCTACAACAAAAGGAGAGATGAATTTTGCTGTTGTTGATTTACAACGTGTTGTTGTTTCATCTAAAGATGTGGAAGCTCTAAAAAATGAGAGAGATGCTCAGATTCAGGATTTGAAAAAGATGGCCGATGAAGCTAATGAAAAAATTAAGGCAGAAGCAGATGAGGAAAAAAAGAAAAAACTTTCTGAACAATATTTATCTGAAATAAATTCAAAAAAAGAAAGTTATGATAAAGTTTATGCTTCAGCATTACAAGCATCTGATGATAAATTGAATAATGTTATCAATTCTGTCGCAGAGAAAGAGGGATTAAAAGTAGTTTTTAATAAAAGTTCTCTAGTTCAAGGTGGAATTGATATTACGGATTCAGTTATTGAATTGGTTAAATAATTTGATTACAATTTAGAAAAAAAACGGAGATTGTTCTCCGTTTTTTTATTGGTTTGTGGGTATTGCTATTTGCGGTGTTTGGTAGTTTGATAAAATATTTTCTATTTCTTGTGTTGATAATATTTCAGGTAAGGCTATTCCATCTCGTAAAAATGGTGTATATAATATATAAAAAGGTAATCCCTTTCTTCCGTATTTTGCCATAAAGTCTAAGGTTTCTTTATTATAATTAGTCCAATCAACTTTGATGGTTTCTAGATTGTATTTTGTTTTCCATCTTTCTAAATTTTTATTTGTAAATATAAATGTACTATTAAAATGGCAAGTCATACACCAATTGGCTCCTATTTCAAGAAGAATAGCATGGCCTTCTGCTAATTTATTTTGTATTAATTTTGTTTCAATTTCATTATATTTATTTTCGGTATCTATATTTTGATTAATTTTTATATTTTGCGTAGCAGTAGAGTTACACCAATATAGTAGTGAAATGAATAATGTTATAATTAAAAATGTACTAGTTTTTCTTGCTTTATTTATGGTTTCTAATGTTATATTTTCATCAAATATTCCGCAGAGATAGTCTAAATAAGCATGATAAGTTTTAAATAATATAGTGAATATTGTTATAGAAATAACAAGAACAAATACTGTTTTCCAATTTGTTTGACCGAGTATTAGTGATAAAAACCAGAGAATGGTTAAGTATAACATAATTTTCATTGCGATATTTAGTTTATTTAACCATGGACCTGGTTTAGGAAATAATGCTTCGGGATCTTTTATGATGTATGCAACAATATATGGTATTGATAAACCTATAGCTACTCCATACATTATTATAATAATATCAATGTAATTTCCAGATAAAGCAAAACCAATTGCGGTAGCTAAATAAGGTCCTGTACATGGTGTTGATAAAATAACAATCATATTACCGATAATAAAATTTGTTTTATTGGTATAATTATCAAGCGTATATTTTGATATATCAATCATGTTAAGTTTTGGAAGTATAGCTATAAATGTTGAGAGTACAAAAGTCATTATAATGAGAAAATTTATATTTTGAAATTGCATTCCCCAACCAAGCGAATAATCTAAAAATTTTGCGATTATTAATCCTATTGTAAGAATAGAAAAACCTGAAAATATTCCATATATCGTATATAGTAAAGATGTTTTTATCTTTTTTCTTTTTAAGTTATGCGATTGACTTAAGGTCATTATTTTTAGTGATAACACAGGAAAGACACAAGGCATGAAGTTTAAGATTAGTCCTCCTAATATGGCAAACATAATTAAAGCCATATTTAATTTGGTTGTTTGAGGATCAAAAGTTGAGCTGATTGTTGCTTGTTTATCTGTTCTATATCCGTAAAAATCATTTAATTCTGCAGTGATAGTAAAAGTGGAGTTCAGTAATTCGTTATTATTTTCTATTGGTATTAATCTAACAAAAATATGATTATCTTTGATGCTTATTAAAGGAGATGAAAATAATGTGTATCCTTGTTTTTCTTCTACAAATATTTTAAAACTTTTAATTGATTTATCTGTTGAAAATTCTAAACGTAGTGATTGAGTGTCTTTATCGTTATCAACAACAAATTTCCTTAGAGTTAGATGTGGTGAAGTTGATTGTGGTAAATGAGATATTGTTTTATCAAAAAGATAATCATATCCATTATTGAATATGTCATCACCATTTGGATCTATTTTTACTTCAGAATATAAATCTTCGACAGTACATTTAAAATTTGTATTACAAACCGTAAATTTCATTTTAGCTTTTATTGTTAGTGGTAAATTTTTATCATTTACGGTTATTTCGATAGGAATCATGAATTCTCCGTAATATTTGTGTGCAGACGGAAAATTTATGGAATTAAAGGGGGTTGGATAATTTATTTTATATTCAGATATATTTTCAGATAAAGAAAGATCTATTTGAGGTTTTAAGAAAGTATCTGAATAATTGTTAGCTATAATAAAATGGTTTGGTTCGGTAATTATTTGTATTCCAAAATCTAATTTATCATCATCTTCAATATAGGTTTTTTTTGATAATAATCTTGCTTGAAGATGTTTCCCTTGAGAAAATGTGCTAGTTCCTTTTTTTGATAAAAGAGGATTTTCGTATTTCTCTCCATATAAAAATACTTTCTTCCATTCGATTTTTTTTGCGATATAATCAATTTTATCTAAAACAGACATTTTTTTATTTTTAGCTTCAAAATCACGAATAGCAGCTCTTTCTTCGGCGTTTGTACTATACGTTAAAAACTTTTTGAAATTATATACTTTTACAAAATATCCTTCATCAGCTTCAATGTAAGGAATTTCATCATGATGGTCATAATCTTTGACTGAACGCACTTTTTTGAAAATGCGTGGTGATATTTTCTTTTTTATATAATCATTATAAATTTCATTTATTTTAGTGTATATCTTTATACTATTTTGAAGAAAAATCTGTTTTGTATATAATGTATTGTCGTCATCATTTGGAAATATTGGGCGTAGTTTTTCAATGAAATCTTCATTAAATATTTCTTCCGTAGAATATTTATTGTGTAAATATTTCCCAATTTCATAAAAGGTTATACCTAAATCGACTATACCTAATTCTCTATAAGAATTATGTTTCATTTCTTCGATGCGACTTAGTGTTAATTCACCATCAAAATCATTAGGCAATTGTGCAATTTCATTTGCACATGCCAAACTATTGAAAAGTGAAAAAATAAAAACTATATATATGTACAGATATTTCATTGTTTTGTTAATGATAGTTTAAACTTCAAATAATATATATTTTATGATATTATAAAAAAGTAAAAAAAAAATTAGTTTTTATGGTTTAATGAAATGGAAAATTTTGATAGTAAATATGCATTGACTGGTAAATTATTAGTAGCAATGCCTACGTTAAATGAAAGTGATTGTTTTTCACATTCTGTAGTGTATGTTTGTTCTCATGGAAAAAGTGGCGCAATGGGAATTATTGTAAATAAACAAATGGATAAATTTTCCTTTTCGGATCTGACATTTCAATTACCGATTAAAGATTATGAAGCTTTGAATAGTGTAAAGTTATATACGGGTGGTCCTTTAGAACAAATTAGAGGAATGGTTTTACATTCAACAGATTATATTAAAGATGGGACGATTGTAGTGGGAAATGGTATAGCTGTTTCTTCGTCTACTGAGATTATATCAGATATTGCGTTTGGACAAGGTCCGGAAGATAAATTAGTTGCTTTAGGTTATTCTTTTTGGCATCCTCGTCAATTAGAAGCTGAAATTTATGAAAATGATTGGATGGTTATTGATGCAGATAAGGAGCTTATGTTTAAAACAAAAGATGAGGAAAAATGGCAAAAAGCGCTCGATGAAACCGGTATAAGGTTAGATCGATTTATCGGGATAACAGGTAGATCTTAGTCTTAACCTTTTCTTCTTCGTGAAGAGTTATTTCCCAGAACAGTTAATGCAAAACTTGTTACTCCTTTGATTATTTTTGTTTGGTTTCGCTTTCCTATTCGTTGCCACAAAGAAGTAATTTTGTTGAAGATGCCTATTTTTTTCGGCTCTTTATCACTTTTTTCCGTTGATATTTCTTCTTGCATTTGTTCTTGATATTCAGCCAACTGTTTGCATTCTTGAGGAGTGCACTTGTATGGAGATAAAATGTTTATAATATCTTCATTTGATACATATGCTCCTAAAATTCTTGTTAAATTACCATTACTTTCTAAAAATAAAGAATCACCTCGTCCTAAAAGATTTTCAGCTCCTGTTGTGTTTAGGATTGTCAAGGAATCTGTAGGACTTGCTACTTTATATGATATTCTATTTGGTAAATTAGCTTTTATACTACCTGTTAAAATATCAACGGAAGGTCTTTGAGTGGCAATTATTAAATGGATGCCGGATGCTCGAGATTTTTGGGCCAGAATTTGTATTTGTTTTTCGACGCTTTTATCAAACATTATTAAATCAGCGAATTCATCAATAACGCAAACAATATAAGGTAGGTGTTTTCCTTTTGTTTTATATTCTTCTATATTTCTAACCATCTCCTTTTCGAATAATTCATAACGATTATTCATTTCTGTGCATAATTGAGATAGGCAGATACTTGCAATATTCATATCTGTAATAACCGGACGCATCATATATTTTTGATTATTATACATGCTAAATTCAATGCGTTTGGGATCAATTAATATTAACTGTAGTTCTTGAGGTGTCTTTTTGTTAATTAAAGATAAAATGAAAGAGTTTAGTCCTACAGACTTACCGGAACCAGTAGTGCCGGCAACTAAGAGGTGAGGCATTTTACTTAAATCTTTTATAATAGGTGTTCCTCGCATATCTACACCTAAGCATATTGGTAAAGCAGATGTTGTCTTTATGAACTCTTGAGAATATAAAATAGGTGGAAATGGGACTATTTGTGATTGTTGTTGAGGAATTTCAAAACGAATATAGGTTGAGTTTGGTATTTCGGATACTCGGACTCCACTAATTCCTAGTTCACGACTTATATCTTTTATAATATTTTCTACTTGATTAAATTTAGAACCTTCTTCAAGTTGAAATTCAATCTCAGTTATGATCGGACCATCATATATTTGACCTATAGAGCCATATATACCAAAATTAGATAATACCAAAGGTAATTTAGAAGGTAAGTTTTCTGTCATATCATAATCCGTTTTCTCTAGTTCCGCCAAAAGGCATGTATGCACCAACTCCGCCAAAATATTTACGGAAAAATCCCAGTTCTCTATCTGTTGATTTTGTTTCATCTGTATCGATAGTAATATTATTAGCATCTGCTAATGTAAATTTTTCAATTTTATTAACTTTATTATCCTCAAAGGTTAATGCTAAAATTTGACGATCAAGCTCTTTAGGTTTTAGAAATGCGATACGTTCTATGGTTGTTGACATATATATCCAATGGTTATTATTTAATCCTGTGGTTGTGCTTGGGGAACCTAATATTGCTATGACATCTTCTTTGGTTTGTCCATTGTGTATGTGTGCTATTTTTTCTGAACTAGGTATATTCCCGTTGTGATCTAAGAATATATCACTGGAACAAGCATTACAAAGTATTAAAGCTAAAATAAAAAGAATTTTGCGTATTGACATATATTTTATTCCCTATATTTATAATTATAATGATTATATATATCATAAGGATTTCAGAATGCAAAAAAAATTTTCATATCCGATAAAAATTGATGAATTAAATCAAAATAAATATAAATTTGTGCTTTGGGCTGATGAGTTTGAACTCGAAGATATAGCATCTGTTTTACAAGTTGAAAAAGCTAAAGCATTTAAGGCAGAAATTTTTTTAAAATATGATCAAAGACTACATTCTCTGAAAGTATGGGGTAGTGTTTTGGCAAAATTAGAATTAAAAAGTGTTATATCTTTAGAGAATTTTGATAAAGATTTTGATGTGTCTTTTGAATTAAATTTTGATACAAAGGCAACATATAAGGATATCCGAGATATGGATTATGGGATAAACGATGATATTCCAGATATTATTGAAAATGGGCAAATTAATTTAGCGGATATAGCTATTGAACAAATTGCTTTGAATATTGATGATTATCCTCGTGCAGAAGGAGAGATTTTCGATTATTCTAAATATGCGGAGGATGATGTCGAGGAACGTGAAAATCCTTTTGCAATTTTAAAAAAACTTAAAAAATAATGAATTTATTGTAAAAAGTGCTTGCAAAATATTAAAAAGTTATATAAAACTCGACTTAATCGTTTGGAAGTAGGTTTTTGCTTGCTTTTTTAATATTGCTGTGCTAAACGTTACGCCGAATGTTTGTGTAATTAATTAACTATAAGAGAAGAAAAATGGCTACACCTAAGAAAAAAGTATCAAAATCTCGTCGTGATATGCGCCGTTCTCATGATGCATTAACTCCTAATGCATACCAAGAATGTCCTAATTGCGGAGAATTAAAAAGACCTCATAATGTTTGCCCTAAATGCGGCCAATATGATGGTAAAGAAGTTGTTGCTAGTAAAGAAGCAAAATAATTTTTATAAATTTTAAATATGGAGCAGGTTTTGTCTGATAATAATCTGGTCATATCTGTAGATGCGATGGGGGGAGATCACTCCCCTCGTATCGTGGTTGAGGGTATTGCTATTGCCCATAAGAATAATCCTGACATTAAATTTTTGTTATATGGTGATGAAACAAAAGTTAATGAAGAGATTAAAATGTTTCCGTCTGTTCGAGAGTATTGTAAGGTTATACACGCCAGTGAACGTGTAAAAAATGAAGATAAGCCTTCACAAGTAATCAGAAATAAAAATACTAGTATGTACATGGCTATTGAGGCTGTGCGTAAAGGTGAGGCAAAAGCTGTTGTTTCAGCCGGTAATACAGGTGCTTTGATGGCTATATCTAAGATGATATTGAAAACTATTCAAAGAATCCATCGTCCTGCAATTTGTACTAATATTCCCCACAAAAATGGAAAATGTATTATGCTTGATTTAGGGGCTAATACAGAATGTAGTGCTATAAATTTGGCTGAATTTGCTATTATTGGTAATATTTTAGCTCGACATACATTGGATATTAAACATCCGCGAATCGCTTTGCTTAATATTGGTGCTGAGGAAATGAAGGGTAAGGAAGAAATTCATCAGGCAGCAAAAATGATTAAGAATGCTCATCTTGATTTAAACTTTATTGGATATATTGAACCTCATCAGATAGGTGAGGGATATGCTGATGTTATTGTTGCAGACGGATTTACTGGAAATATTGCGCTGAAGACAATGGAAGGTACCGCTAAATTGGTTTCAGGTATGTTGAAAAGTACGATAAAAAAATCGCTGTGGGCTAAGATTGGTTTGCCATTCTTGTTTCCGGTACTTTGGAAAATGAAAAAAACTATGGATCCACGTAAGTATAATGGTGCTATGTTTGTCGGATTGAATGGTTTATCCGTAAAGAGCCATGGTGGTACAGATGCATTAGGCTTTTCTTATGCTCTTGATAATGCTGCAAAGTTAGTGAGACAAGATTTTGTTCAGACAATTCGTAATGAAGTTGAACATATTGATTTAGATGAATTATCTCAGGATATATTATACGATGTTTATTAGAAGTGAAATGATAGGTTTTGGTAGATATCTGCCAAAAAAAGTTCTTACAAATGATGATTTATCAAAAATGGTTGAAACAAATGATGAGTGGATTAGAACCCGTACGGGAATTTTGAGCCGTCATATTGTTGAAGATGAAACAACCTCTGTTGTTGCAGGGAATGCAATCAAGAATGCTATTGATAATGCGGGTATTAAGCCTCAAGATGTTGATGTATTGATTTTAGCAACAATAACTCCAGACAATACAACGCCGTCTTCTGCTACTAAAATTGCTCATAAGTTAGGGTTTAGACCAGGAGTTCCTGCTTTTGATATTTCTGCTGCGTGCTCAGGTTTTATATATGCACTAACTTTAGCTGATAATATGATTCGTTTAGGTCAAGTAAAGACAGCCGTTATAGCTGGTGCAGAATGTCTATCTAAGATTGTTGATTGGACAGATAGAAATACTTGTGTATTGTTTGGTGATGGCGGTGGAGCAGTTGTTTTGAGAGCAAAGGAATCTGAAGGAACAAATAAAGATACAGGTGTTTTAAGTACTTGTATATATTCGGATGGATCTCAATATGATTGTTTGGGAACAACTGGTGGTGTTTCTTCAACTCAAAGTATTGGTGTTGTCAGTATGAACGGTAAGGAAGTATTTAAGCATGCTGTTGTTAGTTTGGCTGAAGCTGCAGAAACGGCTATTTCAAAGGCAAATTTAACTAAAGATGATGTAAAATGGTTGATTCCTCATCAAGCTAATATTCGTATTGTTGATAGTGTTGGAGAGCGTTTAGGTATTGCTAAAGAGCAAGTAATTGTTACTTTAGACCATCATGGAAATACATCGGCTGCGTCTATTCCTTTAGCATTATCTGAAAATATTGATAACGGTCGTTTGCAAAAAGGCGATGTTGTTGTTTTAACAGCCATGGGAGCCGGATTTACTTGGGGCGGTGCTGTAATTCGTTTATAAAAAATACCCTCTGCAAAACAGAGGGTATTTTTTTGTGTAGAAGAAAGAATTTCTAAGTTAATAGAATTTCCATCCTACTTGACCATTATTATTATCTGAACAAATGTTAACAGCTACATCTACAGGCATAGGGATAGATACTACAGATCCTTGAGGGCAAGCAATTCCTGTCTGACTATCCCCGTTAATGCCAGAACATCCTAAATAAGTATTTTCATTATCAGATATACCATGAGCGGCAATGGCAACTAAGCCAGAATATGTATTACTACCCCAATCATGTGTTAATAATTCAATACATGCTTCTTCTGGTATTTTATTTAGTACAAACATGAAGTCTTTAGCATCACCATCAGTTTTAAGTCCAAATTGTCCGCCTAATACAACAAATTCTCCTCCAAATGCATTGGTCATTTTATAGTCAGAATCTGTGTCTATAAATAATTCATCGGGAGCTAAATTAGCTTTTCTTATTACTTTATGGCTTAAACTTGCGTAATTTTTTTGTCTAGCATAAAGGGTGCGAATATTTTGAGAAAGTTGAGTAACATGATCAATAGTTTTATTAATTTTGAATTTCATCATTGCTTTCGAATAACCGGCAATTCCGCCTACAGATAATACACCGATAATCGCCAAAACTCCGAGCATTTCAATCATTGATCGGCCTGATTGGTTATTTTTATTCATTATAAACTCCTTTCAAATGTCCGAAAAAAAGGATCCTTTTTTTCGGACATTTTTGGGAGGATAAATATTTTTTTAAGATATTGAATTTATGATAAAGGGTGAAAGAGAAAAATAGTGAATTTGTGTCCGAAAAAAGGGATCCCTTTTTTCGGACATTTTAAATTTATTTGTTAACTAATCAGTCATAAATATGTTGTATATATAAAATGTATTTATCTGTAAGGAGTTTGGTTAATGAAAAAAAGTTTCTTATTAATGGTTGTTTCTACAATGTTATTATCCTTGCGTGCAAATGCTGGAGAATATTATCCTTATGTTGGTGCAGATTATGTAAATTCAACGGTAAATGTTTCTGATAGAATGCCTGATAATTATGATATCGGTAGATTAAGTGCAGGATTGAAGTTTGTAGATTTTGGATCTGTGGAGGTTTTCGCAGAACGTTCAACAAAAGAAAAGAAAGAGTATAATTCTAATATATCTCGTGGGCGTTTTTATGGTTTTGGAGCAGATGTTTTGTTAAATGTTTATAATCTAACAGATGCTACTATTTTAGGCTCCATAGGATACGGACGAATGTTTTCTAAATTAAAATATAATGGTAGTACAGACAAGGATATTGCTAATACTATACGTTTAGGAATTGGGGGTGAAATTAATCCTTCTCCGGAATGGGGATTTAGAGCGATGTATCGTTATTCTTTATCAGATGGAGATGATTATAAGAATGCTAAAGAATTTACGATTGGTGCAAGATATTATTTCTACTATTAAAAAAAATCCCCATGTTATGTGGGGATTTTTTTTTGGCGTTTATTTTGAAAAAAATCTTTTAATATTGCAGAACATTCCTCTTGAAGAATACCACCTTCAGTATGCGGTTTGTGATGACAAGTTTGTGAGGTGTAAAATTTAACTCCATTTTCAATAGCGCCTCCTTTTTCATCGTATGCTCCAAAATATACGTTTCGTATTCTGGCAAAAGATATAGCTGCTGTACACATGGTGCAAGGCTCTAATGTGACATACATATCTAAATTCCATAAACGGTTTGATTGTAATATTTTACAAGCTTTTTTTATTGCTATGATTTCAGCATGATCTGTAGCATCGCCAGTATGAGCACTTTGGTTGTATGCAGTTGAAATGATTTCTGCTGTTTGAGGATTAATGATTATTGCACCAACAGGAACTTCGTCTTTTGATGCTGCTTCTTTAGCTAAATTTAATGCTATATGCATATAATCTTCTTTATTCATAGTTCACCTTTTTTTCATATTTTGAGGTTATTATATAGATAATTATGTAAAAAGGAAGAAAAAATGGTTGAAAGAATAGCAAAATTTATTGCAAGAAGTGGTGTATGTTCTCGTAGAGATGCAGAAGAACTTATAAAACAAAAAAGAGTTACTGTTAATGGTGAAATTGTAGAAAGTCCTGCATTAAATGTTGATGGGTCAGAAAAAATTTTGTTGGATGGTGAAAAACTTCCTCAAATTGAAAAAACAAGATTATGGTTGTATCATAAACCTGTAGGATTGTTAACAACACATAAGGATACTGATAATAGAAAAACTGTATTTGATAACTTACCAGCAGGTTTGCCTAGGGTTATTAGTGTGGGGAGACTTGATTTGAATTCTGAAGGTTTGTTACTGTTAACAAATAGTGGGGAACTATCTAGAAAATTGGAATTGCCTGAAAATGGTTGGAGTAGACGTTATAAAGTTAAAGTTCATGGATTTTTTAATAATAAGAAATTAGATGAAGTTCGTAAGGGTGCTACTATTGATGGCATCAATTATGGACCTGTAAAAATAGATGTTGAAAGTCAAAAGGGTTCAAATTCGTGGTTAATGATTACCTTAAATGAAGGAAAAAATAGAGAAATTAGAAATTTGATGAAATCTATTGGTTTGGAAGTGGCTCGTTTAATACGGTTATCTTATGGACCTTTTCAGTTAGGTAGCTTAAAAAAAGGTGAAGTAAAAGAAGTACCACAAAAAGTTTTGAGAGAACAATTAGGAAATAAAATAGAATTATGAGAATCGTAGGTGGAAAATATAGAGGGAAAAAATTATGGGCGCCAGAAGGAGAAAATGTTCGTCCAACCTCAGAACGTACAAGAGAAGCTATATTTAATATACTGTATTCTCGGTTAGGCGGAAATTATTCTTCGTTTGATTTGGTTGATATATATTCCGGAACCGGAGCTTTTGGATTGGAAGCTTTATCTAGAGGGTTTAATAGTGTAACATTTATTGATTTGGATACGCTTTTAGTATCACGAAATGCTAAAATGTTTTTAAAAGAACAAGAGAAAATTTCTATTTTAAAGGCAGATGCTACTAATTTACCTTATAGTCGAAAATGTTTTGATATAGTATTCATGGATGCCCCTTATGCCAAGGGCTTAACAGAAAAAACTTTGAAACAATTGATGGAGAAAAACTGGGTTAAAGAGAATACATTATTTATAGTTGAAGTTAAAAATAATGAAAAAATATTAATCCCTGAAAATTTAGAAGTTGTTGATGAAAGAATATATGGTATGGCAAAAGTTTTATTTATTTTTAAAGAAAAATAGTTTTTTGTCAAATTAATGTTGAATTTTTATTAACTCTATGGTAAAATTAGTTAGATTTGGCGCTTAAGGAGTTATATTATGTCTAGATCTTTTTTAGAAAATACAGAAATTCCGCAACTAAAAGGAAGCTTCTCTGTTATGGCTTTGCAGTTGAAGTATGCAACAGATAAAAAAAGACTAGGGGAGGAGTTGGATGGAAGTATCAAGCGAAAAAGTGATTTAAGAGGAGTTTATGCAGATTCTTTGCTTCAGAAAGATGAGATGTTTGATTTTTCAGAAGTAGAAATCTTTTCTGAACGCGATAATATAAATAAAGAAAAACGTAAAGTTAAATCAAAAATCGAGCAAATGAATTTTGAGAAAGATTTGTTAGATAGATATGGTGATGAATTTGCTCATTTATATCAAATAAAAAGTAATAATGATAAATATGGAGATACTGCAGAGTTATCTTTTAGAGAAATAGAAATGTCTTCTGTAGGAATTCTTACTCAAGAGCAGTATTTTGAAATGACAGCGAATGAAACTGAAAATTTGAGAAAGTTATCATTGCATGTAAAGTTGAAAGATGGTGAAGAGTTTGATTTGTTAATGTCTCCATATGATAGACCAGGAGTTGCTGATAAGAGTTTGAAGATGCAATTATCATTAGACGATAATGATTTGGCATCTATAAATTCTGAAAGATTTGCTCGAATAATGGAGTTCTGTGAAACTCATGGATTTTCAACATTTAATATGGACGTTCCTTATTCTTTTGATGGTTCTTTAGATATTAATGAGAAATTAAGAGTTCTATTAAACGAAATTAAAGAACGAGATAAAAAATTAGCTTCTGAAAAAATAAAACGGGAAATTGAAATTAATAAACAGCAAGCAGAAATTTTGTCTCGAGAAGTTGGAACCGCTGATATTGGTGGTGTGTCTAGAGATTTGCCTAATGAACAAGAAATTATTCATGAAGAGCATAGTGTGAATTCTGTTGGAAATAATAGAAAACCTAAAAAGACAATAAAAGATGCCGAAAAAGGTTTTGAAGATTTTATTGAAAAGGGGTTAGGTAAGGCTAAAGGATTGTCTTATTTTAAAGAACATACAGGTATTTTAGGAAGTGGTTGGACTGAATATATTATTTATAATAAAGAAGATGCAGAGAATAGAAAAAAAGATGCAAAAAGAGATAAGAATGGTGAAGTTAAATATACTTATGCATTTAAATTGTTTATGAAACAAGAAAAGGACGGACGCTTTAGATTTGCTTATCGTACTCCAGATAATAAAAAAATTGATGATGCTATTGTTAATGGTATGGTGGGACAATTTAAGTCATTGGGTATTACTCATGTTCGATTTCCATCAGGTTTGTTAGATGCGGAGAAAAAACTATGGCGTACAGCTTTAGCTGAGAATGGTATAGTTCCTGTTGGAATGGGTTTAGATAAAGCTAAAGCAGAAGGAATGTTAAAAGCAGCAAAAGAAAAATTGAGCGTAGAGGGACTTGCTAAGTATAAATATAAGTTAGCATTGCAGATGGAGAAAGATAATGCGGCTAAGGGTAAGAAATTAGATGTTTCAGAACAAGAATTTATTGATGGTCTGAAAAATTCACATTATTATCGTGCATTTACTAATGCGTATGGAAATAGATTAAAAGGAATGTTGCGTAATAAATTGGATGATGCTGATGTTAATCATGATAATGGTGCTGTAGATAAAGTTGCAGCATATAAGGCTATGCGTAGATTATTTGATGCATTCCATGAAACAGTTCATAATGGTAGTATTTTGAATAGTTCAGTTTTTTCTGATGCTGAAAGATGTGAACTTAGTGCAATGGGATTGACTTGTGATGCGAGAGATTTATCTGAAGAACAGATGGTCGGTTTATATGAAGTTATGTGTAAACATGATAAAGTCATGGCTAAAAGAGAATTAGACGATGCTTTATTAAGTGCTCGTGATACAAAAGATCGTCAGGCATTAGGACCAAAACGTGCCGATAATATAATTATAAAAGAAGTATTTGATGGTGCTCGCAGTCGTTTTGAAAAAATTAATGAAATGCTTAAACCTTTAGGTGTAGATGAAATTGATTTTCCAAAATCTTTCGGTCGCTTGCATTATGATGATTTTTATAAAGAACATCCAGAATTCTTCAGACGAACCGCTGCAGGAAAAACTCAACAACAGCCAAAAAATTCTGTAAACAGTGATATTATACATTCAGATAATGTTTCAAGGGTTATGAATAAAGTCAAGAATAGTGGAAATATTCATTAATAATAAAAATCCATAAATGAATTATCTAATTTCTAGGTATTGTTCACTTATGGATTTTTTATGAAGAAGTTTCAATAATTCCACCGCCAAGTACAACATTATTTTGATAAAAAACAATAGATTGTCCCGGTGCTATTGCTTTTTGTTTATTATAAAATAACACTTCAACTTTGTCATCTAACGGTTTGATTTTTACTGGAGTAGGTTGTTGAGATGATCTTATTTTTGCTTCGCATTCTATTGTAGTTGTTAAATTAGGTATAGATGACCAGCATAGATTGGATGCAATAAGTTTAGATCTTTCGCATTCTTCTTCGAAACCAACAATTACTTCATTTTTTTCTTTGTTTAATCCGATTACATATAGTGGTCTTTCAGCAGAAATACCCATTCCTCTGCGTTGACCGATGGTATAATTCCAAATACCTTTATGTTGGCCTAATATTTTTCCTGAACTTGTAACGAAATTACCTATTAATGGTTCATTTTGTAAAATATCATTAATATCGCCTGAATAAAAATCTTGACTATCGGGTTTATTTGATACTTCTATGTCAAATTTTTCAGCAAGTTCTCTAACATGTTTTTTGGTTAAACTACCTAGAGGCATTAAAATATTTGATAATTGTTTTTGGTTAAGACGATATAAAAAATAAGACTGATCTTTTATATTATCTATCCCTTTTTTTATTTCATATCTGCTACTTTGTTCATTGAATATTATTTGTGCGTAATGTCCTGTTGCAAATTTTTCAAAATTTATACCTTTTTTTAGAGCTTCTTCAGGTAAGGCATTGAATTTTATGTGAGAATTACACATGATACAAGGGTTCGGAGTGCGGCCAGCTTTATACTCATCCTTAAAGTTTTTTAAAACCATTTGTTTATATATATTTGAGCAATCTAAAACATGGTATGGAATATCTAGTTTTTGGCATAAAGTTCTGGCATATTCAATATCTTGTTCTTCGTGAGATGAAAAGCAAGAATCGGCACTGGTGTTGCTGCGAAAATTTATGTTTTTATCCCAGATTGACATTGTTGCACCAATCACTTCGTGACCTTCTTGTTTGAGTAAACAAGCTACTACAGAAGAATCTACACCACCACTCATGCCAACTAAAATTTTCATTTTTTCCTCTATAATTCTCTATCTATAGAAAGAACTCCGAAACGATGTTCGAAGTTCTTTTTTTGCTTTAATATATATGTTTAGAATGGAATATCGTCATCTAAGTCACTAGGAACAGTTGCTGTACTATTGTCCCAACCGGAAGACTGAGTTGAAAATACGTCATTTCCTCCATCCGGTACTAACCCTGCATCAGAACCTTTGCTATCGAGCATAACTAATACACCAGAAAAGTTTTGTAAAACAATTTCAGTTGTATAGCGATCTGCACCGGTATTATCCTTCCACGTACGAGTTTGAAGTTGGCCTTCCAAATATACTTTTGATCCTTTTCTTAGATATCTTTCAGCTGTATCCGCTAATTGAGAATTAAATATAACAACTCGATGCCATTCTGTTCTTTCTTTACGTTCTCCGGTTGTTTTATCCTTCCACGAATCAGACGTAGCTACACGTAAATTTACAATCTTAGCTCCTGTTTGTGTATTACTTACGGTTGGGTCTGCTCCAAGGTTTCCAACTAAAATTACTTTATTTATACTTCCTACCATAATTTTTTCCTTAAATTAGTTAAACTTTTTTGAGTTTATATCTTTTTATTTTAAGAGCAACACTAAAAATCGTTATTTCACATTTTTATGCAGCCACTTTATCATTAGCAGTAAATAATTCAGCCATAACCTCTTTCTTTAATGTTACATTATCAGATTTACCTGTTGCAAATACAGGCAATTTTTCGTGATATAGAATTATTCTTGGCATAAATAATTCTGGAAGTCCATTGGCTTTGATATATTCGTGAATTAAAGAAGATGTTACATCATTATTATTTGTTACGAGAACGATTTGTTCGCCTTTACTTTCGTGTGGAACAGCAACAACACCATATGAAAAATCAGGTCCCATATGATTGGTTGCTTCAACAATCATATCATGCACAGCATTGAGGGAAACCATTTCTCCACCAATCTTGGCAAATCTTTTTATACGATCTTTAATTGTGAAGAAACCGATTTCATCTATTTCTACAACGTCTCCTGTATGATACCATCCATCTGTTGGTGGCACTAATACACCAGGGTTATCTGGCATGAAGTATCCTAGCATGACGTTTGGTCCTTGTACACATAATTCTCCGCCAGATGCTATACCATCAACATTTTCAATTTTATATTTCATTCCAGGTAATAGTTTACCAATTGATCCAAATTTATTGAAAATACCGTTGTTTGCGGTCATCACAGGAGAACATTCAGTTGAACCATATGCTTCCATCATACGAATACCACAATGTTCCATCCACATACTTCTAGTATCAGCTTTAGCAGCTTCTCCTCCGGAATACATTAATCTGATATTGTGGAAATCGTAAGGGTGAGCAATTTTTGCATAACCGCGCAAGAATGTGTCTGTACCAATGATTAATGTTGCTCCTAATTCATAAACGAGTTCTGCTACAATGCGATAGTGCAGAGGAGATGGATATAAAAATAATTTAGAGCCTTCAAATAATGGGAATAATGTTCCAACAGTTAAACCGAAACTATGAAACATCGGTAATGCATTAAATAATAAATCTCGATGATTGATAGTTTGTATAGAAGATAATTGTTTTATGTTAGCAATAATGTTTGCATGACTTAAAACTACTGCTTTAGGAGCTCCTTCAGATCCGGAAGTGAATAAAATTATCGCTTTTTTATTTCCTCCTATATAATGAGGTACTCTTTTTACTTTATAGCTCAATAATGCATTTAATTTAGTCCATATGGACATTTTTTTAGCAATATCTTCAAGGTAAACAACGTTATATCCCGATGATTTTATATCTTCAACGACGTTTTCCATTTTTGCCTTTAATATGAAAGATCTGGAGGTTATAACAGTTTTAACCATTGCTGTTTTACACATAGATATCATATTTTTGGAACCAACAGAAAAGTTTATCATCACAGGTGTTCGTTCAAACGCAGATAAACCAAATAAAGAGCATACAGTTGCTATAGCATTAGGTAATAGTAAACCAACATTTTCATCTTTTTTAGTAAACTTTTTGAAACTTCTACCTAAAGCAAATGTCGCGATAATCAAGTCTTTGTAAGATTTTTGTTTACGATTAATGTCTTCAATTATTCTAGGTCTTTTAGAGAAGAAACCTGTACGAGAGTATATTTTTGCTGTTTTCATTAATTGAGCAAATAATGAAATGTTTTTATCATAATTAATATCAAAACACATTTCTCTGAGAATCATATATACTTCGTTGCTAATATGATCACGTTGACGACGTAGTTCATCTTTTAGTTTGAAGCTGCGTGGTTTACCAACGTAGATATGCATTTTAGGTAACGGACGATGCGGTAAATTACCTTTTGTTTTGGAAAAATAACCATATTGAGGTCCGTCTATCCAGACAGGAATAATTGGAGCACCTGATTTATCTGCAACCAAACCAGGAGCTTCATATATCTTCATCAAACCGCCATTCTCGGTTATTCTTCCTTCGGCAAATATAACAACAAGACGGCCTTCATCCACTTTAGCTATTAGTTTTTTGATATCTGAAGGTTCAATAGGATTGAAATGAACTATATCTGCTTTTTTCATTAAACCATTAATCCAATGGCGACGATATAAATGACCATTTAATGCAAATACAGGATTACCTGGTAAAAAAGCAAACAATAGAATTGGATCTAAGTAAGATACATGATTTACAACATATACACCTTTTTTAGGTAATTCATGAATATCAAAATCAAATAAACATTTAGTTTTCATCAGTTTTAAGATTGCTCTTAAACAAAATTTTATAAACTCTCTCACAAGTCTAACCTTTCTGTTGTTAACGAATTGTTAATATAATTACATCATGTAATTTGTTTTGTAAAGAAAAAATAATAAGCTATACAATAGATATTGCTGTAATGCTAACTGTTTGATTTTTATCTGTTTTTTTTATTTTATCCCCATGTTGACGTCAAAAACTTGCCAAAATTGATATAGTAGTATATGTTGCGAGACATGTAACGCGAAGTATTGTTTTAGATGAAGAGTATTACGGGTTACTATGGTTTAACTATAAAAAGGTTTACAATGAAAAAGGTTTTAACATTAACCGCCTTGAGCACAATTTTATTGTCATCTTCGGCAATGGCTGCAGGTTTTCATTTAAGAGAACAATCAGCTGCTGCGCAAGGTAATGCATTTGCAGGTGCTACTGCCGGTGCAGAAAATATTTCGTATACATATTTTAATGTGGCAGGTTTAACACGTCACAGCGGAACACAGATGAATTTGGGCGCTTCTTATATTGCACCTGAAGCTTCTGCTAAAAATGTTTATGAAGTTAATAATGACGGTAGTTTAGGACAACGCGGATCTGATATTCATAATATCGTACATTCTGCGGTTTCTCCAAATATTACCGTTTCTCACCAATTAGACTGCAAATCATTTATCGGTCTGGCTATTAATACTCCTTATGGTATGATTACAAAATATGATAGAGAGTGGGCTGGTTCTGATCATGGTATTACATCTGATTTAAAAACAGCAACAATTACACCTATGTTTGCGTATAAACCAACAGATAAATTATCTTTGGGTATTGGGTTACAAATTCAGTATGTTTGGGCTCATTTGACTAATAGTACAATGAATAAAGCTGTTTCTATTGTTAATTCTAACGGAGATGCTTTAGATTTTGGATATCAATTAGGTGCGTTGTATGAGTTTGATAAATCTACACGTGTTGGTGTAGGATATCGCAGTCAAGTAAGACATAAATTAAATGGTGATATGGAAGCAACATATCCTAATCCTTTATTGAATCAGGATATTACAGCAAAGTTAGTTACACCGGCTATGTTATCTGTAGGTTTTTATCATGATGTTAATGATAAATGGTCTGTTATGGCTGAGTATCAGAGAGTTTTTTGGAGTTCGTTCAAAAATCTAACATTTGTTGGTGATGATATGAACTATCCAGGAAGTCCATATATCTCTCGTGTAAACGAAAGTTGGAGAGATGCTAATTTCTGGGCTGTTGGTACAAGTTATAAACTGGATGATCAATGGAAGTTGCGTTTAGGTTTAGCTTATGACCAAAGTGCAGTTCGTTTGAAACATAGAACTCCTCGTATTCCTGATTCTAATAGAATATGGTATTCTGTTGGTTTAGGATATCAATATAGTAGTAAGTTGAGTTTTGATGCAGGTTTCACCTATATTAAGGCTCATGATGCAAAGATGAATACTTCTTATACCGGAAATGCAGGTAAGAATGTTTCTGCAGATTATACTAATTCTGTAAAAATCTTTGGATTGTCTGCAAATTATCGTTTCTAATTCGATGATTTGAAAATAAAAAAGTCTGTCTTATAGGGGCAGGCTTTTTTTTATGGTTAATAGATTAAATTGCTGGTTAATCCTCCTAGTATGCCACATGAGTATAGGAGGATTATTATTAAGATATTCTGTTTTATAGACTTATTTACTTTGAATAAAACCAAAATTCCTACACCTCCGCTAACTAAACTTCCTGTTAACAGAGTGCTTAGATTGATATAATTTTCTAAGTAAAGTTGGGTTAATATAACTGATGAAGAACAATTAGGTATTAGGCCTAACAGACCGCTAAAGAGCTCTCCTAACAAAGGAATTTGTAAAAATGAGATAACTGATTTTTGAGGTAGGTAGTATAAAATTCCATTTAATATAGATGAAAAAATTAAAATAAAAAACCAAATGTGAATTGAATGTAAAAAGGCAGGTTTTAATATTCCAGATTCACAATGACAGTTTTCATTTTCACAGAGGGCTTCTATATTTATATTTTGAGAAGCTAATAAAAAATATTTATTTGCAAAATAATCAATGATGTAACCAAAAATTATCCCGCATATAATTTTGTATCCCAATATTTTGCAGATTAAAGATGTTGTTACATTATTAGAGATTAAAATTGGAAGCATTTCATCTGAAGTTGATAAAAAAATGGCTATCAGAGTTCCCATAGTTATAATTTTAGCTGCAAAAAGATTTGAAGCTATAACAGAAAATCCACATTGAGGTAATGCTCCTAATAAACTTCCGAAAAAGGGGCCACTATTTTTAGATTTTTGGATTAAAGCTGTTGTTCTTTCATTTGTTTTATGTTCAATATATTCTAAAAATATATATGTTATAAATAACACAGGAAATAATTTTAAGTTTTCTAAAAAAGTGTGTAGTAATTGGTGTAACATTTTATTCTCATTTAATTAAAATTGATGTATCGTAAATTTTTTTATGCAATTATGCAAGTGTAAAAATATAATTTTAGCGTAAATTTATGCAAAGTTGTTTTAGTTGAAAAATCTTTGTTTTTAGGGATGAAAACGGTGCCTTTTTAAAGAAAAAAACTTGATTTTTATAGGGGGTGTGATATAAGCTTGTCATAAACTTTTTTGTTTACATAATAATGATATTATAACAGAGGCAAAGTCTTTATTATTTTATCTTTTAAAATCAACTTATGAGGATATTTATAAATGTCAGATGTGAAAATGAAAATGATGGATGCAAATGAAGCTTGTGCCTCAGTAGCACACCGCATGAATGAAGTCTGTGTTATTTACCCAATTACTCCATCTTCTCCTATGGGAGAATGGGCTGATGCGTGGTCTGCGGCAAAACAGAAGAACTTATGGGGAGTGATTCCTGAAGTTCAAGAAATGCAGTCAGAGGCTGGTGCAGCGGGAGCTTGTCATGGTTCATTACAAGCAGGAGCTTTAACAACAACGTTTACTGCTTCTCAAGGTTTATTGTTAATGATTCCTAATATGTATAAAATTGCCGGTGAATTAATGCCTTTTGTTATGCATGTTGCGGCTCGTTCTTTAGCTTATCATGCATTATCTATTTATGGAGATCATTCCGATGTTATGGGATGCCGTCAAACTGGTTTTGCTATGTTAAGTTCAAATTCAGTTCAGGAAGCAGGGGATATGGCAGCTATTGCACAAACAGCTACATTACGTTCAAGAGTTCCTTTTCTACATTTCTTTGATGGTTTCCGTACTTCTCATGAAATTAAGAAAATTAAATTACTTTCAAATGACGATTTGAAAGCTATGTTGGAAGGCGTTAACTATAAATTCAATGCAGAGCATGCTTTACGTCCAGAAGCTCCAGTTATTCGTGGAACAGCTCAAAATCCGGATGTGTTTTTTCAAGGTCGCGAAGCTGCTAATTCTTACTATGATAAGGTTGAAGCTATCGTTCAAGAAGAAATGGATAAGTTTGCAAAAATTACAGGGCGTCAGTATAATGTTATTGATTATGTTGGAGCTGAAGATGCTGAAAATGTAATTGTAGTTATGGGATCGGGTGCTGAGACTGTTGAAGAGACAATTGAATACTTAAATTCTAAGGGGGCTAAATTAGGTGTATTGAAGGTTCATTTATATCGTCCATTCCCGACAGAAGCCTTTTTAAAGGCTTTGCCTAAGACAGTTAAAGTTGTTTCTGTTTTGGATAGAACTAAAGAATCCGGTTCATTAGGTGAGCCTTTGTATTTAGATGTTGTTACAGCTTTGTCTCAGGCATTTTCTAATGGAAAAATAGCTACATTACCTAAAATTTATGGCGGTCGTTATGGTTTATCTTCAAAAGAATTTACTCCTGCAATGGTTAAAGCTGTGTTTGATAATGCTGTTTCCAATAATCCAATTAATGGATTTACGGTTGGAATTATTGACGATGTAACCCACAAGTCTTTAGAGTATGATGCAAGTTTTGATGTTGAACCGAATGATGTTGTTAGAGCTGTATTTTTTGGTTTAGGTGCTGATGGTACTGTGGGGGCGAATAAAAATTCTATTAAAATTATTGCAGAAGATGCTGGAAAGTATGGTCAAGGTTATTTTGTTTACGACTCCCGTAAATCTGGTTCTATGACAACATCTCATTTGCGTTTTTCAGATAATCCAATTCGTTCAGCTTATCTGATTACATCAGCAGATTTCGTTGCTTGTCATCAATTTCAATTTTTGAACAAAGTTGATATACTTCATATAGCTAAAGAAGGGGCAACCTTTTTATTAAATGCTCCTTATAAAGCTGATGAAGTATGGGATCATCTTCCAATTGAAGTTCAAGAGCAAATTATTGCAAAAAAATTGAAGTTCTACACAATTAATGCAATTGAAGTTGCTCGAGCTACAGGTATGGGGCAAAGAATTAATACTGTTATGCAAACATGTTTCTTTGCTATTTCAAACATCTTACCAAAAGATGAAGCAATTGCTCAAATTAAGGCAGCAATTAGAAAAACTTATAGCAAAAAAGGAGAAGCTGTTGTTCAAAAGAACTATGAAGCTGTTGATGCTTCTTTAGCTCATATGTTTGAAGTTAAATATCCTGATTATGTAACTTCAAAGTTTCATCGTTTGGCGCCTGTACCAGTAAATGCACCTGAGTTTGTTAAAGGTTTAACAGCAAAATTAATTGCTGATAAAGGAGATAGTGTTAAAACTTCTGAATTACAGACTGTTGTTGATGGTACATGGCCAACAGCAACGACCCAATATGAAAAACGTTGCATAGCTACGGAAATTCCTGTTTGGGATGCAGAATCTTGTATTCAATGTGGTAAATGTTCTATTGTTTGTCCTCATGGTGTAATTCGTATGAAAGTAGCATCAGAAGAACAATTGAGAGATGCACCGAATACTTTAAAATTTGCTGATTATAAGGGTAAAGAGTTTGCTGGTAAGAAATTTATATTCCAGATTTCTCCGGAAGATTGTACCGGTTGTGGAGTATGTGTTTCAGCTTGTCCTGTTAAAAATAAAATAAATCCTGAATTACATGCAATTAATATGGATTATATTGAAAATCATCTGGATGAGGAAAAGGCTAATTGGAAATTCTTTGAAACTCTTCCATACGTTAAGAGAACTGAAGTTGTTAAGAATATGCCGAAGACAACGCAAATGATTCAGCCTTTGTTTGAATTTTCCGGTGCTTGTGCCGGTTGTGGTGAAACACCATATATCAAATTGTTAACACAATTATTTGGTGATCGCATGGTTATTGCCAATGCTACTGGTTGTACATCAATTTATTCCGGTAATTTACCAACAACTCCTTATTGTAAGGATGAAAAAGGACATGGTCCTGCTTGGGCAAATTCTTTGTTTGAAGATAATGCCGAATTTGGTTTAGGTATGAGGGTATCAATTGATCATGGAACAATGACAGCTAAATCATTATTAGATAGTTTGAAGGATAAAGTTGGTGATATTGCCGATAAGATTTTAAATAATCCTCAAACAAATGATATCGAAATTGATAATCAACGTGATAATGTTGCTGCTTTGCGTGAAAAATTGGCAACGATTAATACAGAAGAAGCTAAGCACTTAGATGAAATTGCAGATTATTTGATTAAAAAATCTGTATGGATTATTGGTGGTGATGGTTGGGCCTATGATATTGGATTTGGTGGTTTAGATCATGCAATAGCATCTGGTCGGAATATCAATATATTAGTTGTAGATACAGGTGTTTACTCAAATACAGGCGGTCAACAATCAAAGGCAACTCCAATGGGGGCATCTGCTAAATTTGCAACAGCAGGTAAAGAATTACCAAAGAAAGATTTAGCAATGATTGCAATGTCTTATGGTAATGTCTATGTTGCTCAAGTATCTATGGGTGCTAATGATATGCAAGTTATTAAAGCGATGAATGAAGCTGAAGCATTTGATGGTCCATCTATTATTATTGCTTATTGTCCTTGTATAAATCAAGGATTAAATATGTCTGATGGCTTGAATCATCAAAAAATTGCTGTTGAAACAGGTAGTTGGCCTTTATACCGTTATAATCCTGATAACGTAAAAGAAGGAAAGGCTCCTTTGATGTTAGATTCCAAGGCTCCTTCTAAACCATTGGCAGACTTTATGGCTAGTGAGACTCGTTTCCAAGTTGTGAATAAAGCCAATCCAGAACGCTATGAAATGTTATTGAATAAAGCTCAAAAGAATGTTGATGAAAAACGTTCATTATTAGAGCATATGTCTCAATATAAATAATTCAGCGTAATAAAAAATCTCTCTTATTTTGCAATAAGAGAGATTTTTTTAATTATTAAATATTTTTTGTAATTTAATGTTTATAACGATTATATAAATGAATGAGAGGCATAAATGATTTCAGTTAGGCAGTATATTGGAAAAAAAGTTAAAGTTATAATGGATAGGCCAAAAGGTAGCAGACATCCTAAACATGGTTTTATTTATCCTGTTAATTATGGATATGTACCTAATACAATTTCTGGTGATGGAGAAGAGTTGGATGCATATGTTTTAAGTATTGATGAAGCTATAGATGTTTTTAATGGAGTTTGTATAGCAGTTGTTCATCGTACAAATGATGATGACGATAAATTGATAGTAGTTCCAGATGGAGTAAATATCTCAGATGAAGATATTGAAAATCAAACTTCTTTTCAGGAAAAATGGTTTAATCATATTATTTTGCGATAGATTTACGTCAAATATATTTAATTATTGACAAAAATTATTAATAATGTTATAAATGTGTCGATAATTAATTTTTTATATACAGTTTATGGAAGAGCAAGTTAAACGGACCTTTGTGTCTGAATTAGTGTCTTATGCAAACCATACAAATGATTGGTTAGCTGTTTTAACATGTGCTACTCGGACGCATGATTGGAAGGTTTTACGTCTCGTTTGTCAAAAGAAGCCGAAAATGGATATTGCTTCTTTTGAAATGTTTGTGAAAGCTTACGGAATGCTTCGGAGTATGAAGGGTATTCATGATACGCCTGTTTTAGTGCGAGAGAGTATGGAGGATTTAATTTTTTATCATCAATTACTTCCTCTTAATCTTGAGACATTTAACGATTTCAAAAGGTGGAACAAGGCATTGGCAAGTTTCTTTGTGAAATCTAAAGAATGTAAAAGCTATGAAGATGATGTTATTGAACAAAGAGTTTTCGGCTGGTGGCAGAATATTTGTAAAAAACATCCGGTGTGTGTGAATATTTTTGAAAAAATGGGTGAAGCAGAACTAGATGTTCTCGGACGAACAGAGTGGGCTACACTCTTTTCAAACGATATCCTTTTTGAAAATGGATATTATTATCTTCTTTTGAGATATGGGCAAGTCGACTATTTACTTCGAAGAGGAAAAGCAAATTATGTAATTGAGAACTTTGATGAGTTACTTGATAACATATTTTTATCTAAAGAAGTTTGTTGTCGTTTGGCTAGGTTGGTGAATGAAGATATGATGGTTGAATATATCCGTAAAAATGGTCGTCGTCGCCGTCATTGTCCGTTTTTTGCAAATCATCCTCAGGGCTTGAAGGTTCTCGTAGATGCGCGTTGCTCAGGAATTATTTCTTTAATGAAGGATGATTTTTTATCTGTAATTGAAGATTTTCCAGAGGAGTTTAATTGCACACCTAATGCAAGATGTTCCTATATTAGCCTATTGAATGGCGCATTAGGTACAAGTATTCCCTTGCCGTAAAAAATAAAGAAAGGTCTGCTTAGCAGACCTTTCTTTATTTTCTTAAATTATATCTATTAAATTTTGCTTTATTGCATCAGCAATATCAAGCTTGTAATATTTTTTGTTTGATACATTTTGCGGAAAATGTTCTATCAAATTTAAGGCAAAAATGTTAGATTGTTGATTTATAAAATCTTTACTTAAATTTATAGCTTCAGCACTACTTATTATATATTCCCTATAATTACTTATAGAATTTTTAGCTTCATTTATAAAGTTATTGTGTTCATTGAATATTCGTGAAAATTCAAAGATTACAGATATCATTGCTATTATTATAATACTTGTTATAAGTCCAATATAGATACTACTAAACAGTAAGACTATAGTTATTGCAAGTAATGCAAAAAGTTTAATAGGTAATGATATTAATATATATTTA